>NZ_CAKUAT010000001.1 GCF_934636665.1 uncultured Senegalimassilia sp.
TACGCCCTTCTGCTTGAGGTGCTCTATCTGCTGCTCGATCGTGAGGATCGGCTTCCTATCGTGGGGTTCGGCCATGCCCGGTCTCCTGTCATAAAAAGTATTGCCTATTTTACCAGCATGTTCTCGACATTCGGTGGAGGCCTCACCGTCGACTCATGGGCAAGCCACCTGAGACAACTCCCTTTGACCGCCGATGGCGAAGACCTGTGAGCTGGGGTTTTGCGCACGATGCGCAAGCCACCCGCGCTGATTCACTTACGATTGCAGCTGGCGGCTTGCAAGCTAAAGGGCGGCTGAGTTTCAAAACGGGCGTTTTCGGCGCTATCGAGCCTCCAAAGGCGGCCAATCGCGGCCTTTGGGACAAAAACAAAAACTCAACGTCCTGAGTTTGAAAAAAGTTTTTGAAGTTATCCCGACTTTTGTCCCCGAAGCCGAAGAAACGCGACATGGTGTTACTTGGCGGCACCCGGCTCGAGACGGCACCGAAAACTGGATGCAACTGGAATGATGGGGCAGCAAAATCAGAACCATCGAGTGGGAGTAGGTTGATATCTAGCGATTACGAGCCTCTGACCTGCACAAACAGGTCAGAGGCTTTTCTTTTGGCAACCTCCGGGCAACCTTTATGGTTTCACGCCCAATGAAATGTCCATGCTTGCATTGCTATAATCTTTGCGACAATGCAAGCATGCGAACAAGAGACGTGGCTCTGCTCATGCCAGGGTCTATATCGGAGCCGAACAATAGCCGCAACGCTTCTGTTTGCGCTTAAGATTCCTGCACTCGAAGCGTGTCTCCCACCCCTTGTCGCCCCCCGCACAGCGTTCCGCTATACGAGCTTCTTGCGCGTCTCCTTCAGTATGCCCTTCTTGAAATCGGACCACTTTCCGAAGAACTTCTCGTCCGTAGCGGTGGCTGTATGGTCCGCGTACTTGATTGCTGTGAGTTCCATGGTACAGATGTAGTCCGCCGCCTGCGACAGCCGGTACTCAGAAGGCTGCGCCGAGCGGTAGACGACCGCATTCTTCGACAGCGCATACTCGATCGCACGGTGAAGCGATTCCGCGACGGAGTGCTGGCCATTGTCGTAGTAAACCTTGACCGCGTCGTACGCCTGCAGCTCCGCAAGGTTGTCGAACAGGAAGTTCACTATATCCCTGCGCATCGCCCCCGCGAGCTTATCGAGCGAGGCGAACTGCTTGGTCGCGTATGCGAAGGTATGATACCTCACGGGCATGTGGCGGAAGAATACCCGGAAGGAGCCGAGCATCATCTTGCGCGTTCTCAGGTCGAGCCCGGAATACAGATCCTTGCCGTTCATGAGCGGCGACGCGTGAAAAGGTATGTCCGGAAGCCCTTTCGCGCGGAGGGCGCTCTCATATGCCTCGATTGAGTCCGCGATGCTGTCGGATTGGTCGTGCATGACGACGGTGAGCAGGTAGTAGCGGTCGGAGAGGCCGTCACTTCCCGACTCGTCGACGAAGATGCTGAGTTCTCGCATTATTCTCCTGGATAAGAAAAAAGCCGGGGAAAACGTCCCCGGCACTTGGAAGCCTTCCTAACGGAAAACCAATTACCTTATATCATGGGCTGCGCGGAAGTTCAAGGCGCGCGTCGGCGTTACTTTGATGGGTCCGCACTCTACCAGATGGTCGCGACCACGCCGGAATCGATGCCCGCAACATAGCGCACCTGGACGGACATGCAAGCGACAGACGGCACGTGCTCGGCTTCTCGCTCCTTCCCGACCCCCAGCGAGACGAGACCTTGGTGCCAGCAATTTCACCACCCCGGCCACAGTCGTGCAGCACGATGCCGTCGCGCGTCTTGCCGCCGATGTAACGGATCGGGAACGGGTCATCGGGGTCCCTGGCGAGCCGGTACGTGGCGTCGCGGCTGATGCGCAGCATCGCGCACGCCTCGTCGGCGCCGAATATCGCGTTGGTCGATGCGATGAGCCTCACCTGGCTCCTGCTAATGCTCTTGGTCATGGTCGTCCTCGAGCTCCTTTCGTCTCGAGGCTCCCTCGTGCGCCCAGCCACGGGCGGCTCCCGGGGCGGTCGCCGCCGTCATCCCGGCGATCCCCACCTCTTCCATGAGCGCGTTCGTGGAACCTTCCCAATGACCGAGATCGGCGACGAACCCGATGACCGCGGATACGCACAGAGGCACCGTCGATTCGGCCAGCTCCTCTGCCGTTTTCTCCTTGACCATCTCCCAGCGGTAGCCGCGAAAGCTGATGTCCGCCACCCTTTCCTCGACGTCTCTGCCGGTGATGGTCAGCGTGGCGTCGTTGTCGTTCCTGTTCCTCTTGATGACCCAGGTGAAGTCCGCCGCGCCGGTGATGGCGTTGGTGCCGGAGACGGTGTTCATGACGTCGCTGTCGCCCATCTTGCGGGTGTGGTGGACGATGAGGATGGTTATCCCGTGCGCGTCGGCGAAGCGCTTCAGCTCCGAGATGTCCCTGTAGTCGGCCGAATAGCTGTAGTCACGCGAAGTGGTCCTGACCATCTGCAGCGTGTCGATGATCACCAACGCGAGGTCCGGGTGGCCTTCGTGGAAATCGGCGAGCTGGTCCAGGAGGCCGCCGGCCAGGGCATCGGCCTCCGTGGCGAAGAACAGGTTGCCGTCAACCTCGTCAGCGAGCCTCCAGAGGCGCTGCGTGATCCTTTGGTAGGTGTCTTCCAGCGGAAGGTGCAGAACGGCTCCCTTGCGCACCTGATGGCCCCACAACGGCGTTCCCGTCGCCACGCAGATGCCGATTTCCATGGCCAGCCAGCTCTTGCCGGACTTGGGCGCCGCGCACAGAAAGCCGAGGCCGTCGCCCATGAGCCCATGGATGAGCATGGGCCTCTCCTCGATGGGGTCGGTCATGAGGTCCTGGGCCGTCCTGGTCTGCAGGAGAAGTCACCGTTTACCTCTCCAATCCCATGATCAGGTCGTCGTCGGAGGCTGCCGCAGCATCGTCTTCCCCACCCAATGCGGCGAAGATGCCAGCCAGCATCCTGACCAACTCCGATAGGTCCTGTGGCAGGACCTGCCCCGCGTCAAGGCGCCTGAGCTCCTTGAAGGCATAGAGCATGTTCTCCTCCATGTACAGCTGCATGCGCTTGTTGGGAATCACGGTCACTTCGCGCTGCAATACCCTGCTGATTAGGTAGTCCTGCTTGGTCATTCCGCTCATGTCCGCGTACCTCTGCAGCAGATCCGCCTCCTCCGGGGACATCCGGAATGCGACGGTCTTGCTTCGCATGCGGCCCTGGGGGTCGAGGTTCTTCTCGCTCATTTGAACATCTCCTTCATTGGCTTGATCTCATCTGCGGCGAAGACCCCTTGCGGGCCGCGCTGCTCGTCGAGCTGCTGCGTCATCTCGTCCTGCTTGTTGGGGAAAAGGTGGGCGTACATCATGGTCACCTCGGTGCTTTCGTGTCCGAGCCTGTCAGCGATGGCAAGGGCGGAGAAGCCCATCTCGATGAGCAAAGAAACATGGCTGTGGCGCAGGTCGGGGATTCGGATCGGCTCGAGTCCGGCAGCCCTGCATCCTCGCTCCATCTCGTGCCTGAGGAAGTTCTTGGTGACGGGGAACATTCGGTCGGTTGTTCGGATTGCTAGATTGGCCAGCAGGTAATCCTTGATTTCGTCGATGAGGAACCTCGGGAGCACGATGACCCTGTTGGACTTGCGGGTCTTCGGCGGGGTCATCACGTCCTCGCCGTCGATTCGGTGGTAGGTCTTGGTGATGCTGACCCTGCCGCGCTTGAGATCGAAGTCGGCGGGCGCGAGCGCCAATGCCTCGCCGCTGCGCACTCCCAGCCAGTACAGAACATCGAAGATCATGAGCAAGACGTCCTTGTCCATGATCACCCGGGAGAATCGCTTATACTCGTCCTTGGTCCAGAAGTGCATCTCGTCGGTCTTCTTGCTGCCCATTCGGTCGACCTTGCTCATGGGGTTGCTGGGAAGGTTGTAGTAGCGGACGGCATGGTTGAGCATTGCCGACAGCTGGTTGCCGATGGTTCGCAGGTAGGAGTCCTTGTAGGCAAGGCCGTTGGACGTGGTCCCCGACTGTATGGCATTCTGCCAGCTGAGGATGTCCAGCGGCGTTATATCTGTGAGCCTCTTCTCGCCCAGGTAGGGGAGGATTTTGGTCTCGATGAGCTGCTGCTTTCCGCGCTGGGTGGTGATGCGCACCTTCTTGGCGATGTCCTTCTTGTACAGCTCGTAGAACGCGTTGAGCGTCATGTCTGGCGTTCCCTCCATCTGCCGCAGGAAGTCCACCTCCCAGGCTGCAGCGGCCTTCTTTGTCTTGAATCCGCGCTTGGTCTTCTTCTTGCGCTCCCCGGTCCAATCGCGGTAATAGCATTGGACGTAGTAGGTGCCGCGCTCGTGGTCCTTATTGATCGACATTCGCGCCGCCCTTCTTTCCGAAGTAGCGCTCGGCGAAGTAGTCGGCGCTGACCTTTCCCTTCACCACCAGGCAGCCTTTCTCCTCCTGCTCGGCGTTGAGCTTGCGGATCACCTTGTAGGCGTAGCCCTTCGAGGTGTTCAGGGCCTTTGCGACTTCCTCTGCTCCGATCATCTGTGTACTCATTCTCATCTCGTGTCTTCGAGTCGCCGTCAAACATCACGGATTCGTGAGGTTTGCTTATGTGAACAGAATACCTCACAAAAACGTGAGTTAAATGGAAATCGCAGGAATTGCTCACAAATACGTGAGGTGGTACCATTTGCACAGCGTTTTCAATGCGCTAGGTGGAACCATTAGGGCAGGACGAAAGCATGCTTGAGGAATTGTTTGGTGACGAGAGTTCGAGATTCGCACGCACGATAAGGAGGCTCAGGGGCAAAAGGGGCCTCACCCAGAAGCAAGTGGCCGACTTCGCAGGCATCAGCGAGACCGCCTATCGCAGCTATGAGCTTGGGGCCAGGAAAGCTAAGCCCGAGATCAGCGAACGCATTGCCAAGACGCTCAAGGTCAGGCCGGAGTACCTCAGCTCCCCTGAGTTCGGCCCCTACATGGAGTTCTACTACGCAATCCTCGAGAACGAAGACACCCTTGGCTATACCGTGACCAAGATAAACGGCCAGCCAGCCATCGTCGCCAAGCCTGGCGCATCTTCCTTCTTCGCCCTACTCTCCAACTGGAACGAGATGAAGGAGAAGTTGGAGGCCAAGGAGATTACCCGAGAAGAGTACGAGGATTTCAAAGAGACCTATGAGGGCGGCACCTGGATGAACACCCCTGATGGCAAGAGCCCTTGGACTGGGAAGTAGGAATTCATGACCGAAGATTCTCGCTACAAAGATGAATTCAACAAGACCGGACACTCCTATGGATATTTTGTTTCAAAACCTTCGTTAAAGAAGGGCACCAAGGCCGATATTACGTGCGTGATACCTTTACTGAAGTCTGAGTACGAAATCCAGCTCGGAGAAATTGAGTCGATAATGAGCGCTTCAGCTTTTGCCGATATCATTACCGACTTCAATGACATTTTTGCGGCAGTTGTCGCTTCAATGGAAACTATCGATAGCAAGGATCTTCAAGTAGTAAAGAAAGCCCAGAGAATTCTTGAGTCGTATGCTGAAGCAATCGTAAGAACCGTCACTCACTTCGAAAACAAAATCAAGGCAACCATGGGAGAGGCGGAAGCTAAAAACTTTTCGCAGCAGGTTTCGGCGATTTACGACCAAGGCGACTCGTACTCGCTGTTTTATAAACTTCGAAATGTATATCAACACGAGGGAAATCTTCCGCTAAAGCTTAATCGCAGCATTAATCAAAATGGTCTACCTGAATCTAAACTGATTCTCGACAGTTCAAAACTGCTCAACGAGCACACGTCAAATTACCTCAATGAAAAGGTGAAGAAATTTTTATCAACGAGTCCCGATGTTGATATCTACTTGCATGCCGTGATTGTTTATGAGCAGCTCAGCAATCTGTTTGATTCATTTATCAGAAATGTTCTTCTTAACGAAGAACGAGCTCTCTCATGCGCTCACCAGATAGAACAATTCACATCTCTCGAAGAACCCGTAAGTGTGCTCCTACTGACCGATCTCTACAAAGAAACGGATGGAGAATCTGATGTCATGAACATGACCCAGACTCATGTCCCTCTGGAATATCTATGCAAGCTGTTAAGCTCGTATCTTAAAGGAAGACCAGGCCTCTTGTTCTCATACTGGGGCCAGCCTTTGAGCGAAGACATTAGGCGTTATCTTCCAGGTGCCTATAATTTGATAGGACCGGAGTATTTTAACGACACCCGAATTGTCGACATTCAAGGAATCAAATACTCCTGGCTAAAGAAAACGCTTTCGTTCGGCGGCTCCTCAATTGAAATGACGTCCATGTTCTACGAAATCAGAGGCCAAGAGCTCGGTAAAGAACAAGCTGATACATACTGGACTCTTTATGGGGCGCTTGCGAAAGCCTTGAAAATACTTGATAAGTTACTCACAGATGCAAGCCAGCGGAATCTTGCAGAATCATAAAACCCGTGAGTGTCGTTTGAGTACATGGATTTCGCGTTTCATTGTCTACTGGGGTCAAACCACGCTACTAAACGACATAACGATGCACGAGGATTCACAATCTCAAACTTGAGTGGGAGTAGCAAAAACACGTGCAATACACGTGCACGACTGCCTAGATGGCCCCCATGGCACACTGCATCATGGGGGCCATCTTTACGTATGGGAGCGGGTCACGATGTGTTCCAGTCGCCACGTGACGGATTCGCGGGAAACCGCGCCTGTCGCACGTACAATGGCCGCATGACGCACCCATGACGCAGGGAGGCCCCGATGGAGACGATCAACGTCACCGTACGCATGGAGAGGCAAACGAGAGACGACGCGGCGCGGTTTTACGAGGGACTCACCGTAAAGGCGATCACTGACGAGCTTTTCGTGAGCCGCTCGCGTCTCTACGACGCTTTCAAAAACGTGCGAGGGATGGGCGTGGCAGAGCGCCTTCGGGCAGAGCGTATGGGAGCCGCTTGCAGCCTGCTCGGCTCCGGGGAGACGGATGTGGCGCGCGATGGGATACGCGCTGTATGCGGTAGCGTAAAAGTCGACACTTCGGCTGACCTGATTCGGGCATAGCAGCAAAGAACATGCCGATCACAAGCTATCGGCCTAACCTAGTCATTGCTTCGGTAATCGACTAAGGAGGCCAGAAAGGAAAATGATCAGCATGTCCCAAGTCGTAACTATACGGCAATTGAGAAAGAGCGGCGAGAGCATCGCTTCCATAAGCCGGATCACCGGCGTCAGCCGCGACACCGTATACAAATACCTCGCCCTTGACGACCTCTCCCCGAAGATGCCCGTTAAACGCCCGGGCTCGTCGATGATGGACCAATACCGCAGCGTTATCGAGGGTTGGCTCGACGAGGATGCCAGGTCATGGCGCAAGCAGCGCCACACTGCCGCGCGCATACACGCCCGCCTCAGAGACGAGTGCGGCTGCGAGGCAAGCGAGTCCACCGTCCGCCACTACGTCGCCCGCCTCAAGGCGGAGCGCAGGGAATCCAAGGAGGCGTTTCTCGATCTGGTATGGGCCCCCGGCGAGGCTCAGGCCGACTTCGGCGAAGCCGATTTCTACGTCGGCGGCGTGCGAAGGCGGATGCTGTACTTCGTCGTCACCTTCCCTTACTCGAACGTCGGCCTGGCGCAGGTGTTCCCCGGCCAGAACGCCGAGTGCGTCTGCCAGGGCCTGCGCAACATATTCGAGTACTGCGGCGGCGTCCCAACGCGCATAGTGTTCGACAACGCCACCGGCGTCGGCAGGAAGGCCTGCTCGACCGTAAGGACCACCGAGATGTTCGCGGCTTTCTCCGCCCATTACGGGTTCGACTACTCTTTCTGCAACCCGGACTCGGGCAACGAGAAGGGCAACGTGGAGAACAAGGTCGGCTTCATCCGCCGCAACCTGTTCGTGCCCGTTCCCCGCATCGGCGGTGCCGACATATACAACCGCCACCTGCTCGACCGCTGCATGCGCCTTTCCGAGCAGAAGCATTGGCGCAAGGGCGAGCCGGAGGCCCGGCTATTCGCGGAGGACCGCGTAGCCATGGCGGGCCTGCCGGAAAATCCGTTCGACGTCGTGCGCTACGTCAGGCCCAAGGCCGACAAGTACGGCAAGGTCCGCATCGAGGGCAAGCACCTCTACTCGACGGACCCGGCGCTTGCGGGAACGACGCCGATAGTGGGGCTCGGCGCCACCGACGTGCGCATATACGACGAGGAAGGCACCTTCGTGTGCAGTCACGAGCGCGCCTACGGAGATGCGCCGTCGGACTCGTCGCAGCCTGCGAGCCAGATAGCGACGCTTTGCAGCAAGCCGGGTGGATGGACGAACAGCAAGGTGAGGGCATGCATGCCCGACATGCTGAGGAGCCATCTCGACGGCAAAGACAAAAGCGACCTTCGGGCCAGCCTGAGAACCATGAGGGACGAGGTCGCCGTTCGCGGATGGGACGCCACCGTCACGGCCATGGAGATGGCGCTCATTGCGACGGTAGATGCGGCGTCGGTCGCCGTCGCAGCGGCACGCTGCGCGGGAGGCGCCATCGCATATGACGAGCCCGTCGACCTGTCGGAGTACGACCGCGCGCTGGGAATCGGGGGCAGGTAATGGCTTTGAAGGCAGAGGAGGCGAGGGAGTTCAAGGACAAGGCGAGGATGATGTACTTCTCCAACGAGGTGATCGACAGGTTCTGCGCCACGGCAACGCCGGGCCAGCTCGCCGCGGCGGCCGCGATGCTTGATGACGAGCAGGGCGTCAGGGAAAGGCGCAAGCGAGACAGGCTGTTCAGGAAGGCAAAGTTCCCGCAAGTCAAGTCATTCGAAGGCTACGACTTCTCCCAGGTGTCCTTCCCCGAAGGCTACACCGCGGAGGACCTGATGGGGCTGGGGTTCATAGACAGGGCCCAGGACTTCGTGTTCTATGGCCAGACCGGCCGCGGAAAGACCCATCTGGCAATCGCCATCGGCGTTGCCGCCGCGAGCTCCGGCAAGACGGTCAGGTTCTTCACCACCGCGGAGCTCGTCATGGCCCTTACGATGGCAAACTCTGCAGGCGCCTTAGATCAGTTCATGAGGGACCTGGCAAAGGCCGACCTTCTGATCTTGGATGAGTTCGGGTACGTGCCCCTGGACATTAACGGCGCAAGGCTGCTGTTCCAGGTGGTGTCAGCATGCTACGAGAAGCGAAGCGTGGTGTTCACCACCAACATCGAGTTCAGCAAATGGGGAACGATCCTGGGCGACGACAAGCTTGCCTCCGCGATGATCGACAGGGTGGTCCACCATGGAAGACTCGTCGAGTTCAACGGCACGAGCAAGAGGATGGACAAGGCCTTGATGCTCGGGAAGGCAGAAATCTGAGGCATCGGCGGTTCTTTTGCCAGATTGTCGGAACCGGGCAGCCAAAGTGTCGAGAAAACCGTTGCCAAACACAACGCGCGCACCTCAGCGTTCGGCGAGGCATTTCGCCGAACGTTCGGCTGCTCCCCCACGCAGTGGCGACGCCGTCCCGAGCGCCCGCAAATCGAACCCTTCCGTCCTGCAGGACGTGCGGCCTTTTAGAGCACGCGCGGCTATTTGGAGTTGCAGCTCTGTGCGTATTCGCCAAAATGGATTGTTGTTGCATATGGCAAACTTCATAGAATACGCGGCGGCCGAAGAGCCGCACGGGAAAGGATTCGCACATGAAAACCACTGGGAACGCATCCGCTTCCACGTCGAAAACGGGAGGGAGACTAACAGGAAAAGATCTCATCAATGTAGGCATCTTCACGGCGATATACTTCGTCGTCGTGTTCGCGGTAGCGTGTCTGGGATTCATCCCCATCCTCATGGCTGCCATTTGCGGAATCATTCCGCTCATCGCAGGAATACCGTACATGCTTTTTCTCACGCGCGCACGCAAGTTCGGAATGATAACGATACTCGGCCTGCTCACCGGCATCATCATGTTCATCACCGGCATGGGCTACTTCTCAATCGCAACAGGTCTCGTCTTCGGGCTCATCGCCGACCTCATCTGGAAATCGGGAGGCTACGCGTCAGCATCGCGTGCCATCCTGTCGCACGGCGTGTTCAGTTGCTGGATCATCGGCAACTTCCTGCCGTTTCTCATCACTGCAGACACGTACCTCCCCACCGTGCGCGCCCAATACGGCGACGCCTACGTGAATGAGCTCATGACCTATCTGCAACCGGAAACGTACCCGGTTCTGCTCGTAGCATGTTTCGCAACGGGAATCATCGGCGGCTTCATCGGGCGCGCCATCTTGAAGAAGCACTTCGTGCGCGCGGGCATCGCGTAGAAACGCCGTGGAAGGACCTTAGATAATGGAACTACTTCGGTCGAAGGCAGGAGAGCGGTCGGTGCGGCTCGACCCGCGCACGAAGATGGTAATGCTGTTCGCAGTCTCAACGGTACTCCTGCTCGGAGGAAACGGAGGCGCGATGTTCGCCGTGCGCACGGCGATGCTGCTGTTTCCGTTCGGCCTGCTCGCGATATCAGGGCGCATGCGTGCGGCAGGGATCATGCTCGCGGCGTATCTCGGGTCCTACGCGCTCGCTGCGTTCGCCGCACCCGCGCTTGAAGGCATAGCGAACGCTATTGTCGTTGCGACAGCGACCGTAGTCTCCCGCTTCGTGCCCACCCTTGCACTCGCGTATTTCGTATTCGCCACGACGACGGTATCCGAGTTCATGGCGGCAATGGGGCGCATGCGCATTCCCGACTGGATCGCCATCCCGCTGTCGGTGCTGTTCAGGTTCTTTCCCACGCTTGGCCAGGAAGCGCGGGCGATCAACGCTGCCATGCGGATGCGAAACATCACCCCGATCTCCTGCGGGGCATCCTATGTGGCAAACTGCCTCGTCCCGCTCATGAGCTGCGCCGTCTCCATCGGGGAGGATCTGTCCGCGGCCGCTTTGGCGCGAGGACTCGGCGCGCCTTGGCCAAGAACGAACACCGGCAGCGTCGGGTTCGCATTGGTCGACGCTGCAGTTGTCGCCGTGTCACTTGCCGCAACGGCGGCGCTCGCCTTGAGCCTCGCATTACCGGAGGCGATCGCATGATAAAAGAAGCACAGACCAAATCCCCCGTCCTTTTCATGAGCGAAGCGTCGTTTTCCTATGCGGGGGGACACTCCGGAGCAGGCGTCGAGGGAATATCCCTTTCGCTGGGAAAAGGCGAGGTTGCGTTGCTGTGCGGGCCGTCCGGCTGCGGCAAGACCACCGTCACGCGCCTCGCGAATGGCCTCGCGCCGCATTTCTATGAAGGGGCGGAAACCGGCACCGTTCGCGTATGCGGCCTCGACGTCGCGCATGCGGAGCTCTGGGAGACCGCACGATTCGTCGGCAGCGTCTTTCAAAATCCCAAGACTCAGTTCTACAACGTCGATGTTCGGGGGGAAGTCGCCTTCGGATGCGAGAACCTGGGATTCGAACCCGCCGATATCGAACGGCGGGTGGACGCTTCGGCAAAGGAGTTCAATCTAACACCCCTGATCGACGAAAGCCTCTTTTCTCTCTCGGGCGGTCAGAAGCAGCGCGTGGCATGCGCAAGCGCCACAGCTACGTCTCCCGCGCTCATCGTGCTGGACGAGCCGTCGTCCAACCTCGACTTCGAGGCAATCGCGCAGCTTCGCTTGGCAATTGCGCGCTGGAAGGCCACAGGGACCGCCGTGCTCGTGGCAGAGCATCGGATCCACTACCTTGAGGGGATCGCAGATCACGTGCTCTACCTCGACAGCGGCCACCTCGCGCGCCGATGGACGGCTGACGAGTTCGAGCGTCTCGACGATGCCGAGCGCATACGGCTCGGGCTGCGCGCGCGAAGCATCGACGGCATCTTCCGAAACGGCGGTCGCTGTGACATTCCAGCGATGCCCTATGCGCAAAAGGCAACGCTCGGAGAAAACGCGGTGCGCTTCGAGAACCTGACAGCACGCTGCCGGAAAAACGGAGTCCTCGAGAAAACCCTCGAAATCGCAAGCCTCGAGTTTCCCGCCGGAAGCATCACGGCACTTGTCGGCGCATGCGGCGCTGGAAAGTCCACCTTCGCCGAAGCCGTATGCGGCCTCAACCGATGCGACGGAACCGTGACCTTAGAAGGGGCACGCCTGGGAAAGCGTGCGCGCAGGCGCAAATGCTTCATGGTCATGCAGGATGCGAGCCACCAGCTCTTCTCGGAAAGCGTGCTCGACGAGGTGGTGCTCGGCATGGAGGGACCCGACAGGCGGCAACGCGGGCTCGACATCCTGCGCGACCTCGACCTCGACCTATTCGCCGAAGATCACCCGCTGTCGCTTTCGGGCGGGCAGCGCCAGCGCGTCGCCATCGCCCAAGCGCTTGCCACCAGCCGGGCGCTCGTCGTCTACGACGAGCCGACGAGCGGTCTCGACCTCTTCCACATGCGACAGGTCGCCGAAGGCATCCGCCGCGTGCGCGAACGAGGCATCACGCAGGTCGTCATCACGCACGATCCGGAGCTCGTGCTATCGTGCTGCACGCACGTCGCCGTAATGGACAGGGGGAGAATCACGGAGGCTTACCCGCTCGAAGAAAGCGGCATCAGCCGGCTAGCGTCCTTCTTTCGGTCGGAATACCATGCAGGAGAAGATGATCCGCCAATCCGCAAGACTCTTTCTTCGCGACAGAAGGAGTGAGGCCATGACAGTATTCGACATACTCGCAAAGAGAAACGCCAACAAGCTGCGCGCCGTCAGAGCGGACGGGGCGTCCATTCGATACCATCTGCGCATGGACGGCAGCGAGGCGGGCGTCATTGATGTGTTCGAGCTCTTCAACGGCGTTTCCCTGGCGTTCAACAACATCCCCCAAGGCACCGCGTCATGGGACGACATCGAGCCGCTCGAGCTCCAGATTGACTGGTGCTTGCGCGGTCGGTTCCAACTTGACGATGCCATCCGCCTCGGAGACGGTGAGCTTGCCGTGCATGACGAGCGGGTTAGAAAGCGCTCCATGAGGTTTCCCGCGCCGTTGTACACAGGATTTACCATCAGAATCAGCCGGTCGGAGGGAGCGGAGGTTCTCTCCCGCCTCCTCTCACTCGACTTCGATGCCCTTGCGCAGCGGCTCACAGGGTCGAGCGGCTGCAAGATCTATGCGCCCGACCCCTCAATGAAGGCTCTTCTCGAATCGTTTTGGGATATCGACGAACGGGAACCGCTGATGCGGCTGCGCCTCAAAGCGCTCGAACTCATCTCTCTTGTCAACGCGACCCCTCGTCTTGCCCCGCGAGCAGAAGACTATCTGCAAAGAAGCACTATCGAATCTCTTGAAAGGGGCATGAGGCTTCTCGGATCGAATCTCGAGCAGAACGTCGCAGTGGCAGATGTGGCAGAAGCGTCATGTATGGGCATATCCGCTTTCAAGGAAAAATTCACGAAGGCGTTCGGGATTGCGCCGATGGCATACCGCCGCCAATGCCGTATGGGGCGCGCCGCCCAGCTTCTTGTCGCAACCGATAAAAACATATCGGATATTGCACTCTCCGTGGGATATCGCAACCCGAGCAAATTCTCCGCCGCTTTCGCGGCAACCTTCGGACGATCGCCTTCAGGGTACCGAGCTGCAAACAGCTCAGGTAGCGTATATTTAGTAAATGCCTTTCAGCTGCGCGAGTAAGGCGCGAAGCGCAAACACTATCAAACTTGCGTGTCCACACGGATAGACCAAGAGCAGAATTGCAAAAAACAGACCACTATTTCTTTTATCGAGTGGGAGTAAATCCCGGCGTCTACGGTTCGCGACGGTAGACAACGAAAAGCGACATAATCGCAGGTAGATAAGGGTGCTCTTGGGAACTGAGAACACCCTTTCTTACGATCTGAAACGCTTGGTACCCCTGCTATTCCCCACAGTCGCGCGCTCTTGAAAGCAATTCGCCCAAGTCAGCTTGGATGGCCTCCGCCTTGCTCCCAAGCTGCAGCGGAGCCGAGCCGTTCGCGATGTTGACGCTCAGCAGATGCGCATGAGCAAGCCGCGCCCTTGTGCTCAAGGAGGGAGCGCAGGTCGAGATAGGGCTGGGCGGCGGGCTCCCGCAACATGAACTCGATATAGCGCGCGTAGTAGGCCCACTGCTGCTCGAGCGAGGGGTAGAGGTGGTAGAACCCATCGAAAAGGCTCTTGAAGCCGAATGCCTGTCGCCAGTCGTCCAGCCCGGCGCGTGCCATTCCCGCGCGGTTATAGTGGTTGAACCCGGCGGCGCTCGACATGCCCGATCCGATGCCGACGAGCACAGCGTCCGCATCGTCGATGAGGCCGCGAAGCCTGCTTGCGCCTTGCGCTACGCTTGACATAGGGCGATCTCCCTGAAAGCCGCCGCCATGTCGCCTTCCACGAGAATGTCCTCGCAAGAGGCGTTGGGAGCCACAGCTTCGCTGTAGTTGAACACGATGTAGGTAACGTGCTCGCACGCGTCGACAACTTGCGCGAGCATCCGCTTGATGACGCCGTTTCGCATTCCCACACCCAGCTCGAGGATGACCACCCTGCCGTTGCGATGAGCCCGCACGAGTCGCGCGAGCTCATCGAGCTGCGCTAGCGCCGTCGCATCTGGATGGGCAAGCCGCTGCTCGTCGATCGATGTAGAGATGCTGCCCTCCGTCTCGAGCACGCGCTTCTCGCTGAGCCCGGCTTTCACGAAATGCCCGTCGATGTTGCAGGTGACCACGAATGTGTCGGCATGTCCCGTGAGGCGGAGCAGCTCGAGCATAAGCGGGCTGGGCTCGTATTCAATATGCTCCCTGCGCAAGAAGCGCGCGGTCCAGCGATCGCGCACGTCCGCGTTCGGGGAGGCAAGCCCCTGCAGTATGCAACCCACGCCGTCGAGCCTGGCGAGGTCTCCGTACGCCTCCCAAAAATGGTCGTCGCCAAGGAACATGTTGAGTCCCTCCGCCATGTCGAACCCATTGCTCGCGCCGATGACGACGAGGTCGGCCTCGGACAACGCCTGGTTTACGCGAATCGCCTTCGCCATATCCATGGGTTACCTCCCCAGCTTTTGACGCACGCCTGCGAGCACGTCGGCGATGTCGGCGCGGATGGCAATCCCGTGGTCCTCAATCGCACGAGGCAAAAAGCGCGTCGCGTTGTTCACCGCAATGTAGCTTGCCTGCGGCAGCTGCGCCGTGAGCGCCCAGAAGGGTTCCTGGATGAATGCTGGCGTGATACGGCCGACGCCAAGCTCGAGGAAGAGGATCTTTTGCCGCTTATGCGCGCTAAGCCAATCGGAGACCTTGCGATACTGCTCCTCGTAAAGCTCGCCCTGCAGGAAATTCCCGTAGCCGCGCACCCAGGGAAAGGCCTCGGCCCCACAGTGCGGGCAGCGCGGAACGAGCTCGCTCGGCACTTCCAGACCGTCCCCCATTGCCTCTATCATGCGAGCGACCGGCTCGGTTGCATCCCATACGTCGTCGGCGCAGCAGCGAGAGCACTGGAGGAATCGATGGTCGCCCTGGATCTCGGCCACCTTGCCCCAGGGGTAGATCTTCACGAACTGCGTGTCCTGGTTGGTCGTGAGCACGAAGAAGTCTTTGCCGCGAAGGATGGCGTCGAGGTCCTTGTAGGGATTGCGCAGCGGGGCATTAAGCGTGGTGTCGAGAAAGGTAGCCAGATAGCCCCAGCGCGCTTCGGCGGTGGGCCAACGATAGAAGGACCCTTCGAAGGCGCCCTTGAAACCGTAGCGTTCGGCAAACTTGCCGAAGTGCTTGCGGTAGGTGGCGCTGTCCTCGTAATAGAAGTCGCCGCCGCCTGCGGCGGAAAGCCCGGACGCGCCCCCGACGAGCACGCAATCAGCTTCCTCGACCAGGCGAGCAAAGGCTTCGATTTCCTGCTCGAAGGAAGCCGGTTGGCGGTCGCTTAGCTCGTAGGGGGTGCCTCCGGACCGGTAGGCGGCCTGAAAGGCGAACGATCGGTTGGTAAGCTCGATGACGAGCTGTTCGTACGGGGTCATACTGCTCTCGCTTTCGTGTACAATGAACAGGTGTCTATAAACAGTATCGTTGTCGATTTACACAAGGGCAATGAACAGATCGGGGGCGCTGTCGATAAACGGACGAGCGCCGAAAACCGTTGAGCCACCTGGAGGGGAAACGATGAAAGAGAAGAAGATCGACCGCCGCCGGCGCTACACGCTCTCGGTCATACGAGAGGGGTTCTTCTCGCTTTTGGCCGAGGGCGGTTTCGCGAAGATGACCGTGGCGGATATATGCCGCCGCGCGGACATCAACCGTGGCACCTTCTACCTGCACTACGAAGACAAGTTCGCGCTGCTCGATGCGCTGATCGACGAGGCTTTGGCAGCCGCGCCGCCGCTTGACGGGGTTGAAGCGACGGCTCTTTGCCAGCGTCCGCCGGCAAACGACGAGTACCTGCTGCTCTACTCGGACGACGACGCATACGCCCGCGTGGCCCAGCGCGTCATCGAACGGGGTGCCGAGCAGGCGCTCCCTCGAATCATGGAAAAGACCGGGCTTCCCCGCGAAGACGCCTACCTGGTCTTCGTCCACAATGTTCATGGCAATCTCGCGGTCAACCGCCTGCTCGGCTGGAGGCGAGGTCCCGAATTCGACCACGCCCAAGGATTGCTCAACGCCTATTCCGAGGGAGGCTTGCAGGCGATTTCCCTCGTGCATGGGCCCATCAGCCACACGTGACACCTTTGGTTAAGCCACGGCCCGCCTTCGAATCGCTCGAGGGCGGGCCGTTCAGGTTCTCAAGGGGGGACTGCGTGTCCGATCCGTCTGCTAGTTGAATGTTGTTAACCCGGCATCGCGAACGCAGCGTTGGGATTGCCTTTCCCGATCACGTTGGCAGCGTTGAATTCGGACTCTTGAGCGATGCCCATGCTATTCCTCATCCCCGTACACGCTCTTG
The DNA here is from genome assembly GCF_934636665.1 of uncultured Senegalimassilia sp. GTDB lineage: Bacteria > Actinomycetota > Coriobacteriia > Coriobacteriales > Eggerthellaceae > Senegalimassilia. Next base: position 16,933 of record NZ_CAKUAT010000001.1, read on the forward strand.
GCGAGATTAAACGCGGCCCACGCCTTCGGCCAGCCGGCGTAGAAGGCAACATGCGTAATCGCCGCAGCCGGATCCATTCGGCGATCTTCTGCAGCCAATATCAAGAGGCGCGCTTGCCTACCGCCTTCACGGCGATGAAAACCAGCAACAGCGTGACTTCCGCCAGTACGATCGCGCCGCCCGGCTTGAAGCCGAACACATATGAAGCAACAAGCCCGGCGGCGGCGCTCATCACGCCCACCGCACACGAAATCGCGATAGTCTGCCTCCAGCTGCGCGCCACCACCAGCGCGCAGGCCACGGGCACGGTCATCATGGAGCTCACGATCAGCGTGCCGACCGTGCGCGACGCGATGGACACCGCCACGGCCGTTATCAGGATGAACGCGAAGTTCACCGCCGTCACGCGCACGCCGGCGAGCCGAGCGGCGCGCTCGTCGATGGTCACCCAGAACAGCTCGCGGCGGAACACAAGGCACAGCGCCGCCACCGCGACGCCGAGCACGACAACGGCCGCAAGCTCGTCGTCGCCCACCGTCACGATGCTGCCGAACAGGAAGCTCGAGAACGTGGAGCTGTTCGGCGTGAACCCGGAAAGCACGCCGGCAAGGCCCACGCCCGTCGCCATAACGACGGCAATCGCAAGGTCGGCATGGCCTTCGAAGCGGCGGCGGATACCCTCGATAGCGAGCGCCGCCGCAACACAAGCAACCGTGGCGCCTGCGACGGGGTTGATTCCGCCGATAAGCCCGGCGGCCACGCCCGCGAGCGAGGCGTGCGAAAGCGCATCGCCCACCATCGACAGGCGCTTGAGCACCACCACGACGCCCACCAGCGGAATCGCCGCGCCAAGCACGACGCCGGCGATGAACGCGCGCGTCATAAACCCATGGGAGAACATATCGGCAAGCAGCTGCAGCATCCTTAAGCCTCCCTTTCCGGGACGCACGCGCGGCGGTCGGACGCGCTTCCCTCGCACTCTTCGAAGACTCCCGATTCCAAGCGCAGAATGCGAGCCGGCAGCCCGGAGAGACGACGCGTATCATGCGTCACCACAACCACCGACCGCTCCCTTGCGGCCGTGATGTCGCGCAGCAGCGAGGCGAACGACTCGACCGCGTCGACGTCCATCCCGCTGGTCGGCTCATCGAGCACGAGCAGATCCGGCCGGTTGACAAGGGCGCGAGCCAAAAACACCCGCTGCATCTGACCTCCCGATAGTTCCCCGATAAGCCGTTTGGCAAAGCGGCTCATACCGACATCGTCAAGAGCCTGCTCGACAGCAGCGTTATCGTTTTCCGAGCGAGGCGGAAACCCCTTGCGAACGGCATAGCGATTTGCGGCCACCACTTCCCGGACGGTCGCCGGGAACCGCTCGTAAGTGCCCGCAATGCGCTGGGGAACATACCCGATGCGCCGCCAATCGCGAAACGAGGAAGCCGAAGCGCCGAACAACTCGGCGCTCCCCGTCGCCGGAGAAAGCGCACCGAGCATGACTTTGAGCAACGTCGACTTCCCGGCGCCGTTCTCCCCTACGATCATGCAGGCCTCGCCTTGCTCGACGCGCAAATTCGCATCCACAAGCACCGTCGATTCCCCGTAGGAGAACGACACATGCGACATCCGCACCGAGCACGGCAGCGCATCGCCTACCGAGCTACGGCCTCTTGCGAATTCGCCGAGGTTTCCGCTCATGCCCATCCCCGCCTTACTGCTGGTTCAGCGCGCTGACAAGCTCCTTGAGGTTGTCGCGCATAACGGAGAAGTAATCCTCGCCGGCATCGAGCTCGTCCTGCTCGAGCCCTTCGACAGGGTTCAACACCTCGCACGAAGCACTCGTCTCGTCGGCGATCTGCTGGGCAACCTTCGGGCTCACCAGGTCTTCGGAGAAGATGACCTTCACATTGTGGTCGCGCACGAACTGCACGATTTCGGCCATGGCCTTCGCATCGGGCTCGCCTTCCGCATCCATGCCCGTGATGGGCTCCTGGGTCAGGCCGTAGGCATCGCACAGATAGCCGAACGCCTCATGGGACACGACGATAGTCTTGCCGGAGGTCTGAGAGAGCTGTTCGGAGAATTCCTTCTCAAGAGAGTCGAACTCCCCCGCCCACTTCGTGTAGTTCGCCTCGTATTCGGAAGCGTTGTCGGGGTCTGCCTTTACCAGCGCGTCCTTGATGTTCTCGGCTTCCTTCTTCGCGTTTTCGGGCGCAAGCCACACGTGCGGGTCGTGCTTACCAGCGTGTTCGCCCGCATCGGCCCCATCGGCATCATGGCTATGGTCGGCGAGGCGCAGGTTAATGCCGTCGGATGCGCAAACAACGGTGCCGCGGAGGTTCGAGGAGGCCAGGGTATCGCTAACCCAGCCCTCCATGTCCGCCCCGTTGTAGACGAAGACATCGGCACCTTCGATGGTCTTGACGTCGCTCGGCGACGGCTCCCATTCATGCGGTTCGGTTCCCGCTGGGCAGAGGTTCGTGACTTCAACGTGTTCTCCTCCGATTTTCTGGGCAAAGTCGGCCATCGGATAGAAGCTTGCCACCACCTGGACCTTCTGGGATTCGTTTGAGGATTGGCTATCGTTCGCAGCCGTATTCGAGCTGTTCGAGGTGCCGGAGCATGCGGAAAGCCCCACGACGCACAGCACGGCCACCACAGCCGCGAAAGCTGCGTACATCATCTTATTCAGTTTCATCATTGGTATATATCTCCTGCTAGGAATGCCTTTTTGCGGGCATGACGTACATAATCGAGGAAGATGCACCCTAGCAGTCGAGCCTCACCTTAAGTCCGACCAGTGTATTAGACGCCGCATGAGAGGGTCGCGCGGCGATCAGCAGCACGAATACAGCAAATAAAGCAGCTTCGGACGCCGCGGCAACAACGTCGGCGGCGGTTTGGATGATAGAAGAAGCGATGGTGAGTACCTGGCAAACTTGGCACTCATCGCCCTGGCAGTCATGCTGGGCTTCGGCAACGATGAACAGCGCAGGCGCGAGCAAGACGAAGGTCAAAACCAGCGCGGCAATACGTGTGCGCACGCTATTCATCGAGGCCCTCCCCGCTGCTCGCAGCGCGTTCCTTCGCACACGCTTCGCACGTGCCGAACAGGACAGTGCTCAACATATCAAGGCGAAAGCCATGCTTGGCCAGCATATGGGCGCACAGGAAGTCTATTTCTTCGCAGTTAAGATGGATGAGCTTGCCGCACGAAAGGCACTTCATGTGATAGCAACGCTCGGGCACGCACGCGCTTTTATCGAGCAGCTCGAAACAGGCGCTCTTCTCGCCGATTGGCTGCGATTTCACGACAACGCCTTCAAGGACGAGCTTCTCCAGCTGGCGATACACCGTGGCAGACGAAACTTTGCGGCCGCCTTCGGCAAGCGCGGTACACACAGCCGAGGCAGTCATATGACTGCCCGCTTCGGACAGACAATCGATGATAGCCTGCCGCTGTGCCGTGTTGTATTGTTCGCGCATACCTTCCGCCTGCCTTCAATTTGAGAACCGTTCGCATATTAGAGTGAGGCATGCGGGTTGCCAAGAACGTTTCGCAAATAGCGGAGAGTTATTTCATGACGACTCGCCCGACGCCCGGTGCAAAAAGATCTAGCGCTGCTCCACCATCATTCGGCCCCTTTTGCGGAAGCCGTTGGAACATGGAACCCGATCAGCCAAAACAAGAACACCGCCACGCAACCTAACATGACCCACGCCAAAGGACGGGCAACCGCAAATGCGCTTATCGCCATAACGGCATAGGAAACGCCTTGCATGACAAGGGACCGCCGGATATTCCGCTGCACACGTCCCCACTGCTGAACAGCCATGACGATTACGAAGGGATGGACATCCAAGACAGGAAGCGCCTTCTGCAGGCATTCTTCACGATGCTTCAGCATATGCCCATCATGTACCACGCCTTCTCCTACGAAAAGAGCGATTTCAAAAGCGCCGCGGCGCTCATCACAAGAATGAGAAGGAATATGGTCAACCTGATCTTCGACAACCTGGAATACCTACAGCGTTTCGACAAGGTGAAGGTCTGCTACGATGACGGACAATACATTGTCACCAAGTCCCTACACGACGCAATCGAGTATGCCCCGACTCAGCCAATCACCTCTTGTCAGGCACGTGATTTGCTCTGTTCGGATGTCGCCCATCAGCTCGCAGTAGACGTCCTTGCGGGTGCGGTGCCAGGTGAAGCCGCATTTTTCCTGAACGCGTTTCGATTTCTCGTTCCCGTCGAAGTATCCGCACCAGATTTTGTCCAGTTTCAAGTCCTCGAAACCATGGCGAACGAGCTCTCGAACCGCCTCCGGTATCAGCCCCTTGCCCCAGAATGGGACGCCTATCCAGTAGCCGATTTCCCCCTCGGTGTCCGGGATCTCCTTGTCGGACCGCGCACCGATCATCAACCCTATGCTTCCGATGGCCCTGTTGTCTTCTTTCAGGCAAACGGCGTATGTCTCCGGCGCGGAAAACACGGTGCGGATGATTTCGGCGCTGTCGTCAACGCTCGAATGAGGCGGCCAACCGGCAATCGGCCCCACCCTGTCGTCCTTCGCGTATCTGTACAGGTCCTCTGCGTCCGCTTCGGCCCATGGGCGCAGTATCAGCCGTTCCGTTGTCAATTGCATATCTACCCTCATCGACTAATCTCGATTGCTATTGGTTGCCCCATTGTATTCGCTACGACAAAGCTCGACACGGGGGATGCTGACGTTTTCCGCACGGAAGCGCCTACGTGAACAGGGAGCATAGCCCTGTTCACGTAGGCGCTTCCGGCGTCTGTCGTGCTTTTTCGCGCATCCATCTGCCTCATCTGGAATATATCTGCATCAATGATTACAATATGATGCAGATAAACGATGGATGATGCAGATAGGAAACGCACATGAGGCATTTCGACTACACGCAGATGCCGCAAGGCTTGCTAACGCCGAAGACCGTGGGACTGCTCACGGCGGTCCATGAATACAAGGGTCGGCAGGCGCTCTACCTCAACGCCAAGGCGGATGTCCTTGATGCCCTGACGGAAGTTGCGAAGGTCCAGTCAACCGAGGCCTCAAACCGCATCGAGGGCATACGCACCAGCGACAGGCGCCTGCAACAGATCATGTCCGAGAAGTCGAATTTGCGCTCCCGCGACGAGGAGGAGATAGCCGGCTATCGCGACGTGCTGGCCACCATACACGAGAGCCATGACTTCATCGATGTCACACCGAACGTCATATTGCAGCTTCACCGGCAAATGTACCGGTACACGCCGTCCTCCCTGGGCGGGCACTTCAAGGTCGGCGACAACGAGGTGCGCGGCATACGTCCGGACGGCACCGAGTACGTGCGGCTGAAAACCGTTCCCGCAGTGGCCACCGAGGACGCTATGGAGCGTTTATGCTCCGCATATCGCGACGCCGTTGCGAGCGAGTCGATGGACCCGTTGCTTACCTCTCTGACATTCGTGTTCGACTTCACTTGCATCCATCCCTTCAACGATGGCAACGGGCGCATGTCCAGGCTGCTTACCCTGCTTTTGCTGTACAAGGCGGGTTACATGGCTGGCAAGTACGTCTCCATAGAGAAGGAGATCGAGCGCACCAAGGACGCGTACTACGACGCCTTAGCAGCAAGCTCGCAAGGATGGCACGAGGGCCGAAACGACCCCGGCCCGTTCGTGCGCTACATGCTGGGAGCAATCCTTGCTACATACCGCGAGTTCGAGGAACGCGTCTCCGCGGTGGCAGACGCCAGGCTCACCAAAGCCGAGCGCGTCGAGGCGGTGCTACGCGGCTCCGTCGGCAAGGTGACCAAGCGCGACATCGCCGCCGCATGCCCGGACATCAGCCAGACCACCATCGAGCGCGCCTTATCGGATCTGTTAGCAGGCGGTAAAATCGAGAAAGTGGGGGCCGGTCCTGCGACAGGGTACGTCTGGAAAGGATAGCGCAGCTGGATCGTCAAACGGCAAACCCTCTGCACTTCCCCGTCAGGGACATCGCTATGCATTCGCTTTCCATATCGAAAGCGCGATCTGCGGCCTTGAGCATTCGTCGAACTCCTCCTCCGATTCGGTATCGAAGGAGCAGGCAACGCAAAGCGCGATGAGGGCGATCCCGGTATCGATCCCGACCGGCTGGAAGCCGTCGTTATGGAAAACCAGGTCGTCAATCATTTCCAGCGGCACGATAAGGACGCACAGCACGAACGACATGATGACGCCCGCAGGGCGACTTTGGGGCATACGCGGTAGCGCCTGATCTGCTTCTTCTCTTTTTCGCTGAGCGCTTGTATATGAAGCCTTTCATATACCGTCGGGGTAAGCTCGATGTCGATCGATTGAGGGGGGCCGCAAGGCCACTGCCGGATCGGCTCCTCCCGCCCGATTGCCTAAAGTGGAATAAGGAAGAAGACGAGCACGCCCATGGCAATCGTCGCGAGCCCTGCAATTACGAACATCGTGCACGCGAAGCTCGAGGAAACGGGCCTGTCCACGTAGCTGCACTGCGGTTTTGCGAACCGCTTACAAGCCGCCTGCGCTGATTCGCTTGTGTAATAGCTGATGGCCGACGAGCGCCGTGCGGGCAGTTGAACAATCGCTTTAACGCGATGGAAAACCCTCTTCGACTTCTCGTTCCCGTCGAAGCACCCGCACCAGATTATGCCCAGTTTTAAGTCCTCGAAACCATGTGCCTGTTTCGTCCCTGCGGCTAAAACCCATTCCACGTCTATCGCTTCTTATCGATGGGTCCTCTGCACACCATCCCATAAACCGCCGGCAATCCCATTTTCGATACCGCAAGCAGCTAAGCCTCGATATGCGAGCTCATGTAATCGATGAACTTCCTGGTGGCGATGGGCATGGTATCCCAGCTTCGCCATGCCGCCACCACGTCGCGCGACGGAGCCGCCGCAATCGGAAGCACCTTGATATCAGCGCGCACGCCCTCCACGGTGCGGCGATAGAGCATGCTGACGCCCAAGCCCTCCTCGACCATCGCCATGATGGTGTAGTCGTCGGTCACCTTGCTCGTCAACCGCGGCTGCAGCCCATGGGCGGCAAACGCATCGAGCACCAGGCTCTGCTCGCCCTCGTCAAGCAAAAGGAAAGGTTCAGCTGCTAGATCCTCAAGCGTTACCCGCGCTTTAACAGCCAACGGATGGTCGAAGGGCACCAACGCCACCATCTCGTCGTGATAGACCATACGTTTGTCAAGACCTGCCTCAAAACCCCGCGCGGTAAAGCAAAAATCGACCGCACCGTCGTGCACCCACTGGGCGTTGCGCGTGTAATCGCCCTGCTTAAGGGTAAAGTGCACGTTAGGATACAGAGCGCTGAAGCCGCGGATCACGCGCGGCAGCACGGTGCGGCTCACGTTGGTGAAGGTTGCTATGCGGATGTCGGTCGAAGACAGGCCTAGCAGCTCTTGGCGCTTTCCCTCAAGCTCGGCCTCGGCCGTCACGATCTGGCGCAGGTAGGGCAGATACTGCTTCCCGTCGCGCGTAAGCGAAACGCCCTGCTTGCCCCGCTCCAAAATCGTGGTGCCCAGCTCGCGTTCGAGCGCCTTGACCGCCTGGCTGACCGCGCTTTGCGTATAGCCCAGCTCGTCGGCCGCCGCCTTAAGGCTCCCGCGATCGACCACCGCACAGACGACCTGATACCGTGATGACATAACGCCCCCCATGGCAAAAAGACCGTGGCGCGTTTTGCCGCAGCCTGTATATCTTCTATTAGCATTGCTTAATCATACTGAAGATACATTCGCTTTACTACATCGTTTTAGCAGCGCACAATCCTTTTCGTGAAACCATTTCGAAACAAAAGGAGTCCCATGGATCGCAAAAAGGCAATCGCGCTCTCGTTTTCCGTTCCCGTCGCATGGGGCTTCTCGTACCCTTTGATGAAGATCGGCATGGACAGCATGAACGCCACGAGCATCGTCGCGTTGCGCTGCACCATCGCCTTCATCGTCTGCGTGCTGCTTTTTCACAAGTGCACCTTCCGCATCAACCGCGACCTCATCGTCCGCGCCGCCGTCATCGGCGCAATCATGGCGGTCGAGCTCACCTGCATGTGCCTGGGCTCGAGCCTCACCTCGGCTTCCACTGCCGGCTTTTTGCAGAGCCTGACGGTCGTGATCGTGCCATTCGCCAACGCTCTGCTGCTGCGCCGCGCCCCCGAGCGCAAGGTGCTCTTCGGCACCGCCGTTGTAACCGGCGGCATGCTGCTGCTCTCGGGCGCCGACTTCACCAGCCTCAACCCCGGCGCGCTCGTCATGCTGCTTTCGGCGTTCGTCTACGCCGCCCACATCATCATCAGCAAGCGCTTCGTCGAGCAGGTCGACCCGCTGGCTTTGGGCGTTTGGCAGCTGGCCTTCGCCGGCCTGTTCTCAGGCATCGGCGCGGCCGCGCTCGGCGGCATCACGCTTCCCAGCACCCCGACCGAGCTCACGGTCATCATCGCCCTCGCGCTCATCTGCTCGGCTTACGGCTTCATCACCCAGGCTTACGTGCAGCCGCATGTTCCCGCCGAGACCACCGGGTTCGCCTTCTCGCTCGAGCCGGTCTGCTCTGCGGTGTTCTCGTTTTTCCTTGTTGGCGAGGTCTTGACCCCCATCGCCTTCCTGGGTGCGGCGCTCATCATGGCCGGCGTATTCGTCGCCACCATCGAGCCGCCTCGTCTGCATGCCCCAGCCTACCCGCAAGAGGCGATGGCAGTGGAACCCAAGCGGGTTTCGTAAGCCCCACAGCCCCCTGCGCAGATAACCAAAGAGAACTTGATGCAGATCGCCCGGCTTGAATTGGCTACACCTTCTTCGGGTCTAGCATGCGGGTTCCTTTCCCTCAGGCGAGCCGACATCCCTCATGAAACCGTCCAGCATAGTGCAACCGATTCAGACGAAGCGAACCTGATGCTGCTTTCCTTGGGGCGACAAGAGGGGCTTCCAGCCGGGAGGAGCGGATCATGCGCGCTACCCCAAGCAGTGCGGTTGCCACGTTCACGCCCGCTATCGCGATTATGTGTTGGCACTGGCGACCATCTACCCGACGACAGCTTTCCGGACGAGAAAAGGTAAACTCTACCATGACAGTCTGAAAAAGGTCCACCTGCGCATCCACCCGCCAGAAGGGCCATCGATAGGCGCCGGCACAAAGCGCAAGGCCCGCGCCCAAAGGAGACATAGCATGAAAGCAAAGTTCGTCCATCGCTGCACCCATGTGCTGGACAAGGAAGCAACCATCAAGTTCTATCAAGAGGCGCTGGGCATGAAGGTGGTGCGCGAGATGGGCCCCGAGGACGGCTCCTGGACCAACACCTTCATGGCAAACGACGAGGCGCCCTTCGAGATCGAGCTCACCTGGAATCGCGGCCAGGTGGAGCCTTACGACAACGGCGGCAAGGACACCCACATCGCATTCGCCGTGGACGATTTCGACGCCTTCCACGAGCTCCACGAGAAGATGGGCTGCATCATCCGGGAGAACCCCCGCATGGGCCTGTACTTCATCGCCGACCCCGACGGCCAGTGGATCGAGATCATCCCCGCGAAATAAGAATTAGCATTAAGCCGCCTTGCAAATGAAACCCAACACCCCACATACCGGCAACTCGCAGATTCATGCCTCGGAAAAACATCCCGGCCGATCGATCCTCGCCCAGGGCATTCGGCAGGCGTTCATGTACTACGGCGTATCCATTATGCAGACGTTTGTCGAGTTCGGCGTGTTCGCGGCCGCGCAGCTTGCGATGCCGACCGGCATCGCGAACGGCATCGCCGTCGCATGCTCCGGCTCGTTCAACTTCCTTATGAACCGCAACATCACGTTCAAGGCATCGAGCAACTTCTGGCGCAGCGGGCGATGTTCATCGCCTTGTATGTCTGGAACTTCCTATTCGGCACCTGGTTCATCGGTTGGGCGGCCGTAACATTCGGCTGCCCGCAGATGGCGGGGAAGTTCATCACCATGGCAATGCAGGGCATCTGGGGTTTCTGCCTGTGCAAATGGGTCATCTTCAAGTAAGGGCGCAAAACCCGGCGCTCCCCTGCAGCGCGCTCATGCGCACGCTCATGTCGAGGGGTTTGGCGAAGTGAAGGCAGGTGGTGGGCAAGCGCGACATCGCCGCCGCATGCCCGGACATCAGCCAGACCACCATCGAGCACGCCTTATCGGATCTGTTGGCAGGCGGCCAAATCGAGAAGGTGGGAGCCGGCCCTGCGACAGGGTACGTCCGGAAAGGATAGCGCGACTGGACCGTCAAACGGCAATACGGTTGGCAAACCGATATGCTTGCTCGGCCCGATCAAACAATTCATCATCCAAATCGGATGCATCGCTGATGACGAAATGAGTTGTCCATCGCCCTGGGTAAGGCTCGGTTTTCGCTGCCACCCGGTCTGATTCCATCGGAGCAGAACCGCGATCATCGCCCCTAAGCCGGTTTTCCGGCGAAGGGGACGACAAGACCGCGGCATGCCCGAAGGGAAACGATCGGCCAGCTAGCCCATGATCTGGGCAAGGTCTGCCTCAGGGGTGGATATGGGGCGAATGCCGTAGTTGTCCACCAGCACCTGCAGCACGCCGGGGCTCACGAACGCCGGAAGCGTGGGGCCCAAGTAGATGTCCTTGATACCCAAGTGCAGCAGCGTGAGCAGGATGCACACCGCCTTCTGCTCGTACCAGGAGAGCACCATGGAAAGCGGCAGATCGTTCACGCCGCAGCCGAAGGCATCCGCAAGCGCGAGCGCGATCTTGATCGCACCGTAGGCGTCGTTGCACTGGCCGACGTCCAGCAGGCGCGGGATGCCGCCGACGCTGCCCAGGTCCAGATCGTTGAAGCGGTACTTACCGCAGGCAAGGGTCAAGATGACGGAATCGGAAGGAGCAAGCTTGGCGAAGTCGGTGTAGTAGCTGCGCTCCTTGCGCATACCGTCGCAGCCCGCCAGCAGAATGAAGCGCTTGATGTCGCCGGATTTAACCGCATCGATGACCGCGGGTGCAACGCTCATCACGGTGTCGTAGCCGAATCCGGTGGTGACGCTGGTGCCGCCGTTGATGCCGGAGAAGCTCCGATCAGCGTCCCAGCCGCCCAGCTCCAGCGCCTTATCGATAAGGGCCGAGAAGTCCTTGGCGCCGTCTTCGCCCACCTCGACGACATGCGCGCCCGGGAAGCTCACGGGACCGGTGGTGAACACGCGATCGGCATACGACTCGTCCGGCTTCAGCAGGCAGTTGGTTGTCCACAGGATCGGCGCGGGAAGGTCCTTGAATTCCTTGCGCTGGTTGTGCCACGCGGTGCCGTAGTTGCCTTTCAGGTGCGGATACTTGCGCAACTCGGGATAGGCGTTTGCGGGGAGCATCTCACCGTGGGTGTACACGTTCACGCCACGGCCTTCGGTCTGCTCCAAAAGCTGCTTGAGGTCGTGCAGGTCGTGGCCGGTGACCACGATGAAGGGGCCCGCCTCGACCTTGAGCTCAACCGTCGCGGGCTCGGGCTTGCCGTAGGCGGAGATGTTCGCGTCCTCCAAAGCGGCCATGGCGGCCAAGTTGACCTCGCCGCACTTGAGAACCAAAGGCAGCAGCTCGTCCATGCCCAAATCGGAGCCGACGGCCCGCATACCCTCATACAGGAACGCCGTCACAGCCGGATCCGACTTCCCCAACGCCTGCGCATGGTAGGCGTACGCCGCCACGCCGCGCATGCCGAAGAGCAGCAGGCTCTTCAAGCTGCGGATATCCTCCTGAGCATGCCAAAGCTCGCCCATGTCGTACAGATCGAATTCGCCCAGGGCGATAGCCTTAGCGCGAACGCGGCGCTCGAGGGCGGCGATGGCCCCAGGGTCGAAGCTGACGTTGCTCACGCAGGCGAACATGCCTTCGAGCATAAGCCCGTCGGACTCGGAATCCCCCTTTCCGCCGTTCTCGGCTCGGGCCAGGGCGACCAACGCCCCGGTCAACTCGTCTTGCAGCCGAGCCACATCGGCGGTCTTGCCGCATACGCCGGCGGCTCCGGTGCAGGCGGTGCATCCCGCCGTTTGTTCGCATTGGAAGCAGAACATGTTCCCGTCAGTCATTTCGCGCTCCTCAATCAAAGGGTGTCTTTTCGAAGTGACTGCACTATACTGTGGTGTCTCGTACATTTCTGTTGTAGAACCTACAGGTGAAGCCAATGCTTGATATCCCCACTTCTTCTTCAATGCTTTTCGCCGGCATAACCCAAGACGAAGCGAACTTGATGCTGCCTTGCCTTGGGGCGACAAGAAGGGCTTTCAGCCGGGAGGAGCGGATCATGCGCGCCGGCCAGCCCACCGAATACCTCGGCATCGTCCTGTCCGGACGCGTGAGAATCGAGGTCTCGGACGCCTGGGGCGAGACGACGATCCTGGATATCTTGGGACCTGGCTCGCTTTTCGCTCACGGATACGCCTGCAGCATGGAGCCCCTTGACATCGACGTGCTGGCAGATTCGGCCTGCGAGGTGGTGCTGCTCAAAGCCGAGCGCATCATCCACCCTTGCCCCAAGCAGTGCGGCTGCCACTCGCACATTTCCTCGAACCTCATGCGAGCCTTAGCGTTAAGCAACCTTGACATGAACCGCCGCGCCATCGCCATGACCCCCAAAACCATACGGGGCAAGATCCTCGCCTTCCTCTCACAGCAGCAGAAAAAGGCCGGCACCCGCGCCTTCACCATCCCCTACAGCCAAACCAAGCTGGCAAGCTACCTCAGCGTCGACCGCAGCGCGTTGTCGAACGAGCTGTCGAAGCTGCGCAAAGAAGGCGTCATCGACTACGAAGGCCGCACATACCGGCTCCTGTAGCGCGCTGGCAACTTGCAGCCACGTTGCAGCTGGCACGGATTCCCGTTTTGCGACCGACGCAAATCCCGCATGGGCCCGTACTTCATCGCCTACCCCGACGGCCAGTGGATCGAGATCATCCCCGCGAAATAGAGATTCGCAGGCGTTTCCTCGGATGAGCGGCGCAATCGGCTCGATCTCGCGCTGACCAGGAGGCGCTCCGCTGCGCTGCCCATATGCAAGCCTTGAAGCCTGCATGCGGGCAGCGCGCAAAACCCGGCGCTGCCCTACAGTGCACTCATACGCACGCTCATGTCGAGAGGTTTGGCGAAGTGCAGGCAGGTGGTTGCCAGGCCGTCCACGCCGGTGGCCGCGTATTCGGCCGCATTACCCAGGTTGACGCCGCCGGCAGCGATGAGCGTCACGCGGGGGTTGATGGCCTTGAGCTGCGGCACCAGCTGCGCGACCTGCTCGGGCGCCACCTTGTCAAGCTGCACGCCGTCAACGCCGGCCTCCACCAGGCGCACCGCGTCTTCAGTGCTCGACTCGACGAACAGCTTCTTCTCGCAGACCTTCGCCTTGAGCTGCGGCAAGTCGGCGATGAACTGCTCAAGCCCGCCGTAGAAGGTCAAGTGATGATCGAAGACGAGCACCGTCTCGCTCAAGCCCAGGCGATGAGGGAAGGCGCCGCCGAGCGTGAGCGCCTTGACGTCGAAGGGCTTGGTGCCGGGCATGAGCTTGCGGGTGGAAAGCACCTCGCACAGCGGGTTCACGGCATGCACGGCGTCCACCATCTGCTTGGCCTTGGTGGCAAGCGCGCAATAGTACTCGAAGATGTTCAGGCAGATCTTCCAGCCCATATGCAGACCGGCCGCAGGGCCTTCAACGGTCATGAACACGTCGCCGGGCGCAAGCATGGTGCCGCTGGGAAGCGCTTCGGCCACCGTGCAGCCGAAGCGGCTGAAGATGCGGGCGGCCTCCTCGGTCCCGCAAAGCAGGGCCGCGTCGCGCGTGTAGTATTCCATGCGGCCCGGCTGCGCGCCGATGCCCAAAACGTGCGTGGTCAAGTCGATCCCGCTGGGAATGTCGGAAGCGATAAGCTCATCGAGATAGCTGTCCGGGATATACATATGCTCCTCCTTGCGCTTCCTAGCGCGTGGTTTTCCTTCTTGAAGATGATACCGCTAGCCGCGACCCAAAAACGCCATCACCTGCGGGCAGAACTCGCGGGTGAACAGCTCGTCGGCGGGGCATACGGCCTGCAGCGCGCCATCCAAGATGATGCCCGCGCGATGCCCCAGGCCGCATGCCTCGTTGAAATCGTGCGTGACGAACACCACGGTGCAGCGGAAACGGCCGTGCACGTTGCGCAGCGTCTCGTACATGCGCTTCTTGGTGGTGGGGTCGAGCGCCGAGAACGGCTCATCAAGCAGCAGGATCTCGGGCTGCAGCACCAGGGCGCGCGCCAACGCCGCGCGCTGGCCCTCGCCGCCGCTGATGATGCCGGGGTATCGGTCGGCGATGTGGCGGATGGAGAACAAATCGAGCATCTCCTCCACACGGCGTGCCGCCTCCGCCTTCGGGACACGCGCCATCCTCAGGCCGTAACCGATGTTCTCTGCAACCGTCATATGCGGGAACAGCGCGTGATCCTGATAGACGATCCCCAGCCGCCGCTGTTGCACGGGCAGACAGCGAATGTCCTTGCCGTCAAGCAAGATGCTGCCGTCCTCCAGGGGAAACGCGCCGGCGATCGCCTCGAGCAGCACGGTCTTGCCGGCTCCCGTCTCCCCCACGATGGCGAATATCTCGTGCGGCTCGATATGCAAGTCGTCAACGCGCAGCGAGAAGCTGCCGCGTCGCGCCACCATGTCGCGGATCTCGATGCTGCCGCCGCTCATCGCCTTCCCTCGCATTCCCCGCATGCCTTCATGCGCCTCAAGCCCAAGCCCTTGCCGGCCCTTCCCACGCGGCTTTCGCCCGTGGGACGGTCGAGCACGTTCGCCACCACCAGCGTGAACGCCGACACCAGCAGCATGATCATGGCCGTGGCCATGGCGGTCTCGGTGTTGCCGGTCGAGATGCTCAGGTAAATGCTGCCGGGAAGGGTCTCGGTCTTCATGCGCGTCACGCCCACCAGCATGAGCGTGGCGCCGAACTCGCCCATGCCGCGCGCCCAGGTCAGCACGAACGCGCTGATGATCTGGTTGCGGCACATGGGCACGATGATGGTGCGGAACACGTCCCATGGCATGGCGCCCAGCGTCTGCGCCACGAATTCGATGCGCGGATTGACGCCGGCGAAGGCCGTGCGCATCATGCGGATGGCGAAGGGCAGGTTCACGATCATCTGGGCGAACACGATTCCTGTAGGCGAGAACACCACGGCGAAACCCGCCTCCTTGAGCGCCTTGCCCAGCGGCGACGAGAAGATCAGCAGCAAGGCGAAGCCCAGCAGGATATAAGGCAGCGACAGCGTCAGCTCCATCAAGATCTCAGCCAGGCGCTTGCCGGGAAACGCCACATGCGATAACGCATAGGCGGTCGGCAGCGACAGCAGCAGGCAGATGACGGTGGAAATGCTCGAGGTAGTCACGCTCATGCGCAAGGAGAACAACACCTCCTCGGAGCTGATGGCCTCGCCGAAATGCGAGATGCCGCCCGCCACAATAGCGAAGATGGCGCTCCCGATGAACAGGAGCACCATCCCCGTTACCAGCATGCACAATGCCGGGAAGATGTTGCGCTTGCGGCCTCTGTGACGTTTTGGCTCAGGTGCCGCGGACATACGTTACACCAGCTCGTAGCCGAACTTGGTCCAGATGTTCTTAGCGGCTTCGGTCTGCAGGAACTCGGAGAAAGCCTTGGCGGCGTCCGCGTCGGCAGTGCAAGTGAGCTCGGCGCTCGGAACGGTCTTCACGTAGTTTTCCATGCCGGAGTTCTCAAGGATGGTCAGGCCGTCCTTACCTGCATTCTCCTTCCACACGATGGCGGCGTCGCCCTCGCCCTTGGCCAGGGCCTCGGCAATCTGCGGCGCCGTAGTGGAGGTGGTGATGGAACCGGACTGCTTGACCTGCTCCATAATGCCGGCGTCGGTCATGACCTTGACGGCGATCTTGCCGATCGGCGTGGACTCCGGGTCGCCCAGCAGAAGCGTGTCGCACTTCACCAGGTCGCTGACGGTCTGGATGCCCTTGGGGTTATCAGCAGGCACGACCAGGACGGGGATGTGCTTGACCAGGTCGGTGCTGGTGGCAACATAGTCGCTGACGGGCTTGAGCTCATCAGCGGAGCCGGCGATGAAGAAGTCGCCCTCCTGCGTGGTGTTGATCTGCGTTTGGATCTGTGCGGCGTTAGCGAAGGTGATGTTCATCTCGCAGCCGGTTTGCGCCTTGAAGGCGTCGGCGATCTCCTGGAACGGCTTGGTCATGCCGGCGCCGCAATAGATGTTGAGGCTTTTGCCCTCAAGGCTTGCCGCGGCGGTTTGCTCCGGCTGATCGGTTTTCTGCTCGCCCTTGTCGGAGGAGCATCCAGCCAGCAGGCCGCAGGCGAGCACGGCGCTCAGCGCTACGGCTGCAATCGCGGCCAAGCGGGTCTTCGTCTTTTTCATAGCGATTCCCTTCTTTTTTGTCCCCATACCACCAGGCGCCCCTTCGCGTGCGAAGGGGCGCCTGGCATTTCGCCGATTATACACAGACGATGATAATGTTTGCAAGAGCATATAATCGCGAACGAAAATAAACGCTTGAGGCAAGCGATAGTTCGTGGCTGGGCGCAAATAGAAAGAAATGCCTGGTCATAAAGCGTTGCTCTATAGCCTGGAAACTGCGGAACCGGTCAGAGTGCCGCAATCGCAAAGGTGCTTGATATCGGGACAATCAAGAAAACAGACCCATCCCGCCGAAATCCCTCATGCCGGAAATCGCGCCAAGGCCCCCGACACTCCCCTTCCCCGCTAAGCGCCGAACAACGCGGCGGTTTCCTCCATGCGCTGCGCGATGGGCACACCGAACGGGCAGTTCGCCTCGCAGGCGCCGCATCCGGTGCAGTCCCCGGCGCGAACCTCAAGGGCAAGGTAATGGTCGCGCACAGACGCGGGCACCTCATCCTGCATCTGCGCCAAATCGGAATACTTGTTCACTTCGGCTATGTTGATGCCCACAGTGCAGGGCTGGCAATGCCCGCAGTAGATGCAGTTGCCGAAATAGGCGTGCTGCGGCGCGCTAGCCAAGATGGACGCGTAGTTTTTCGCCTCGTCATCAGCGGTTTCGTACGTCAAGCAGCCCGTGCATTCCTCGATGTCCCTGAACCCGGCCAGCACGGAGGCGACCGCGGGGCGGGTCAGGCAATAATGGCAAGCCTGCACGGGGGTCATCGCCGCGCCGAACGGCGATTTCTCGGCGTCGAACAGGCGCCCGCCCGCGAACGGCTTCATGACGGTGATGCCCACGCCGTTTTCCTCGCACAGCGCGTACAGGCGCTTGCGCTGCGGGTCCATGTTCTCAAGGCCTGGCTGGTATTCGTCTTTGAACAGATCGTTGATGTCCTCGGAAGCAGGCAGCATGTCGTAGGCGGGGTTGATGGAGAACATGATCATCTCGATGTCCGGCGTGACCGCAGCCTGCAGCGCAACCTCGGGGTTGTGCGTGGACAGACCGATGTGGTCGATGCGCCCGGCAGCCTTCTCGGCACGCACGTACTCGATGAACGGGCCGTTCATGATCTGCTCGAACTCGGCAATCGCGTCTACGAAGTGGATCAGCCCCAGCTCGATATGCCCGCCGAAGCAAGCGAGCAGCTCCTCCCATGCCGGGATCACCGCATCCATGTCGCGCGTGCGAGTGTATTGGCTGTTTTGCCAAGTGGCGCCGAAGTGACCCTGCACGATCCACTTGTCGCGGTGCGCGCAGACGGCATTGCCCAAAACCCTGCGCACCGCCGGGTCGGCCATCCAGCAATCCACGATGTTGACTCCCTGCTCCGCAGCGAAATCCACCAAACGGGAGACCTTCTCCTGATCATCGCCCGGCATCCACTCCGCGCCGAAACCGATCTCGCTGACCTCAAGCCCCGTCCTGCCCAAATGCCTATACTTCATGGAACCCCCTCTTTGCTCGATACCGTACCCGTATCCTACCAGGAGCAACCGCACAATCGCCAGGAGCACCCGCAGGCATACGTCGATGGCACGGCTGCTCCCACACCGACGCCGCAGGAGCAAACCCTGCAGCTGCGCAAAACGCGCGGCCTCATGCCGTCGAAAGGGAACGGAATATCGCTTCTCGACAGCACGCGAGCACGACCCGCTTGCCGCCGAATAGGGTAAATCCGCTGCTCGAGGGCAAAAAGCAGGTCTCGGCAAAAGAAAACCTGGACCCAACCGCATATAATATAGAGTTATGACTCATGCGTTGCGCACGGCAGCGCATACCCGCGAACTAAAAGGAGCTCTGCATGGATCCGAACAAGCGTCCCGACGACATGGTGCGCATCACCACCCCCGAACTTGCCCAGGCGTTCATCGATGAACAGGTTGCCGCAGTCCGTGAGCAGATCGGCGACAAGAAGGTTCTGCTGGCCCTTTCCGGCGGCGTCGACAGCTCCGTCGTGGCCGCGCTGCTCATCCGCGCCATCGGCAAGCAGCTCATCTGCGTGCATGTGAACCACGGCCTTATGCGCAAGGGCGAAAGCGAGCAGGTCATCGACGTGTTCAAGAACCAGCTCGATGCGAACCTGGTCTACGTGGACGCAACCGACCGCTTCCTGGGCAAGCTCGTCGACGTCGAGGAGCCCGAGGCCAAGCGCAAGATCATCGGCGCCGAGTTCATCCGCGTGTTCGAGGAGGAGGCCCGCAAGGTCGGCAACGAGGTCAGCTTCCTGGCACAGGGCACCATCTACCCCGACATCCTGGAGTCCCAGGACGGCGTGAAGGCGCACCACAACGTGGGCGGCCTGCCCGATGATCTGCAGTTCGAGCTGTGCGAGCCCGTCAAGCTGCTGTACAAGGACGAGGTGCGCGTGGTCGGCCGCGAGCTGGGCCTGCCCGAGAACATGGTCGAGCGCCAGCCCTTCCCCGGCCCCGGCCTGGGCGTTCGCTGCTTGGGCGCCATCACCCGCGACCGCCTGGAAGCGCTGCGCGAGGCCGACGCCATCGTGCGCGAGGAGATCGACAACGCGGGCTTGACCATCTGGCAGTACTTCGCCGTGGTTCCCGACTTCCGCGCAACCGGCGTGCGCGAGGGCAAGCGCGCCTACGACTGGCCCTGCATCATCCGTTGCATCAACACGGTCGACGTCATGACCGCCGAGGTGCCCGAGCTTGACTGGGCGCTGCTCAAGCGCATCACCGCCCGCATCACCGCGGAGGTCCCCCGCATCTGCCGCGTGTGCTACGACCTCACCCCCAAGCCCGTCGGCACGGTGGAGTGGGAGTAGAACACCCGTTCGGTTCTGTGATATAATGGCTGCCGATAGGCGCGGTTTCTCCCGAAGCCGCGCCTATCGCTATCTTTGAAGCGATATCGGCGGGAAGCTCAAATTATGGGAGGGCGATTAATGGCATACGATTTCAAGAAGGAATTCAAGGAGCTCTACAAGCCGTCGTGCAAGCCGAGCATCCTGACCATTCCGCCCATGAGCTACATTGCCGTGCGCGGCAAAGGCGACCCCAACATCGAGGGCAGCGAGTACCAGAGCGCCATGCCGCTGCTCTACGGCGTAGCCTACACTCTCAAGATGTCGAAGAAGGGCCCTCGCGAAATCGAGGGCTATTTCGACTTCGTCGTGCCGCCGCTCGAGGGGTTCTGGTGGCAGGACCCTGCAGGCGGTCAGATCGACTATGCGCGGAAGGGCGACTTTAACTTCATCTCCTGCATCCGCCTGCCCGATTTCGTCACTCGCGACGATTTCGACTGGGCCATCTCGGAGGCTGCCGCCAAAAAGAAGCTTGACTTCTCAGTGGTCGAGATGCTGAAGGTCGACGAGGGCTTATGCGTTCAATGCATGCACGCCGGGCCTTACGACGGCGAGCCGGCGACCATAGACGCCATGCACGCATGCGCAGCCGAGCAAGGCTATGCGCTCGACTTCACTGACACTCGTCTTCATCACGAGATCTACCTCTCCGACCCGCGCAAGTGCTCGCCGGAGAAGCTCAAGACCGTGATCCGCCATCCCATCAAGCCGATCTAGCGGAACGAAGCGCCGCAATGTGCTCCAAGCGTGCCTTTTCAATCGGCAAGGCCCATAGCTGACTCGATTGTGGGACGTTTGTCAGCACCGGCAACAGCGAGTATAATGATTGACGATGGGCCCGGGATGACCGCTGATTCAAGTCACCGGGCCTAAATTTGTATCTACAGGAGAAACCTTATGGCAAACGCATGCGGGCGCCCCAAAACCGAAGCACGGCACGAGTGGGCGGAGCGCTGGCTTTCGTCGTCAAGGCTCTCTTCTTACCTCGATCTTTGCGACGGCAACATCGATCGCGCGCTCGAGCTGCACGAATGGAACCTCATGCTGGGGCGCGTCCTCATGGGAGACATCGCGCACTTCGAGCTCGCGCTGCGCAATGCGTACGACCAAGTTCTCACCGAGCGCTTCCAGGGTGACGAGCACTGGCTCTTCGACGCGAGCTCACCCGTGACACGCCCCATCATGCGAAATAGCAAGGCGAAAAAACTGCGCGACGTGAACATGGTAAATCGCCGCGCCATCAACGACGCCCGTGGGCGGGCACACGACCCTGCAAACCCCGATCAGGTGATTGCAGGGCTCATGCTCGGCTTCTGGGCCCACATGACAGACCGAAGCCGCGAGCGCGACCTTTGGATACCGTATCTGCACGCCGCATGGCCTGCCGGAACCGACAGGGCGAAGCTCAACCTGAAGCTCGAATCCATCAACAAGCTGCGCAACCGCGTTGCGCATAACGAGCGCCTTTTCAATCCTGGACCAAATGGACATTCGCCCATGGGAATCGATTCGGACATGCTTTCCTTGTTCAAGGCTTTATCGCCACTGGCCTACGAAAGCCTTCACGGCAACGAGAAGAAGACGACGGTCGAGAGATTCCTCGAAAATCATCCAGCGCCGGTAGGCGTGAGACTGTAGCTAGTTCAATCACCTAGATTGGCCACCAAGCAGATTGACCAAGCACCACAACCTCCACCCTAGAGCAAGAATAAACTCACAGCGACATATCGACTGTCCGAAACGCGCTACTCTTTGCAAAGCTCCTTTTTTGTGAGAAATCGTTTGCAACAGTTCTTGTACCGATAGCAAATTTGCCGCATTTACATTTCATAATGCAACATATAGTTGACATTGTGATTTGGATGCAATATATTTCTGTCATGTTGCAACGGATATTTGTCCATATATCGAAAGGAAGCCCATGCCGGGCCAGAAAAACCTACGCATGAAGGCAGCGCGCGCAGCGGCGGGCCTTTCGCAATCCGATCTCGCCGAAGCCGTCGGCGTCACACGCCAAACCATCGGCCTTATCGAGGCGGGCGGTTATAACCCCACGCTTAATTTATGCGTTGCCATTTGCAAAACCCTTCATGTCACCCTAAACGACCTTTTCTGGGACGAAGATCGCTAACCCGGTTTCGCCATCTGCAACCCAGCACGTTAACTCAAACTCGAACATATCCTTTTAGGAGGGAATCATGAAGCTGCAAAATATGAAACTTGCCCGGAAATGGCGCGAATACGCAGGTCCGAAGGACGAGCGTCTCGAGGCCGAGAACGCGAAAATCTATAAGCTTGGGTTCATGCTGCTATCGTTCGGCATGCTCACGCTGCTCGTGTATCAAATCATGGCCCAGCAGGTAGCGTGGGTGCACGATGGCGCCGACGAAGCGTTTCGCCTCTTCGCAAATCCTGTTGACGCCGTCATGTACGCATGGCTTTTCATCGTGATGATCGTCTGTGCGGTGCTGCAGACGCGGAAAGGCTATGTCGACACCAACCGCTTCGGGCAAACCGAGCACATTCCCGTGGGCTACTTCCTACTCATCTCGGGCATCACCGGAATCGCAAGCGCACTCGCCATCGCTGCTATGCGCTGCATCGCCGAGGCGCAGATCGTACCGATTGGAAGCGTCTTTTGGGGAGCGAATCTGGCAACGGGCGTAGTGTTTGGCGTGACCATCTTCGTTGCCGTATTCGGCGCGCTGTGCTTGGCATTCTTCGAGGCAAAGCAGCGCCGCGCGAAAATCGAAGCGGAGCTAGACTGCCCCGACGACCTGTAATTTAAAAGAGCAGGGTCCCTGCCCCATGCCACCCCGTCAGGGAAATGCAACGAGCCGCGCCCGGGCAATCTTCTTGGGCGCGGCTCAACTCGTTTCGGAAGCGCCGCTGTCTATGGAGTTGCATCTGCAGGATCAACGATGCGCGACAATCTTCCAGCTAAAAGCCAACAATCAAGCCTCCGCGTTCGGCATAGTAGCTGCAAAGGCCCCTGGTCGGGAGAATCTCGATCTCGGAATCCGTCCATGCGCTCAAAATGCTCTCTTTTAAAGCCTGGGCAACAGCATGGTTGTCGCAATGGCTGATGGCAACGTTGCCGCCGGAGAACCCGTGCTCCCTCATGCACTCGATCAGCGCGCGGACGGTGCGCTTCGAGCCGCGCGTCTTGCCCTCGACGACGATCCGGCCCTCGTCGCTGGCGCTGCCGATACCCCACATGCCCAGCGCCTTGGCAAGGAAGCCCGCCATCTTATTCATACGGCCGTTTTTAATCAGGTTGTCGAAAGACGAGAGCGCGAAAATCACCTTGGTCTTATCCAGAAACGCATTCGCGCGGTCCACCGCCTCGTCGAAGTCGATCCCCTCGCGAGCAAGCCTTTCGATCTCACGCACGCAAAGAACCAGCTCGGGGCCGGTAGAACGGGAATCAAGCACGGAGATTTTCTTATCCGGGTCTGCCTCGAGCGCTAAATCGCGGGCGGTCAGTGCGCTGTTCATACTGCCGGACAGCTGCGACGAGATGGTAATGGCGATGGTGCGGTCCGCCTTCTCGAACTGCTCAAGCCACGCGCCCGGAGCGGGGCACGAGGTGTAGCTGGCGGTCTTCTCCTGCTCCATATCGCGCAGCATCTCCTCGATATCGAGCTGCTCGTCATCGGTATACCCGCGAACGCCGACGCTGATCTCAAACGGCACGCTGGATAGCTCGATCGCATCGGATCGATAGTCCGACGGAATAAGGTCGCAGCTTGAATCCGTGACCACGTTCCATTTCATGAAGGCCATCCTTTCCCGATGCGTCAGGACGCCCACATGCGACAGGCGCCTCGCATCCATTCCTTTTCCCTGTATCCACCAGTCGAAGCGCGGCCGTCCGCGCTCAAACATCGTAAGAAACCATCATGCCCAGGTCTTTCCCCATAAAGCAAGACCATGTGGCGAATCTCAAGCCAAAAGGCCGCCGCAGCAAGCGCTACGGCGGCCTGATCGCACGGGAAGGCAAGGACCAACGCCCGGATACGCTGGCGCTGCCGCCCTAAGGACGCATCATCATGAGGCAAGCGCTATGACGCCCGAAGCTGCCGCGCCGGCCCCGCCCCGCAGCACGCGAACGTTGCAACCACCCCTATTCGCAATGCCCACACTCACACGCCAACCTTCCCCAAACACAAGAAAGGGAACGGGCGAAATCCCGTTCCCTTTCCAAAACCATCGGTTGCCCGATGATCGACAAGGATCCGCGGATGATGCGCTAGGCGATCGGCGGGGTGCCCTCGAAGTTGCCGAAGATGGCGTCGATCTGGATGGCGGCGCCCATGGGCAGGTTCGCAACGCCGACCACGCGACGAGCGGGGGTTCCCTCGGGGAAGAACTGAGCGTACACCTCGTTGACGGCGTCCATGTCGTTCATGTCCTTCACGAAGATGTTCACCTTGACGCAGTCCTCCAGGACATGGTCAACGCTCTCGATGATGGCCTTGATGTTCTTCAGAGCCTGCTCGGTCTCGGCCTTCACGCCGCCGGCGACCAGCGCGCCCGTTGCCGGGTCAACGCCGAGCTGGGCGGAGATGTTGTTGTAGTGGGAGAACGCCACGGTCTGGGAGGACAGCTCGTCCTTCGGAGCGTTGGCGATGTTGTTGGCCTCGATGATCAGGCCATGACGGGCCTCAACGGCCTGCGGCGGGGTGCCGTCGCCGTGGGAGCACACGGCCTCGATCTGCACGAGCGCATGCTGCGGCAGGTCGGCGACCTCGACCACGGTGCGGGCCGGCAGGTAGTTGACGGCGCGGGCGATGCCCGAATCCGGGAAGAAGCGCTTGTAGATCTCGTTCATGGCCTCAACGTCGCCGAGGTCCTTCAGGAAGACGGTGACCTTGACGATGTCGTCGAACGGAACATCCATGGCAGTCAGGACGGCCTTGATGTTCTTCAGGCACTGAGCGGTCTGCTCCTGCACGCCGCCCATGACGATCTGGTTGGAAACCGGGTCGATCGGCAGCTGAGCGGTGATGTTGTTGTAGTGGGAGAACGCCACAGACTGCGTGGACATCGCGTCGAACGGGGCGTTGTGGGTGTTGTTGGCGTACTTGACCAGGTCGCCGGCCTGGGGCTCGTTCGGGATGGTGCCTTCGCCGTTGGTGAGCAGAGCCTCAACCTGGACCAGGGCGCCCATGGGCAGATCGTTGACGGCAACGATGGTGCGGGCGGGCACATAGGTGGTGAAGAAGGACTTGTATGCCCTCTCCACAACGTCGATGTCCATGATGTCCTTGACGAAGATGGTGACGCGAACGACGTCGTTCAGGTCATGATCGATGCTCGCAACGATGGCTGCGATGTTGCGGAAGCACTGCTCTGCCTGCTCCTTGACACCGCCCTCGACGATTGCGCCGGTCTTAGGATCGACAGGCAGCTGGGCCGAGAGGTTGTTGTAATGGGAGAAAGCGACGGTCTGAGAGCACATCGGGCACTTCGGTGCGTTCTCGGTGTTCCTTGCCACTACCACGTTATCCGCCATGGCAATACCCTTTCTGTTGACAGCCTTCAATGAGGTTGCGCAAATACGTTTTCCCACGACTTGCGTCAGAGCGCATTAAACTTGACGGCGATTGTCATTGTCAATCGATTTTCGAGAAATTCGTTGCCAGCTTCTATCGGTTGAATCCCGTGAATCTATGCCGAAAAATGATTGGCAGATCCCATAATCCTTATGTTTCGGCGCGTATTTTCCAGCGAAACCCTGTTCATTCCGCATACCGTTTGGTGCATTTTCAGACCAAAGTTTTTCCAACCGTTACCGTTCCGTCAATCACGTTTCCCGGCGAAAAACAGCCGTTTGCCGTCGAAGCCCCTCCTTGACGAATCAAGGGTGAACCGTCAAGCCAACGGAAAAAGCCCTTGCTACACTCTCGCCAAAGGGAGCGGGCCGAGCCGGATGAACGCCGTCGCAAGATAGCCGAACGGCGCCCCGGACGGCCCGCAAGCATACAAGGAGGAGGGATCCGCCATGTTTTTCTACGAGCCGCTATCGGCGACGGCATGCGTGAGCGTGTTGCTGTACCTGGCATTTCTGATCGGCATGAACGAGTTGTCGCGCTTGAACAAATGGGTAGGCGCGGTCATTTTCATCGCGCTGCCGGTCGTTCTGACCGTCTTCGTCTGGCCCCACACCGCGGTCGAGGGCACAGGTGCCGGCACTTGGTTCCAGTGGGTGAAAACCTACTCGTGCTTGGCCGGAGCCATCTTGGGCTGGCTGATCGTCTACTTCCCCGCCTTCCAGAAGAAGTACATCGTCTGCATACCGCCCATCATCTTCGCCATCAACATCCTTGAGGCGTGCATCCGCGACTTCCAGCTCACGGGCGTCAACGGCATCGTCGACGGCTACATGGTGGTCGGCGGCCCGTGGAACGTCATGAACGGCGTCGCCGGTATCTTGAACGCCATCTGCATCTGCGGCTTCTTCGGCATCATCGTCAGCCGCGGCAAGAAGAAGGACTACGTCTGGCCCGATCAGCTGTGGTTCTGGATCATCGGCTACGACCTGTGGAACTTCGCCTACACCTACAACAGCGTCTCCGACCGCTCCATGTACTGCGGCCTAGTGCTTCTGGCCGCCTGCACCATCCCGGCGTTCTTCATCAAGCGCGGCGCCTACGCGCAGCACCGCGTCCGCACGCTTGCCGTGAACATGATCGTCACCATGACCATCCCCTGGTTCTTCCTGCATCCGGCGTTCGTCGTCCATTCCACCAACAACCCTGCAGCTCACATGACCATCTCAGTCATCGCGCTCATCTTCAACGCGGGCGTGTTCATCTACCAGGCCTACACGATCTTCGGCAAGAAGCGCAACCCCTTCAAGCAGGAGCTCTACATCGACAACCCGCGCTTCCGCAGGGTGTACCTCGAGAGCATCGACGTTCCCGAAGGCCAGCGCGAGGCCGCGCTTGCCAACCTGGAGGAGTTCGGCTACGCAGCCGCATGGGACGAGAAGGGCCGCGTCAAAACCATGGTGGAGCGCCCGTAACGTTCGCCGAGATTCCCACGACCCACAACCCGAACGCGTTCTTCGCGGTCAGCCTGGTGGCGCTCATCGCCAATGTGGCCCTTGCCGCCTACCAGCTACGCCGAATCCGCGCACGGCGCCTTAACCCGCTCAAAGACGAGCTCTATAATGACGCGAAGAGCTATCAAGAGGTCGTCGAGGAGAATCGCTAATCCGCAGCGAACCACGCCTGAGCACACGCGGCGCGGCGGCTTCCCCGCATGCAAAGGAGCCCCGTGTCTGCACTGGACAGCAAGCCGATACCCGGATTCGATCCTGACCTGCCGCACCCCGTCACGCGGCAGGTCAGGCAGAGCGTGCGGCTTGAAGGCACCGCTGGCGACATCATGCTGGCGGCGCGCGAGCTTTACGAAACCGAAGGGGTCGCCGTCACCAGCATGGCCGCCATCGCCCGCAAAGCGGGCGTGGCGCGCAGCCTTCTCTACTATTATTTCCCCGACAAACAAGCCGTCACCGATGCCGTGATCGAGGACTATCTTGAGGATCTCGTCGAAAGCGTGTCCACCTGGAACGAGCTGCGCGCGTTCGGCGAAACCCCCTCGGAACTGAAAAACTGCGTGTCCATGCTGCGACGCGCGCTTTACACCGCATCGGGCGATCCTCGCCCGATGTTCTCCGTGCTCGAAGAGCTCGGCCTGCGCGACCGCTTCGCCACGCAGGCCGTCCGCGAGGTGGTGGCATGTATCCAGAACTACATCGTGTCCGAATACATGGCGTACCGAACCATCGAGATTCAGCTGATCCCTGAAACGTTCGGCCTGCTCATATTCGGGTTAGCGGGGATGATGAAGGCCAAGCCCGACATCACCGACGACGAGCTTGCAACGCTTATCGCCCAAACGCTTCGTCTTGACATGACGGTGATCGATCCGCCGCCTTGGCCCGAACACCCTGATGCGCCTTCGCGCCCGGCGCCGTCCTCCGATGGCGCAGCTTAGCACGTAGCTCGGTGCAGGATGCACTCGGCGGCTATGCTGACGGCTATCTCCTCGGGCGTTTCCGCCTTGATATCCAAGCCTATGGGCATATGCACGGCGTCAAGCGCCGACTCGGGGATTCCCGCTTCCAGCATGCGCTCGCGCGCCGTGGCAATCTTGCGCCGCGAGCCCATGAACCCCACGTACGCCAACGGCTGGCGGAGCACCTGCTCCAGCACGGCGAAATCATGGCGATGGCTGTGCGTCATGATGAGAACGTAGTCGCGCTCGTCAAGAGCTAGGGAGGCGGCAATGTCGCTGTAATCCCCCACGATAACCTGCTGCGCACCATGGGATTTGCCGACGTTCGCGAACTCCGGGCGGCAGTCGAACAGCGTGCAGGAAAACCCTACGCTCGACAGGACCGAAACGGTGGCGCTGCCCACATGCCCGCCGCCGAACACCACGGCGCGAACCGGCAAGGGAACGGGCAGCATGAGCCAACCGTCCGCGATGCAGCGCCCCTTCTGGCCGCGAACCCGATCGCCCGGCGCGGCGCCATCGCCTGCGAGCAAGACCCCATCGGCGTCGAGCAACGCGACGCCTTCGTCGGATTGCGGCAGGTCATCGCGGCAACTTAACGCCAGGTACGCCGGTGTGCGCTGCTCGAAGCAGCGCAGCAGCTCGCTGGCAACCTTGGCCCACACCGCGCTGCCGCCGCATATCGGAACGTACAGCAAGCTTGCGCTTCCGCCGCAGACCATGCCCAGGCGCTCCTCAAGGCCCATGCTCTCGAAGCGGTGCGCCTTGCCCCCCAGCAGACGACGCGCGCAGGCTATGCCGTGCGCCTCGATGGCGCCTCCGCCGATGGTACCGCACACCAGCCCGTCGGCGGACACCAACATGAGCGTTCCCGCCTTGCGCGGCGTGGAGTCCTTGCTTTCTGCCACCGCGACCAGCACCAACGGCTCGCCCGCACGGCAAGCGCCTGCGATATGCTCTGCGATCTTGCGCATCTTCCCACCTCACGCCCTATCGGGCCGAAAACGTTCCACTCAAATGAAGGATGGCCTCCAGCACGCCGCCCGCAACCGCCAGGCCCTTGTCCGAGACCAGCCCGCAGTAGCCGCTTTCGCCGCGCGGGTCCACGTCGCCGCACTTCAAGCCCTGGTGAACCTGCACCCCATCGGCTATCAGGCCGCGCAAAACGCCCGTGAGCGTGGCGACCACGGGAGCATCCCCCGCATACGCCACAACCTGGCCTTCCTCAACATGGTCGCCTATGACCGCAACACCGCGGAACACGCCGTCGCAAGGAGCACGCAGCACGCGCTCGCCCGCAAAACCGCCCACCAGCCCGGGCACCGCGGTGTTCGGCAGCGCCGAGCCCTCGTAGTATGCACGGCCCAGAGTGTGCCCGCGCATGGTCTCCACCACGGCATGGCAATCCACGCCCGCCGTGAAGCCCGGGCCGACTCCGACGACGATGGGGGCCATATCCATGGAAGTACCTAGGTTGCGCTTAGCCAACACGGCATCGACCACCACGTCAGGCGCCACGTCGTTGACGCACGCGCACGCGGGGTCCACCAAAACGGGAATGACGTCTTCACGCGAAAGCAGCTCCAAGGCATGGGAAGCATCCCGCACCCGCACAGCCGTCACACCTTCCACCTGGGCTTTCCCCATGTGAACGGCCTCGCTGAAGGCCACGGTGCGGCGCACCGTCAAAGGCTGCTCTATCTCGGTCATAAGCACGGAAGCGCCGCATCGCACAAGGCGCAGCGCGATGGCGCTGGCGATATCGCCGGCGCCGCGGATCACCGCAAGCATCGAAGATCGTCCCTCCAAAGGCTTCCCGCCACCACCGGCGTCTCGCACAGCGCTGCGATGCGCTGCGCCGCCCGCCAGTCGGCGGGAGTTTCCACCTTGTTGATCAAAACCACGTCATGAAGCCCCTCGGTGCACAACACCGCCGCCACCGCCTCGGGCGTGACCGCGTCATCGACGGAAACGCCGGCCAGCTGTGCGAAGCGCTGTGGCCGGTGGCACGTCTGAGAAACGGGGGCGCCTATGCCATCGACCCCGACCACGCACACCGTCCGCCCTGCGCACGCAGGGATGACCGGCTCGTGCTCGGCATGCGCCTTCAGCGGGAGCTTCTTCGCCCCGTCGGCCTCCACCAGCACGTAGTCCGCCAAGCGCACCAGGTCTGCGAACGCCACCCGCGGCTCGGCCAACTTCCCCGTGGGCAGATGGATGGAGCCCGCGCACACGACGGGAGCTTCCGAAAGCGCCGCCCGCACGTCATCGGGCGATGCGCTAAGCACCACGGGGCACCAATCGGGCACGTACATCTTCGTGCTCGTGGCCACGACCACGCGCGCATCGCGCGACAGCTCCTCGGCCAAGGCGCGCAAAAGCGTGGACTTGCCGCCACCGCCGATGATGGCCGTAAGCCCACGCTGGATATGTAGCAAGCTGCTTAAGATTCCCGCTCCTCCGGTTTCGCCAGAAGGATGTGCTCGGGAAGGATAGGCAGCTCGCGATGCCACACGCCCGTTGCCCGGTAGATGGCCTGCGCCAACGCAGGGCCCGGCGTGTTGATGACGATCTCGCCGATGGACTTCGCGCCGAACGGGCCCGTGGGCTCGTAGGAATGCTCGAACTCCACGTTGATACGCCCCGTGTCCAGACGGGTGGGCAAACGGTACGTGAACAGGCTCGATTCGCGGATGGCGCCCTTGGGCGTGCGGGTGACGTCCTCCATGAGCGTATGCCCGATGCCCTGCACGATGCCGCCTTCCACCTGGATGCGCGCGAGCGCCGGGTTGATGGGGATGCCGCAATCGACCACGGCGGCGTAGTCGAGCACCTCCACCACGCCGGTCTCGCGGTCAAGCTCGATCTCCACCATGCCAACCATATACGGCGGCGGGGACACCGGCGAGGAATGCTGCGCAGTGGCCTCCGGGGCAAGGCTGCAGTTGCACTGGCTTTTCGCAGCGACCTCGGGCAGCGAGACCGTGCGTCCCGTTGCTTCGTGGCGCACGCATCCGCCTTCGAAGCTCAGCTCGGCCGCATCGCAGCCGAGCACCTCGGCGGCGATGGCGCACAGGCGCTCCTTGAGCTGCGCGCACGCCTTCTCCACCGCCATGCCCGTGACATAGGTGGTGGAAGACGCATACGAACCGGAATCATACGGGGACGCATCGGTGTCGGCGCCGAATACGCTCACGGCTTCCAGCGGGCATTCCATGTGCTCGGCGACCATTTGAGCCAGGATGGTGTCGCAACCCGTGCCCATGTCGGCCGCGGCGATGAGCAGCATGTATCCCCCGTCGTCGTTGAGCTTGACGGTGACCGATCCCACGTCGATGCCGGAGATGCCCGAACCCTGCATGGACATGGCAACGCCGGCGGCGCGCACCTTGCCGTTGCCCATGTCGCGTACGGGGAACTTCTCCTTCCAACCGAACATGTCGCTGCAGTGCTGCATGCAGCGGTCCAGGGCGCAGGCGTTGGCCACCTCGCCGAAGTAGGCCGGCATGGACATGCCTTCGCGCACCATGTTCTGCTCACGCAGCTCCACCGGGTCGCGGCCCAGCTTCGCCGCCAGCTCGTTGACGGCGGTTTCCACGGCGAACTGACCCTGCGTGGCGCCGAAGCCGCGGTACGCGCCCGACGGCTGCATGTTCGTATACACCACGTTGGCGTCGAACTTGAACGCCTCGAGCGAGCCGGTGTACAGCGGGATGGACTTGTGGCCGGTCAGGCCGACCGTGGCCCAACCGTGCTCGCCATAGGCGCCCGAGTTCGACAGCGTGGTCACCCCAAGCGCGCGGATGCGGCCGTCGTTGTTCGCACCCAGGCGGATCTTGATCTCCATCTCATGACGCGGTGACCCGCAGGTTTGCGATTCCCTGCGCGAGAACACGCACAAGGCCGGACGCCCCGTCTTCATGGTGACGAACGCGGGGTACACCTCGCACACCGCGGTCTGCTTCGCGCCGAAGCCGCCGCCGATGCGAGGCTTCTCCACGCGGATGCGGCTTTTCGGGATGCCAAGCGCGTGCGAGAGGATGCGGCGAACATGGTAGACGATCTGCGTGGACGAGATCACGTGGAGCCTGCCGTAGCGGTCCAGCTGGGTGAACGTGCGGAACGTCTCCATCATGGCCTGGTTGTACGCCTTCGTGTGGTAGGTGCGCTCCAGCATCACGTCGCAATCGGCCAGCACGGCCTCGATGTCGCCGCCGGCGTCGGAGGTGGTGCCCACCAGGTTGCGCGTGTTGTCGCCGCCCAGGTCGCACAGCATATGCCAGTTGTCCTCAGGGTGCACCAGCACGGGGTTGTCCTTCGCAGTGCGGAAATCCAGGACGGGCTCCAGCACGTCGTACTCCACCTTGATGCGCGAAAGGGCGGTTTGCGCCGCCTTCTCGTTCTCGGCCGCCACGATGGCCACCACGTCGCCCACGAAGCGCACGTGCCGGTCGATGATCAGGCGGTCGTAGGGGCTGGTTTCAGGGTAGGTCTGCCCGGCGTTGGAGAAACGCTGATCGGGCACGTCCTCCCAGGTGTAGACGTCCACCACGCCGGGCACCTTCTTGGCCTTCGACGTATCGATGGTCTTCACCATGGCGTTGGCGTGGGGGCTTCGCAGGAGCTTAACCACCAGCGCATCGGGTGCGATGTCCTCGGTATAGACGGGCTTGCCCAGCAGAAGCTGCATCGAGTCCTTCTTGCGGACCGATTTGCCCACGGAGCGATATTCGGGCCTATCCACGCTCGACCTCCTTGCCATGCTTTTCGTCCAGGAAGGCGCGGATGCCGCGCAGCTGTCCCACGTAGCCCGAGCAACGGCACAGGTTGCCGCTCAGGTACGCCAGGATCTCATCGTCGGTGGGATCGGGGTTCTCGCGCAGCAGCGCGATGGTGTTCATCACGAAGCCGGGGTTGCAGAAGCCGCACTGCTCGGCGCCCTGGTCGGCGATGAAGCCCACGAACTCCGAAGCCTCTGCCTGCAGGCCTTCCAGCGTGCAGACGCTGCGGCCGTTGGCGCGGGCGGCCAACGTGGAGCAGGAAAGCACGGGCACGTCGTTGAGCATCACCGTGCACAGACCGCACGCGGACGTCTCGCAGCCGCGCTTGACGCTTTTGCATCCGTGGGCGCGCACGAAATCGATGAGCAGCATGTCGGCGGGGATGTCGTCGACCACCGTTTTGCCGTTCAGCTTGATCTTGACTTCCATCTAGCGCACCTCCCCTAACGCCAGCAGGGCGCGGCGCACGAGCACGGGCGCAAGCGCGCGGCGGTACTCGGCGCTGCCCCACATGTTCCCGGAAACGCGGATGCTTTCCGCGGCGTGCTCGGCGAAGGCCGCAGCGCTTGCCTCGGTGATGCCGTCGGCAAGGATGCCCCGGTCATCGCGCAAAAGCACGGCACGACCCGGGCGTGCGCCCACCGTCACGCGGTACTCGTCGCCCACCCTCGCCGCCATGCAGTTGATCGTGGGAAGGTCGGTGCGCTGCTTGCGCACGGCCTGGTACGCGAAGGCGCCGGGGCGCTTCTTGACGATAAGGCGCACGAGGATGTCCTTGTCGTAGGGCATGTTCACGAACCGTTCCAGGGGCACGATGCCGCCTTCATGCAGCTCAACGTAGCTGTCCATGGCAAGAAACGCCGTGACGATGTCGGAGAAACCCATGCGACGCCACAGGCTTCCGCCCAGCGTGGCGCCGTTGCGGAACTGCACGCCCACGATGTCTTGGAACGCCGCCTTGATGGCGCCGCAGGAATAGGCGTCAAGGCCGGCATGGGTTTCCATCTGGCGCAGGGTGACCATGGCGCCGATGCGGAACTCCTCGTCGGTCTCCTCGATGGTGTCCAAGCCCAGATCGCACAGGTCGATGGCGGTGCCGAACGAATGGTTGCCCATCTTCAGCCACATCATGCCCGCCACCACGCGATTGCGCTTCTTCTGGTTCAGCTCCCAAGCCTCCTGCAGGCTTTGCGGGCGCTCATATTTCTGAAAGGTAATAATGATGCACACCCCGTTGCTTGAGGTTTATAGAAACGTACATATTATACTGTGGCCAGGGAATCCTTCGAAAGCCCCGCACACCGAACCCGACCGACCGACCATCGAATCTGCAAAGGCGAACCAACCATGACCAGCCCCATTGAAACCCCGAACGCCGTACACGGCTGCATCATCATGGCATCGGGCCTGGGCAGGCGCTTCGGGTCGAACAAGCTTATGGCTAGCCTTGACGGCGCGGCGCTTATAGCCCACGCGATCAAGGCCTGCGACGGGTTGTTCGCGAAACGCGTGGCGGTCACGCGCCACGAGGACGTGGCGAAGCTGTGCCGCAGCTTAGGCGTGGAAGCCATCCTGCATGACGAACCGCTCAGAAGCGACACCGTGCGCCTGGGGATGCAGGCCATGGGCGGGTGCGATACGGTCACGTTCATCCAGGCGGACCAGCCGCTCATCAGCGCGAACACCCTTGCCGCCCTGCTCCGCGGCGCCGAGGCGCACCCCGAGCTCATTTGGCGCGTCAGCTTCCAGGGCACACCGGGCGCACCCGTGTTGTTCCCCAGCTGGGCCTTCGACGAGCTGCGCGCGCTCCCGCCCGGCAAGGGCGGCGGCTTCGTAGCCAAAGCGCATGCGCGACGCGTGCGTTGCGTTGAAGCCGCTAGCGAATGGGAGCTGTTCGATGTGGACACCGTGCAGGACCTGGAGGTGCTGCAGGCGCACATGAGGGAATGCCGAGATGCCGCCATGAGCGGCCAAAGCCCGATCGGATAGCCAAACGAGCCATCAGGCGTGCCACGCACATGCCGCAAAACCGCACAACACGACGGAGCAAGCCATCAGGCGCGCCAGCACGCCGCCAGCTAAGCCGCACGACACCGCAGGACAGGGCTCGCCCATCCGCAAAAGCCCCTGAAAGCCCGAAATGCCCGGCAGGTCACGCAGACCTACCGGGCATTCTCATCATATATGCGTCGCGAAAGGCTATACGTCTGCGTCGCTTTGGGTAATTTCCTTATCCTTGGGGAGCACGATGTTCAAGATGATGGCCATGGCCGCCGCGGCAACGATGCCGGAGCCGCCGA
Source organism: uncultured Senegalimassilia sp. (assembly GCF_934636665.1). Taxonomy (GTDB): domain Bacteria; phylum Actinomycetota; class Coriobacteriia; order Coriobacteriales; family Eggerthellaceae; genus Senegalimassilia. The sequence continues at coordinate 51,321 of NZ_CAKUAT010000001.1, forward strand.
AGATCAGGCTAACCATCTGGGGAGCGCCTGCCAAAACCGCCGGGTTGGCGCCGATGCCGTAGCCCAGGCCCAAGGCCACCGACACGATGCTCAGATTGCGCGGGGTCAAAGGCTCGCGCGTGATGAGCTGGATGCCGCTGACCACGATGGAGGCGAACATGATGACGGCCGCGCCGCCCAGAACGGACTGCGGCATGATGGAGACCACCGCGCCCAGCTTCGGGCACAAACCGCATAAGATCAGGAACACCGCGCCGCAGGCCAGGGCCTTGCGGTTGACCATCTTCGTCATGGTGACCAGGCCGACGTTCTGGCTGAACGAGGTGTTCGGCAATACGCCGAACAGGGCCGCCGCGGTGGAGCCCAAGCCGTCGCAGATCACGCCGCCGGAAAGCTCCTTGTCGGTGGCCTCGCGGTTCATGCCGCCCTGCGTGACGCCGGAGATGTCGCCGACGGTCTCGACGGCGGTGACCACGAACATCACGAGCACGGGGGCGATGGCGCGCATGTCGAACACAGGCGCCACGGGCAACGGGTTGGGCACGGCGAACCATGCCGCTGCGGCAACCTTATCCCAGTTCAAAACCCATGCCTTCGTATATTCGACGCCGTTCGCGTCGACACCGGTGGTGGGCAGGACCATGCCCATGATGCCCGCCGCGATATAGCCGACGATGATGCCGACCAAAATGGAGGATGCGCTCAAAAACCCGGTGGTCGCGTGCTTGACCGCCAAAATGACCACCAGCACGACAAGCGCCAGGCACAGGTTCTCAAACGAGCCGAAGTCTTTGGCGCTGGCGCCGCCGCCGAAGGTGTTCACGCCGACGCTGATCAAGCTCAAGCCGATGGAGAGCACCACCGTGCCCGTGACCACGGCCGGGAAGAACCGGCGCAGGGGCTTGAGGAAAAAGCCAAGCACGGCCTCGAACAGGCCGCCGATGATGGAAGCGCCCATGATGGCACCGTAGGCCAACAGGCCGCCGCCCATGGATGCCGCCACGGAGTTAAACACGCCGATGAAGCCTGAGGACGTGCCCATGATGATGGGCACCCTGCCGCCGATGGGGCCGACGCCGAACAGCTGGACCAAAGTCACCACGCCAGCGATCCACATGGCGTTTTGCAGCAGCGCCAGCTGCACGTCCGCGAACTCCGCACCCGCCAGGCCGCACGCGCCCGTGACGATCAAAAGCGGCGTCAGGTTGCCCACGAACATCGCCAGCACGTGCTGCAGGCCCAGCGGAATGGCCTGCGCCATCGACATGTCGCCCTCGAACGAGAAAACGCCGAGCGACTTTGCGTTACCGGAGGTTTCCTCCGAAGCAGCGGCCGAGCAATCCTTCTCCTGAGGCTGCTCTACCGCCTCCGGCTTCTCATCTACCATGCACATCCCCCTTCCAAAGGACGGAAACTGCAAAAAAATAGCACCCTGGCGCGTCTTTTTGAAGAAGGCATGGAGTAATTTACACGTACGTGACATTTTCGGGCACGCCCATGGCAGCCCCAAACGCAAAGCGGGAGCGCCGCCCGTTCGGCAACGCCCCCGCCTACATGCGCCATGAGCGCCTTGCGGCAGCATGCCGACGCCTTCAACGCAAACCCGTCATTCAGAAAAGATGCGGCTTCAAGTCAAAGAAAACGGCCGCCTCGATTACGGGACGGCCGCAAACATCATGAAAAGAAGCCCCGCTCGCGGAAGCCGGGCACGTGCCCGGCCCCTTCGCCGCGCCGCCCTTACAGCATGTGGGCGCGCAGCTCTTCGCCGCTTACGGGCGAAAGATAGGCGGGCGCGATGTCGAACACGGTCTTGCAGCCCTTCGCGCCCTCGGAGGCCAAGCGCGCGACCGCGCGAGCGTAGGACACCAGCACGCAGGCGGTGAACTCGGGGTTGGAGCCCAGGTCGAGCGAGTACTCGATGCGGCAATCCTTGCCGCCGGCCGTGGTGCCCGTGCGGATGACGAAGCCGCCGTGCGGCAGCCCCGCGTGGTCGCGATCAAGCTCTTCCTGGCTGATGAAGTTCACCGTGACGTCGTACTCGTCGAAGTAGTTCGGCATCTCGACGATCTGCTTCTCCACCGCCTGGGCGTCGGCGCCCTCCTCGAGCACCACCCAGCACTCGCGGGTGTGCTTCTGGCGCGTGGTCAGCTGCGGGTTGCCGCCGGCGCGCACCGCCTCGAGCGCGGCAGGCACGGGGATGGTGTACTGGCGCGCATCGGCCACGCCGGGGATGCGGCGCAGCGCGTCGGAGTGCCCCTGGGAAACCCCGCGGCCCCAGAACGTGTAGTCCGCGCCCTGCGGCAGGATGCAGTTGGCGTACAGGCGGTTCAGCGAGAACAGACCCGGGTCCCAGCCGCAGGAGATGAGCGCGCACGTGCCGGCCTCGCGGGCGGCCGCGTCGACGTTCGCGAAATGCGCGGGAATGTTGGCGTGCGTGTCGAACGAGTCCACCACGTTGTACAGCGCCGCGTACTTCGGCGTCTGCTCGGGCAGGTCGGTGGCGCTGCCGCCGCACAGGATGAGCACGTCGATGTCCTCGTTGCCGGTCTCAAGGTCGGCCACGGAACGGACGGGCACGCCCTCGGTGGCGATGCTCACGCTTGCGGGGTCGCGGCGCGTGTACACCGCTGCGAGCTCCATGTCGTCGTTCTGGCGAATGGCCAGCTCAACGCCACGTCCAAGGTTTCCGTATCCCAAAATGCCGATGCGAGTCATTTCGCTTCCTTTCCCGATGCGGCGATGCAGGGCCGCGATAGTGCCTGAAAAACGCTTCCATGATACGCGTATCGCGCGCCGAACCCGCAAGCGCCGCGCAATTTCCGCATACCAACCGTATAGGGAAACAGCCGCGAAGCCCTCGCGGCACATCGGCAAGCCCGTACGCGGCACGACAGCGAACACTTGCTCGCGGCGCAACGGCGAACGCCCCGTCCGCAGCACCGCAGCCGACCCCCGCGCAACACCGCCCGACAGTCCGCTCGCAGCAGCGGCAATCCCACGCACGGCGTCCGGCGCGCGTATCGATCCAGCGATATCCTACCGGGCCCCTTCCCTTCCTGTTAGAATACGGCCCATGAAACTGCAACAGCTCAGATACGTCATCCAAGTAGCCGAATCCGGGTCGCTTACCGCGGCGGCGGAGAAGCTCTTCATCGCGCAGCCCAGCCTTTCCAAGGCGGTCTCGGAGCTTGAGCGCGAGATGGACATCACCATCTTCACGCGCTCGCGCACCGGCGTCGTGCCCACCGAGGAGGGCATGCGCTTCCTTTCGCGCGCCCGCCAGGTCATCGAGCAAGCCGACCTTCTGGAAGGCGAATACAAGGGCACCGACCGCATCCGCCGCGTGTTCGGCATATCCACCCAGCATTACGCCTTCGTGGTGAACGCGTTCGTCTCGCTCGTGCGCGAATACGACCGCAACCGCTACGAGTTCTCGCTGCGCGAGACGTCCACCGCCGGCATCATCGACGACGTGCGGGTGCAGCGCAGCGAGCTGGGCGTGCTGTACCGCTGCGACTTCAACGAAAGCGTCATCTCGAACGTGGTGAAGTCGGCCGACCTGCACTTCGTACCGCTGTTCCGTGCGAAACCGCACGTGTTCGTCAGCCGCAACAGCCCGCTGGCGCGCCTTGAGCGCGCCACCCTTGCCGACCTGGCGCCCTACCCGCGCCTGAGTTACGACCAGGGCATCCGCAACTCGCTGTACTACGCCGAGGAGCTGCACATCGCCGAGGCGGTGGACAAGAGCATCGTGGTGACCGACCGCGCGACGCTGTTCAACCTGATCATCGGCCTTGACGGCTACACCATCTCAAGCGGCATCCTCTCCGAGGACCTCAATGGCAGCCAGATCGTGTCCATCCCGCTCGAAAGCCCCGAGCATATGGAGCTGGGATACGTCAAGCGCGCCGACCGCCCCCTGTCCTCGGTGGCCGAACGCTACCTGCAGCTGCTGCAGGAATACGTGAACGAATACCAGCGAGAAGCCGGCGAATAAGGGCGCCCACCCTCGCGCGCGAGCCCTTCGACGCGCGAGGCGAGCACGCTCCCGCGTGAGCGGCGCAGGCAGCGCACCTCAAGGCATGAAGAGGGTCGCCCGCCGGCACCCGACACCGCGCGCCGCCCGCGCAGCCCACCTACGTATCCATTCCTTTTAGCTATACATATCCCTACCAAACCGATAGTTTTCTATCGCGCAGGCCTGTGGCATCCTTTCCCTCGCAACACAAGCGACGAAAGGACGCAACCCATGGCCATCACCAACCCTCCCTACGCATACGACATCGTCGGCAGCTTCCTGCGCCCCGAGGCACTCAAGCAGGCGCGCGCCGATTTCGCCGCCGGGACCATCACGCGCGAGCAGCTGACCGCCGCCGAGGACGCCGCCATCGCAGACTTGGTGGAAAAGGAGAAGCAGGCGGGCCTGAAGGCCGTCACCGACGGCGAGTTCCGCCGCGCCATGTGGCACCTCGACTTCCTGGAGGGCCTGCAAAACGTCGAGCACGTCGACGCCGAAACGTGGTCGGTCGAGTTCAAGGGCCCCAAGCCCAAGGGCGCTCAGCTGGTGTTCCGCGACAAGATCGCCTTCGGCGACCACCCGTTCCTGGCCCATTTCGCCAAGCTGCGCGACATCGCCAGCGACTATCCGGTGAAGCTGACCATCCCCGCGCCCTCCATGCTGCACCTCATCCCCTGCGTGCGCGGCAAGGCCACGTACCGCCCCATCGAGCGCTACGCCGATGAGCAGATGCTCTTCGACGACATCGTCGAGGTGTACCGCGACGCCGTGCGCGCCTTCTACGACCTGGGCTGCCGCTACCTGCAGTTCGACGATACCAGCTGGGGCGAGTTCTGCGACCCGGCCAAGCGCGAGGCGTACGCCGCCGAGGGCATCGACGTGGACCAGGTGGCGAAAAACTACGTGGACGCGATCAACCGCATCCTTGAGGCAAAGCCCGCCGACATGACCATCACCACGCACATCTGCCGTGGCAACTTCCGCTCCACGTGGTTCTCCTCCGGCGGCTACGAGCCCGTGGCCGAGGTGCTGTTCGGCGGCGCGAACTACGACGGCTTCTTCCTGGAGTACGACTCCGACCGCTCCGGCGATTTCGCCCCGCTTTCGCACATCCGCGACCAGAAAGTGGTATTGGGCCTGGTCACGTCCAAGTTCCCCGAGCTGGAGAACGAGGACGACGTAATCGCGCGCATCCACGAGGCGGCGCAGTACGTGCCGCTCGAGCAGCTGCGCCTGTCCACGCAGTGCGGATTCTCCTCCACTGAGGAGGGCAACGTGCTCACCGAGGATGACCAGTGGGCCAAGATAGCCCTGGTACGCCGCATCGCCGAGCGCGTCTGGGGCGAGTAGGCCGCCAGCGCCCGCAACCGAACCCGATACGTTAGGCCCGGAACAATAATTCCGGGCCTAACTTGTTTTGACGCGGGATAACGCCTGACGCAACGCTGGTTCCGAAAATGGCACCGCTCTGACTTTACAAACCTGCGCAACGGTCCACCCGAAGCGACCCATGATAGAATCGCCATTAATCTCAATCGGATTCCGCATATAGCAAAGGCTTGGGATGAACAAGCGCACCACCAGCAAAGTCAGCCGAATCTCGCGCGTCCTCATGACGGCGCTCACCATCGTGCTCATCTTCTTGTTCCTCGACATCATGTCGCTGGTCGCAGACATACAAGGCACCGCGCGCGTGGTGAACTACGCCGGCTTAGTGCGCGGCACCACGCAACGCATCGTGAAGATGGAGGATGCTGGGCTTGCGCAAGACAAGATGATCGAGTCCGTGGAATCCTACATCGACGGTCTGCGCTATGGAAGCGATGACCTGGATCTGGTGCGCCTTGACGACGAGGCCTACCAGGCGAAGATGACCGAGCTAGCCGACCGCTTCGCCGACCTTCGCACCGAGATCGAGCGCGTGCGCGAAACCGGCTACCAAGACACCGACATCATCGCGAAAAGCGAGGCCTTCTTCGAACTCTGTGACCAGACCACCGGGCTGGCGGAGGAATACTCGCAAGAGAAGGCCTCATCTCTCGATTACCTTGAGAACATCGTCATAGCCGATATCGTGGGCCTGCTGACGTTGTTCGCCATCGAGCTTGTCCGCGCACTGCGCACCGCGGCCCTGAACAGGCAGCTGCAGCGCAAGGTGTACCTTGACGAGGCGACGGGCCTTCCCAACAAGAACAAATGCGAGGAGATCTTGTCGCAGGTCGAGCCCATCCACCCCGAAAGCCCCTTAGCCGTGTTCGTGTTCGACCTGAACAACCTTCGCACCATCAACAACAACCTCGGGCACGAAAAGGGCGACGAATACATCCGCTCTTTCGCGCTGCAGCTGGCGAAGGTGCAAAGCCCCCTGTGCTTCGCTGGCCGCTATGGCGGCGACGAGTTCCTAGCGGTGCTGCGCGACGCCGATGCCGCGCAGGCCGCGGCGCTGCTCGACCGGATAAGGCGCGACGCCGATGAATATTCTCAGGCGCATCCCGATATGCCCGTCAGCTATGCCGCAGGCTATGCCTTGTCCAGCGAATTCGAATCCCCCACCATGCGCGAGCTGTTCCGCCAAGCGGACAAGAACATGTACATAGACAAGAACAACGCGCGCCTTGCCGAGACAGCGGCGCGTCAGCGGCAAAACGAGCGCATCCTGAAGCAGGTTTCCGGCCTTGGATTCCATTTCTCCAACTGCATATACTGCGACGCCAAGCTCGATCAATACCGCATCCTGCGCGCATCGTCGAACATGTTCCTGGCCGACAGCGGAAACTACTCGGGCGCTGTCGAGCAGTTCGCATGCTCGCTGGCCTGCGAAGACCAGCGGTTGGAGATGCGCCGCACGCTGCAGCTGGAAACGCTTCGCGAACGCCTTACCCCGCAAAGCGAGCCTATTGAACTGGTGCTGCAAAGCCCCAAGTGGCGCGGTCGCATCACCGCGCTGTACCTTGACGGCGCCGAAAAAGGGGCGCTCCATCATTTCGTGGTCGCCCTCGAGCCGTTCTCCGACGGCACCGCAAGCGAGAAGCAGCAGCTCTCCCGCTACTATGACCAGCTCAAGCAATCCATCCTCGAGAACAGCGGCGGCTACGTGGACGCGCTGCTCGATTCGGCGCAGGCGGCGTATTCGGTCGATCTGACCAACGACCGCCTTGAACAGGTATTCTTCGAGCCCAATGGGGGCTTCACCGAGCAGAATCTACAGCTGCCCTGCTCCTACACGGCCTTTTGCCGCAAACATGCCGGATCGATCACCGAGGGCACGCTGGAAAGCTATCAGCTGGCGGATTGCTCGGAGAAGCTGCTTGCGCGCTTTAAGGGCGGCGCGAACGAGGTGACCATCGAGTTCAGCGAAATCAAGCCCGACGGCAAGATGAAATGGCTGCAAAAGGTCGTGCTTATGTCTCAGGACTCGCAATACCGCGCCGACACCCAAGACGAAGTGCCCATCGTTCGCGGCATCGTGCTGCTCAAGGACACCTCGGCGTTCCACGAACAGGAGCAAGCGGAAAAGCACCGCCTTGAGCAGGCACTGCAAACCGCCGACTCCGAGAGCAAGGCGAAAACCGAGTTCATGAACCGCATGAGCCACGACTTCCGCACGCCCATCAACGGGATTTTAGGCATGCTCAACATCATCGAGGCAAGTGAGCAGGACCCCGCGAAAACCCGCCAATGCCTGGACAAGATCCAGCTTTCAGCGAACCATCTGCTCGACCTGGTCAACGACGTGCTCGACATGAACAAGCTGAACTCTGGGCAGGCGGTGCTCGAACAGGACGAGTTCGATCTGCTGGAGCTGGCCGATGACGTGGAATCGCTCGTTGCCGCGCAAATGCTGGAAAGCGGCATCTCCCACGAGCGATACCGCAAGGACGTGCAGCATACCCAGCTCATCGGCAGCGACCTGCGGTTGCGCCAGATCATGCTCAACCTGTTCAGCAACGCCATCAAGTACAACAAACCCGGCGGGCGAGTGGACACCTACATCACCGAGCTTTCCTGCGACGGCGATACAGCGCTATTCGAGTTCAAGATCGCCGACACCGGCATCGGTATGAGCGAGGAATTCGTGTCCGAGCACCTGTTCAAGCCGTTCACGCAGGAGCAGAACGGCGCGCGCACCCGCTACCAGGGCACCGGCTTGGGCATGTCCATCGTGAAAACGCTCATCGACGCCATGGACGGCGCCATCAGCGTGCAAAGCACACCCGATGTTGGAACGGAGATAACCTTCACGCTCCCGTTCAAGATAAACGACAACGTAGCGGCGCACCCCGAACGCGCGCAGGCCGCCCTGCAATCCGAGGGTTCCCTTTCCGGCAAGCGCGTACTGCTCGTGGAGGACAACGACCTGAACATGGAGATCGCCGAGTTCTACCTGGACCACGCCGGCGCCGCCGTGGTCAAAGCATGGAACGGCAAAGAAGCGATCCAGATGTTCGCAAACTCGAAGCCGGGCACGATCTCGCTGATCTTGATGGATTTGATGATGCCCGTCATGGACGGCTACGAGGCCACCCGCGCCATACGCGCGCTCGACCGTCCCGACGCCTCCACCGTGCCCATCATCGCCATGACGGCCAACGCCTTCGACGAGGACCGCAAGAAGTCGAAGGCCGCCGGGATGAACGCGCACCTGGCGAAACCGCTTGATATGCAGGCGCTGCTGTCCGCAGCCGGGCGTTTCTGCAGATAAGCCGCAAAACGGCGCTGCCTACCCCGCAAGCACGCTCTGCCAGTCGATAGGCCGCTCGCCCGCTTCCCGCAAGATGCGATTGACCTGGGAATACGGGCGCGACCCCATGAACGCGGGCAGCGTTGCCGTGGCACGGTTGGCCGAAAGCGGCGAAGGGTGTGTGCTCCTGAGCACATGCTTGTTGGCAAGCGATGCGGCCGCAGGGCCCGCCTCCACGGCGTTCCATGCCCCGTCCACCAAATCGATGGCGTGCTTGCCCCAGGTCAGGAACACCACGGGCTGCGGCACCTCCAGACAGCGGCGCACCACGTGGTCGGTGAGCACCCGCCAGCCCAGCTTGGCGTGCGACGCTGCGGCGTGTTCACGCACCGTGAGCGTGGTGTTGAGCAGCAGCACGCCCTGCGCAGCCCACGACGTCAAATCCCCGCTCTCGGGCATGGGACACCCCAGGTCGGCGGCCATTTCCTTATACATGTTGCGAAGGCTGGGGGGCAGCTTGCAGCCGACGGGCACGGAAAACGACAGCCCCATGGCCTGTCCCGGCCCGTGATACGGGTCCTGGCCCAAGATGACCACCCGCACATCCTCAGGCGCGGTGAACGCAAGCGCATTGAGGATATCATCTTGCGGAGGGTAAATGGTCTGCGCATCTCGCATGGCCTCCACCTGCGACAACAGTTCCAGCGTGGTTTCGCGCACCTGCACAGGCGCGGCATCAAGCCACGCGTTCACGTTCTCGTTCGAGCCCATGGGGCCTCCTTCTTATATACAGGGAAACGCCGGCAAGCGGGGCTTCCCGATTGCGTATCGGCGGTGCGGGCAGAGAGCGGACCCCAATCAACGTAGCGAATCTTAACCGCCGAACACCGCGGACCCTGCAAGCTAAACGCTTTCGCACCAGCGATTCCAAAGTTTATCCGTACCCAGCAACGATAGCCGATGTTACCCGGCGCATCTCGCCCACCTCGCTTCGCCATTCGATTATCATCTATCGAATGCTTTACCAACGGCCGTCCGGTGCCGCCCGCGCCCGACGGCCGAACTACGTCAAGGAGATTGAATGGGTTTGGGAATCGCGAAACACGAGCTGAAGATGCTGACGTTGCTGCTATCGGGCGCCTTCCTGACCGTGCTCAACGCCACGCTGCTCACGCCGGCGCTGCCCGCCATCATGGACGATCTTGCCATCGGCCCCACCACCGCCCAGTGGCTGACCTCCGGCTACACGCTCACCGAAGCCGTGGTCATCCCGCTTGCGGCCTACCTGATGGGCCGTTTCACCACGCGTCGCCTGTTCATCGGGGGCATGGCGTTGTTCGGCGGCGGAAGCCTGCTAGCAGCGTTGGCACCCGCCTTCCCCGCGCTGCTTGCCGGCCGCATCATGCAGGCCTGCGCCACCGGCTTCATCATGCCCATGGTGTTCAGCGTCGTGCTGCTGGTCATCCCGCGCGAGAGCCGCGGGTCCGCCATCGGCGTGGTCAGCCTCATCGTGGGGTTCGCGCCCACCATCGGCCCGTCGCTTTCCGGCGTGCTCGTCGACACGGTGGGCTGGCGCGCCATCTTCGCCATCGTCACCGCCCTTTCTGCCGCCATCGTCGCGTTCGCCGTGAAGGGCCTGCAACCTTACGGGAGCCTAAGCCGTTCGAAGTTCGATGCGCCCTCCGTGGTGTTTTCGACGTTGGGCCTGGTCGGCCTGCTGTACGGCCTCTCCTCCTTCAGCTCCTCGAGCAACCTTGCGGCCATGGCGGCGCTGACCGCGGCAGGCCTGGTGCTCGTGGGGGCCTACGCCTGGCGCCAGCTGCACCTTGGCGAACCCATGCTGCGCCTAGACATCCTGAAAGTGCCGCAATACCGCATCACGATCATCATCGTCGCGCTTATTCAAACCGGCCTGATCGGCCTTCAAACCATCATGCCCCTCTACATCCAAGGCACGCTCGGCCTCAGCGCCGCCGCCAGCGGCATGGCCCTTTTGCCCGGAGCAGTCATCGGTGCATTCGCCGCGCTGCTTGCGGGCCGCATGTTCGACAAGCTCGGGGTGCGCCGCCCCACGCTCATAGGCACCGCCGTCTTCGCCGCAGGAGCAGCCTGCTTCCCGTTCCTGTGCGGCGATTCGCCCATCGCGCTGGTGACGGCGGTGTACACCGTTTTGGCGGTGGGCATCCAATTCGCCTCGGCGCCCGTGAACACCTGGGCCATCAACGCGCTTCCCAACGACGCCGTCCAACATGCGCAATGCACCGGCAACACCATCAACCAGATCGCCGGCTCGTTCGGCACGGCACTGCTGGTGTCCGTCGCTGCGGCGGCCTCGAACGCCTCGCAAGGCATCACCGGCGCGCAGACCGCATTCGCCGGCTACCATGCGGCGTTTTGCGTCACCGCAGCGCTTATGGCCTGCGCGATCGTCTTGACCGTGCTTCTGGTGCGCGACCGGAAGCGCCTCTGAGCGCTACTTCCCGCGGCGGTACTCCTTCACGCGTTTGCAGAACACGGCCAGCTCTCCGGGCGTCATCTCGTCGAGCCGCTCCAGGTTCTCGGCGAAATGCGCCAACGTGCCCTCCTGGCGCTGCCGCAGCATGGCGTTGCAATAGCTGACCACCACGCCGGTGATCAGGGCGATGTAGAAGATGCTCACCACGCTGAGCAGCACGGTGGCGATGCGCGCCACCGGCCCCGCCGCCGTCACGTCGCCGAAGCCGATGGTGGAAACGGCCTGGAAGCTGAACCACATACCGTCGCCGAACGTGTTCGCCACCGGGTCGGCAAGCCACACCGCCAGCGAGCACAGCAGGAACACGACGACGAACAAGCAGGTGATGGGGCCGAATCCCGCCTGACGCTCGATCTCCACGAGCATGCGCAGCCTACGCATGGCGCTCCCCTTCCCCGTCCGAAGAATCCGAGCCGAACGCGTCTTCGGCGCCGTCGGGCGCATCTTCCGCCTTTTGCGGGCTCAACGCCCGCGGCAGCGGGATGGCCGCGCCGATGGCAGCCGCGGCCAGCATCACGATCACGCCCTTGAGCGGGAAGCACATGACCAGCAGAAGCGCCGCCATAAGCGGCTGGCGCATGACCGCGCCCATAAGCGCCGAGGTGCACGCGGCAACGCAGAACACCGCATCGGCACCGCTGATCTGGGCAAAGCCGTAGCCAAGCGCGATGCCCGAGAAGATGACCGGGAAGAAATGGCCGCCGCGCCAGCCAAGCTTGATGCACGCGGGGGCGAGCGCCGCCTTCACGAAGCCCGTCGCCACCAACGCGCCCGCCGGGATGGCGGTCCAGCGCGCCATGAGCAGGGTGGACTGCGTTTCGCCGGCGAACATGGTATAGGGAAGCGCCATGCCGCAAAGCGCCAGGGCCAAGCCGGCCAGCATCGCCTTGGCGACGGGCCTATCGCCCATGCGGCGCGCCAACGCGCCGGTAGCGGCGCCCGAGGCATGGTAGGCCCAGCCGCACGCCGTGCCCGCAAGCGCCAACGGCACCAGCCATGCAAGCTCGCGCGGCCCCACGCTGGCCGCCGTGAAACGCGGCAGACCGCCCCCGCCGCCGATCAGCTCGGCAAGCCCGAAGAACGCGCCGAGGGCGCCCACCACGGCGCACAGGTACACCGCCGCCTTGCCGGCGCGCGGCAGCTTGATATCCACCTCGCCCTCCGGCACGCGCCCGTCGGCAGTGCCCGCAAGGGGCGCGGCGAAGCCGTAGAGCGGGGCGGTGAACAGGGCCGTCAGCGCCGCCTGCGTGCCGGCAACGGTCATGGCGCGGAAGTCGGCGCCGAAACGGCGCATGCGGTCGCCCACCCACGTGCACAAACCGGCGATCACGCCCGTCAGGCCCGCCTCGGGACCCACGCTGCCGCCGAACAGCAGCGGCAGCAGCGCCGAGAGCGAACGCTTGCCAAGGTGGTCGTAAGGGTAGCGCCCTTCGCCCTTCACCTTGCCCATGACCACGTTCAGGTCCTCGGGGGCGAAGCCGACATGCTTGTCGTACAACCCGATGGCAAGGCCGCCGATCAGACACACGATCAGCGGCCACGCGGCGAACCCGAACGGCCCCGACGCCAGCGCCGGCACCTCCTGGCCCGCCGCGGCCCCGAGCATCTGCGGCAGCTTCTCCCACAAAAGCCCCAGGCCGATGTCCATGCAGAAGAAGAACGCCCATACGAACGCGCCGGCGATGGCGCCCGTAATCAGCACGCACAGCGCGAACAGCAACCGGTTCGCCGGCTTGGCAAGCTTGCCCATGAGAACCCCTTGGCATCAAGCTGCGAACCGGACAGGTGCGCAGCGTTGCGGATATGTCAACCATATTGTAACCGTTGACCCGCCGGGCAAGGGGAAGGCCCTCCCCCAACACGACATGCCCAAGCCGCAAGGGGAATCATCAACCGGGCGCCAAGCAGACAACCGTCGCATGCAACTTGCCGGGAAGGCATGCTTCGATCCGCCATAAGCCCAAGATGAAGCCGCCGCGCGCAAGGACCCGGAAGCCCAATCCGCTTCGACGCCCGACGCCGATGCGCGTCGCGCACGCAACGGTCCCACGCAACCGCAAAGCCCTAGAGCGCGCGGCCACCCTAGCCTTCGGAAACCTCCACCACGTCCGTGACGACCTCAAGCGGGCATTGCGCCACTACAGCCTGGCCCCTGTCGCCCAGATCGATCAGGGCAGAATCGCCTTCCTGCGGGGTGACGCGGAAGGAGATGGTGTTGCCGGAAGGCGCGTCGGTGATAGTGACCTCTTCGCCGTTGGAGGTGGCGTTGCCCACCCACGACTCGTAGGTGCCGTCGGCGGCCCGCACCGCCAGGATGCGCTGAGTCCCGTCGTCGGTGAGCGCGTAGTACACCGTTGCGCCATCATCGGTCTTGCCCACGTAAGCGCCGGTCACCTCCTGGATCACCTTGGTGACCATCACGGGGTCCGCGCTCGCCGCGCCGGCGTCGCCCTGCTCGACCACGGCTGACTCCTCCACCACCTGGCCGTTGTCGTCGTTCGAGTTGCCGCTGCAACCGGCAAGCGCGCCGCCCGTTATGGCCAGCGTCGCCGCTATCGCCACCGCCGCCGATGCACGTTGCACGCCCTTGATATGCTTCTCGTTCATGTTGCGCTCCTATCGCGTCCGTTCGGGCCCTATTGCCCGACGCCGCAGTATAGGAGCGGCGAAACCCCCGCGCCGCGCCCGTCCGGCAACCGTTTCCGCCCCATAACCGACCCGTTCACAGCACGCCGCCATCCCGTTGCCCTCCCGTTGGGAATGCGGTTCAAGCGTCATGCACGCAAGCGGCCGACTACGACGCCGCTACGCAACGAAGACTTCGTGAAGCAACGCCGAGCACAGGTGCCACCACCCACGCTGCCGTTGTATGCACACCTAAAGCCCCGTGCGCACCAAGGCCCGAGCAACGAAAAACCGCCTTCCGCACCTGGTTCCCCAGGAAACGGAAGGCGGCTCGAGAATCGATCGGGGGCAAACCCCCTAAAAGCGCCGGCAAGCAGCGGACGCGGCTTTACGCCATCATCATGAACAGCTTCGCCAGCACGAAACCGATAAGGCCACATGCCGGGAACGTGATCACCCATGCCAACAGCATGTTCTTGGCGATGCTCCAGTTCACGCGCTTGATGGAACGGCTGGCGCCCACGCCCATGATGGCCGACGTGTTGCAGTGGCCCGTAGACACCGGCATGCCGGTCAGGCTTGCGAACAGCAGCGTGAACACCGTGGAGAAGTTGGCGGCAACGCCCTGGTACTTCTCCAGCTTCACCATGTCCATGCCCACGGACTTGATGATGCGCTTGCCGCCCACCACCGTGCCGGCCGAGATGGCCAACGAGCACGTGATCATGACCCACATGGGGAAGCCGCCCGCGTCGGGCGTGGAGCTGCCGAAGGAAAGCGCGATGCCCAGCATGGCGATGGACATGAACTTCTGACCGTCCTGCGCACCATGCAAAAACGACAGAGCCAGCGCGCACAGGTCCTGGATGGCGGTGAACACGATATTGGCCGCCTGGCGGTTGGCCATCTCGAACACGCACTCGATGATCTTCGTGAACACCCAACCCAGCGCAAAGCCCGCCAGCAGGGAGAACACCATGCCGTAGATGACCTTGACCCACTCGGAGGGCACGACGCCCGCCCAGCCGTTCATGGCCACCGCACCGCCGGTGATGCCGGCGATAAGGGAGTGCGATTTCGAACAGGGGATGCCGAAGAACCAGCAGAAGATGCCCCAGCCTATGGCGCCGATCATGGCCGCCACCAGGGCGAGCAAGGCGGCATCGGTGTTTCCTGAGAAGTCGACCATGCCGAACATGGTCTTCGCCACGGCCGTGGAGATGAACGTCATGCCCACCAGGCCGACGAAGTTGAATACCGCGGCCAAGCCGATGGCCGTGTTCGGCTTGAGGCAACGCGTGGAGACCACCGTCGCGATGGCGTTCGGCGCGTCGGTTGCGCCGGACACCGCGGTAACGCCGATGATGAGCACCAAAATAACGAACAGGATAGGCTGAGCCATAGCCTGCGCAAGAAAGTCAGCAAACGTAAGCGCCATGCAATTCCCCATACTCGTAAGAGTTACATCAATTTTTTGACGTACGCCTAACAATACTACATTCGGCCATGCGAGCGCTATGCCTTGAACCCAGCTTCTTCCATCAACTTTTCCGCACCGCACGCCACCGGGCGCCCGAACGTCGACGGCTCCCCCGACAGCCCGCCTGCACCGCCGCCCCCGATACGCAACGGTCGGGGCGAAACACGAACAGGGGGACGGAGCGTGTTCGGGAAAAGGCCTTTGCGAAACGCAAGCTTTTTTCTGAACACACCTCCGTCCCCTGCTCACCAGAACGCAACGGTCGGGGCGCCGCCGCACAGCAGCGCCCCGACCGCAAAAACGGATAAGCCGTCCGACCCGGCGTTAGCGCCCGCCCTCGGCGATCTGGCCGTCCCGATACGCCTCAAGCAGCTGCTCGAGGTCCTCGACGCGACGGCGGATATCGGCGCCGTCGTCGGTGTCGGCCACCAGCGTGCGGTGCTCGACACGCTCGACCACGCGGCGGCTCGAGTGGATGTCGAGCTCCTCGACCACCGCCGCCTCCGCGGACTTCAGCGGCTCGTGCGCCGCCAAGATGAACTCGTAGGAATTGTCGATGAGCGTATAGCCGGCGATGCCCGTGGTGGGCTGATAGGCCCTCGAGAACCCGCCGTCGATCATGAACACGCGCCCGCCGCACTTCACAGGGTCCTCGCCGTCCTTGACCTTGACCGGCACGTGCCCGCACACGATATGCGACGTCTCCGGGTCCATGCCGAAGTCCTCGAAGATGCCCGCGATTACGCGCTCGTCCTCGATAAGCGTGTAGAAGGGGTTCTTCACCTCCTTGCGCGCGGCCTTGTCGGCAATGAGGTACAGCTCGAAGGTAGCCATCTTGCTCTTCGCGAACAGCGGGCTTCCCTCGCCCAGCCACAGGTACCACAGAAGGTCGCGTCCGCGGCGGCTTTCCTCGGCATCATGGCTGAAGAACGCGGCGCGCACGTAGCGTTCCATCACGTCGTAAAGCGCGCGGCCCTTGTAACGGTGCCCGAACACGTCCACTTCCTTCAAGCTTCCGTCGGCGTTGAGCGGCACGCAGGCATGGAACATGAGGTTGCCGTTGCGGATCTTGTACAGGCTGCCCACTTCCAGGAAGAAGCGCATGTGGCGCTGCAGCTTCTCGCATCCGGTGAACGCGGCCTCCAGGCGGCACATCACCTCTTCCTCGGCCGGCGTGAGCGCGAAGGGGTTTTGCGGGTCGACCGTCGGGAACACGCGGTCGGTCAGCGGGTATTCCACACCGTCGACCACCACGGTACCCGCCTCGTAATCGATCTTGTCCAGCAGCTTGCGGCTCTCCAGCCCGAACTCGGGGTACTCGTCGATCAGCGCCGCCTCCACCTTGAACTGGATGATGGCCATGGCCTTCTGGATCTTCACGTTCATCTCGAGCTCGGACGGCGGCAGGTCGGGGTTGCCCTTCAGGCCGAAGCCGACGCACGGGTCGTCGCGGTACGCGTCAAGAGCGAAGCTTGCCAGCGGCAGGATGTTGATGCCGTAGGCGTCCTCCAGGATGGACAGGTTGCCGTAGCGGGCGCAGTTGCGCACCACGTGCGCGATGCAGCCGCGCTGCCCGAGGGCCGCGCCCATCCACACGATGTCGTGGTTGCCCCACTGGATGTCGACCTTGCGCTGCGCCTGCAGCGTCTCCATGATGACGTCGGGGTGCGGGCCGCGGTCGTAGATGTCGCCGATGATGTGCAGCTGGCTGATGGCCAAGCGCTGGATAAGCTGCGCAAGCGCCTCGATGAGCGCGATGCCGCGCCTGGTGCGCACCGCCGCGTCGATGATGCCGGCATAATACGCTTCCTTGTCCACGCCGTGGTTATCCTCGCTCATCAGCTCCTCGATGATGTAGGCGAACTCGGCGGGCAGCGCCTTGCGCACACGGCTGGTCGTGTACTTGCGCGTAGCGCGCTTGCACACCGCCACCAGGCGCGGCACCACGGTGGCGTACCAGGCGCGCTCGTCTTCCACGCCCGCCAAGATCAGCTTCGCCTTCTCGCGCGGGTAGTAGATGAGCGTGGCCAGCTCGCGCTTTTCGGCCTCGGTGAGCTGATCGCCGAACGCTTCGTCCACCTTCAGGCGGATGGAGCCCGAGCCGTTGCGCAGGATGTGGCTGAACGCCTCGGATTCGCCGTGGATGTCGGAGCAGAAGAACTCCGTGCCCTTCGGGAGGTTCAGGATGGCGCTCAGGTTGATGATCTCGGCCGCCGCCAGCTCCTGGGTGGGGAAAGATCGGGCCAACAATTCCAAGTAGCGCTTCTGATCCGCTTCCATGAAAACCTCCTCAGGTCATCGCACAGTGATGGCACGATGGTACCGCGCGCAGCCCTCCCCCGCACACCCGCACCGGTAAACGGCGCAACCCGAACGCGGGCGCGCCCCGCGCCGGGCGCCTGACCGCGCGGAGATTTTCTTGTTCGCATACCGATCGGCGTAGCGGGTTGCTTGCGGGCGGTACAATAGGCGCTGCGAACCGACGGCGACCACGTTGCCGTTACCTATATATAGCAAGGAGCATCCATGGAACGCATTGCAAGCTTTTCCGTCGATCACCGCGTGCTCGAGCCCGGCGTGTACGTGTCGCGCCGCGACTCCGACGCCGCCACCGGCTGCACGACCACCACGTTCGACCTGCGCATGACCGCCCCCAACCGCGAGCCGGTCATGGACACCGCCGCCGTCCACGCCATCGAGCACCTCGGCGCCACCTTCCTGCGCAACGATGCCGAATGGTCGACCCGCGTGATCTACTTCGGCCCCATGGGCTGCCGCACCGGCTTCTACCTGGTGGCCTTCGGCGAGCTGGAATCCGTCGACGTGGCCGACCTCGTGCGCCGCATGTTCTCCTTCATCCGCGACTTCGAGGGCGAGATCCCCGGCGCCAAGCCCGAGGAGTGCGGCAACTACCACGACAACGACCTCGTGCAGGCGAAGTGGTGGGCACGCCGCTACATGGCCAACACCCTCGAGGTGCTCGACGAGGCGCACACGCACTACCCCGCCCTGCTCGACTAGCGCAAGCGCACCAAGCGGGTCCAGCCCCGCATCGAGCTAACGAACCGAGGAAGCGCGGTGAGGTGGCCGCACAGCCGCCGTCTCACCGCGCTTCCCTTCCCCGACCAGAAAGCAGCTTATGACTACGAGCTTCAACACCATGGGCATCATCGGCGCCATGGACGTGGAAATCGCGCTGTTGCGCGAGGAGATGGCGAAGGCCGGCGCGGTGAAGATCACGCGCATCGCCGGCATGGAGTTCAACGTGGGCACCATCGGCAACGCCACCGTCATCGTGGTGCAGTGCGGCGTGGGCATGGCGAACGCCGCCACGTGCGCGCAGGTGCTCATCGACCGCTTCGGCGTGAGCGCGCTGCTCAACACCGGCATCGCCGGCTCGCTGGACGCGTCCATCAACATCGGCGACATCGTGGTGGCCGACGATGCGGTCAACCACATCATGGACGTGCGCAACCTGGGCTACGCCGCAGGTCAGACGCCGGGTCTGGACACGCTCGCGTTCCCCTGCAGCCCGGCGCTGTCGAAATCGGCCATCGCCGCGGCTTCGGCGATCGGCGCCACCACGCACACCGGCCGCGTGGCCTCGGGCGACCGCTTCGTGTGCGACAACTTCGAGAAGCAGCGCATCGTCGAGACGTTCGGCGCGAAGTGCTGCGAGATGGAAGGCGCCGCCATCGCGCAGGTCGCATGGGCCAACGGCGTGCCATGCGCCATCGTACGAGCCATCTCCGACAAGGCCGACGGCTCCTCGTCCATCGACTACCCCACGTTCGAGGCGCAGGCGGCCCGCAACAGCGCCGCGCTCGTCATCGCCATGCTCGAACGCCAAGGCTAGCGACACGCGGAACCGGTGCCGCGCGTCGTGCGGCACCGAACCGCTCACTCAGCACACCCGGGCTCAGGCTGCATTCGCGCTCCCGCCCGCGCGGCACTTCGGAAAACCCGAGTCGCGCGAACCCGCGGGTCCGGCTCAAACCCAGGCCCACAGCCCCAAATTCCCCTAGAACACGACGATCGGACGCTTCCCCATGACCTTCGACGACAACATGCTTCCCACCATCGACGACCCCGCCGTCAGCCTGGTGCGCGACGATCGCGGCCTGGCGCTGGTGGGCGAAGGCATGGAGCTGCGCTGCGACCTGGCGGGCATGCTGCCGCGCATCAAGCCCGGCAGGCTCTCCCGCGAGCTGCTCGTCCGCGCCGCGCGCGTCAAGGGCGTCGATCAGCCCCGCGCCATCGACGCCACCGCCGGGTTCGGGGAGGACGCGCTGCTGCTGGCCGCGGCCGGCTTCCACGTGCAGCTCTTCGAGCACGACCCCGTCATCGCCGCGCTGCTTGCCGACGGCCTGGCGCGCGCGGCCGCCGACCCGCAGCTTGCGCCCATCGCAGCCCGCATGCGCCTGACCAGCGGCGACAGCGTGCAGGCACTTGCCGCACGCGCGTCCATGGACGTGGCCAAACCCGACGTGGTCTACCTTGACCCCATGTTTCCCGCGCGGCAGAAAAGCGCGGCGGTCAAGAAGAAGTTCCAGCTGCTGCACCACCTGGAAGCGCCCTGCACCGATGAGGAAGGGCTGCTGCACGCGGCCATTGCCGCCGGCCCGCGCAAGGTGGTCATCAAACGCCCGGCGAAAGGCCCGTTCCTGGCCGGCATCAAGCCCAGCTACTCCATCGACGGCAAGGCCGTGCGCTACGACTGCATCGTCCCCGCCAGCATGAAGCTATAGAACGCGAACGTGAACAGGGGACGGAGGTGTGTTCAGGGTTAACCTTTGGGAATGAAAGGTCGATTCTGAACACACCTCCGTCCCCTGTTCACGCCCTATCGTGCCCGACGCTTCGCCCGCAGGCTGCTTAGCTCTCCACCTTCGCGTACAACTTCATAGCCGCCACGAACGCCTCGCCTATCGCGTCGAGCGTCAGCCCGCGCGGCATGACGTAACCGATGTGCATGCGCTCGCCCGAGCGGATGGGCACCGCCGTGATGGCGCCGCGCTGCAGAAACTCCGGGTACACGCCGCTGGTCACGGTATAGGCGTCGGAATGCAGCATGAAGCTGGTGGCGAAGCCGCGGTCGCTCACCTTCACCGTCTTCGCCGAGGGCGCCCACAGCGGCTCCTCGGAAAACGCCGACGACTCGTAAGCCCCCTGCACGAACGACAGCTGCGGATACGGGTACAAGTCGTCAAGCGAGACGCTCTCCCGCCCCGCAAGCGGATGCCCGATGCGCAGAAACACGTGCGGCACCGCCTCGAACAGCTCGTAAAACTCCAGCTTGTTGCGGTCGAGCACGCGCCCCACCGCGCCCTCGTTGGCGCGCGACAGATACATCACGCCCAGATCGCTGTCGCATCGCGCCACGTCGTCGATGATCTGCTGCGTTTGCGTCTCGTTGAGCACCAGGTCGAACCTGCCCGAACCCACCTGCTGCGCAACGTCCAGAAACGCCCGCTCCACGAACGTGAAGTGATGCGAGGACACCGCGAAGCGCATGCCCTCGGGCTGATTGCCGCCGTAGCGACGCTCGAGGTTGTCCATCTGCAGCACCACCTGCCGCGCCCGGCCCAGGAACTCCATGCCCTCCTTCGTGGGCGTGGCGCCGGTGTTTCCGCGGGTGAACAGGGAAAACCCCAGTTCGCGCTCCACGACCGACACCGCCTCGGACAGGCTGGGCTGCGAGACCGACAGCACACGCGACGCCGCCACCATCGACCCCGTCTCGGCGATCTTCAACATATAGCGCATCTGCTGCAGCGTGATCTTCATGCCAACCCTTCCGGCGAAAAGAGAAACCTTCGAAAGCAAAGTATACGTCACAGCCCGTACCAACCCTCAAACGCCCACATGAGGGAGAAGATACGCTGCAACTCGGATTCGCCATTTCGGTTACCCTCTCTTTACCCGCCGGCGCGCGCGAGCAAGTATACTGGCGGAAAGGGGAAAGCCGCTGCGCGAAGGGGCTTTCACGCGACGCCGGGGCCGCCGTTGCGTCGCGCAAACGCAAACGGAGGAGGACATCATGACCGCCATTACGCTTCTCATGGGGCTCGCGCTCGTCGCGCTTGCAGGCGCGGGCATTGCCGCATGGGCTCGCAACGCCCGGATAACCGGCGCGAACGCGCCGGGCGTGCTCGCATGCGCCGCCGTGGCCATCGCAACCGTCGGCACGCTCGCCATCGCCCCGGCGATGCCGGCGTTCGCAGCGGACGAATCGCATCACGCAGACGACGGCCACGCCTGGTCAGCCGACGAGATTGCCGACGATACGAGCGGCCTGTTGGGAGACGACATCGTCTGGTTCGGCCAAAGCAAGCTGTTCACGAAGGCGACCGTTCCCAACGACATCCTTGCCGCGGGCCAGTCCATCGCCGTAAGCTCGTGCAGCGTGCCGGGCAGCATCCGCGCAGCAGCAGAGGATATCGCCATCAGGGGCGCCGACGTGGCGCACAGCATCACCCTTGCCGCTAAAGACGCCACGGTGAGCGACACCACGGCGCAGGCGGTGGCCATCGCCGCCGGCGACGCAAGCTTCTCCAGCGAATGCGATGCGCTCTACATCTGTGCCGAGCACGCCACCATCGACGGAACCGTCCACGGCGACGTCGTGGTCAACGCCGACTCCGTGCAGCTTGGCCCCAACGCCCGCATCGAAGGCGCCGTACGAGGCTCCGCCGGCCATCAGCCCGAGATAGCCTCCGGCGCACAGCACGGCGCGCTGGAGCTTTCCATCAACACGGAAGACGACAAAGCCGAACCCGCATTCAATGCGGTCAGCACCCTGCTGGGGGTGGCCTATGGCGCCCTCGCGTGCCTGGTGACCGCGGCGGCAGCCGAATGGCTGGCGCGCAAGCATACCGCAAACGCCGCCAAGCTGGCGAAAACGCGCACCGGCTACCTGGTCGCCTCCGGTATCATCGGCGCCATCGCAGCGCCCGTGGCGGTGATCATCCTGTGCTGCCTGGTGGTCACGCTGCCCATCGCCGGCGCCGCGACGTTCGCCCTGATCGCGCTCACCATCGTCTCGGGCGGCTTCACCGCCGCGGCGCTGGGTAAGCTGGTCTTCAAGAACCTGGGACGCTTCCCCGCGGCGCTTGCCATGGGCGCCATCCTGGGCGCGGCGTGCGCGCTTCCCTATATCGGCAAGCCGCTGGCCGCCGCCTGCTTCATGTTCGCCCTAGGCTACCTCATCCAAAACACGTTCCTGGGACTGACGAACCGCAACGAGGGCGCGCCGACGCAAACGCCCACGGCATAACCTGCGCACCACGCAAAAGGGGCTCGACGCGATCCAACGCGTCGAGCCCCTTCGTCATAATCAACCGATTCTTGCAGTCAACCCGAACAAGGGAACGCCCTAGGCAAGCCCCAGCCAGATGGCCACCTTCGGCGCGTATCCCAGCACGAAGATCACCACGATCAGCGCCGGGATGCCGTACTTCAGCCACAGGCGCGTCCAGCGCGGGAACTTCACGCCCTCGCCCTGGTCGGCCTCGGCCAGGAAGTTCTCCCAACCCCAGCCGCGGCGCGTGGTGCAGAACAGCACGAACGCCAGGCTGCCCAGCGGCAGCATGTTGTTCGACACGATGAAGTCCTCGATGGACTGGATGTCGCCGATGGCCGGGATGGTGACGCCCGACAGCACGTTGAAGCCCAGCGCGCACGGGATGGAAAGAACCAGCACCAGCACGCCGTTGAAGATGACGGCACGGCTGCGCATCATGCCCCATTTATCCATGGACCAGCTGATCAGGTTCTCGAACACCGCGATGACGGTGGACAGCGACGCAAACGCCATGAACACGAAGAACAGGCAGCCCCACACGTTGCCCAGCGGCATCTGCCCGAACACCACCGGCAGCGTCACGAACACCAGCGACGGCCCCTGATCAGGCGAAACGCCATAAGCAAAGCACGCCGGGAAGATGATGAGGCCCGCCAGGATGGCCACCACGGTGTTCAGCGCGGTGACGGAGACGGCCTCGCCGGTAAGGCTGCGCTGCCGCCCGATGCGCGAGCCGAAGATCTCCATGGCCGCGATGCCGAGCGACAAGCTGAAAAACGCCTGGCCCATGGCCGCATACACCGCATCACCGAACGTCGACCACCCGTCGGCGAACAGGCGCCCGAAGTCGGGCACCAGGTAAAACGCGATGCCCTCGGCAGCACCGGGCAGCGTGACGGCACGGATGCACAGCGCGATCATCACCACGAACAGCGTTGCCATCATCACCTTCGTGACGCGCTCGACGCCCTTTTGCAGGCCCAAGCTGCACACCAGAAAGCCGATGACCACGGCCACGACCATCCACCCGATCAGCCATGCGGGATTCTCCAGCATGCCGTTGAAGGCAGCCCCCGCGAAAGCCGCATCGGCGCCATTGAACATGCCCGACGCCATTTGCGGCACGTACGAGATCATCCATCCGCACACGGTGGTGTAGAACATCATCAAGATCATGCAGCCGATATAGCCCCACCACGAGAACCAATGCCACTTCCCGCTCGGCTGCAGCTTATCGAAGGCCTGCGCGGCCGAACGCTGCGAGGCGCGCCCCACGGCGAACTCCATCACCATGACGGGCATGCCCAAGATCACCAGAAACACCAGGTACAACAGCACGAACGCCGCTCCGCCGTACTCGCCGGTGATGTAGGGGAAGCGCCATACGTTGCCCAATCCGATCGCGCATCCGGCGCTGATCAGGATAAATCCCAGCCGCGACGCGAAGTGCTCGCGCGAAGCCGGCGCCTCCTTGCCCGACGCCGACGCGGGCGCCTGGGGTGCGTTTTCCGCCATATCCATTCCCTTTCCCAACGCAAAAAGACGGCCACCTCGGGCAACCGCCCCCATAACAAGCTGAAACGTGGCACCCGCGTGCGCAGGCGCAACGCCATATGGTACCACTACCGCCGCCCGCCGCCGCCCACCCTCTTCTGGGTGGTTTTGCAGAAAAACGCCCAGAACCCCACACTCGCGAAAACGGAATCCGCGGGCATTCTTCGCCGCACGAGGCCACCCCGCCCGCGGCTCCCTTATAATGTGCGCATAAGGAAACATCCCAAGGAAAGACGCCCCGTGAGCACTACCGAACCCGCCGACACCACCCTGCCCAACCACAACAACCAGAAGAAAATCGCGCTCATCAACGACTTCACCGGCTTCGGCCGATGCTCGGTGGCGGTACAGCTTCCCGTCATCTCCCAGCTTGGCGTGCAATGCTGCGTGCTGCCCACCTCGGTGCTGTCCAACCACACGGGCTTCCCCAGCTACAGCTTCCAGGATTTCACGCCCTACATGCGCGAGCACATCCGCGAGTGGCGCAAGCTCGGCCTGAAGTTCCGCGGCATCTGCACGGGCTTCCTGGGATCGGCGGAGCAGATCGCGGTGGTCAGCGAGTTCATCGACGAGTTCGGCGGCCCCGATTGCATCGTGATGGTCGATCCCGTCATGGGCGACGAGGGCCACCCCTACGGCACCTACACGCCCGAGATGTGCGAGCGCATGGCCGAGCTCACGGCGAAGGCAGACATCATCACCCCGAACCTCACCGAAGCGTGCATCCTGGCAGGTGTGCCCTTCAGCAAGGACATGACCTGCGAAGATGCCGCGGAAATCGCCCAGCAGCTATCGCAAACCGGCCCTGCGCGCGTAGTGGTCACCGGCGTGGAGTTCCAAGACCGCGTGGCAAACGTGTGCTACGAACGGGGCCGCACACCCTTCACCATCCAGACCGCGCGCCTGGGCGGGCAGCGCTCCGGAACCGGCGACGTGTTCTCCGCCATCCTCATCGCCGACGCGGTCAACGGCGTGCCGCTGGACAAGTCGGTGGAGAAGGCATCGCATTTCGTGTGCACCTGCGTCGAGCGCGCCATCGAGATGGACCTGCCGCGCACCGACGGCCTGCCCATCGAGGAGGAGCTGCGTAACCTGCGCTAACGCCACGCGCCGTGCGGCAGCCGCGAATGCGCAACCTGCGCTAGCATCGCGCACCGCGCACCGGCCGCAAACCCGCACCTTGCAGCAGGCGCACCATTAGGCGTACCCTGAATGAAAACGGGAAGGCGAAGCGCACCCTTCGCCCCCACCCCAAGCGAAAGAAGCTCATCATGGCGAAATCGAAAGCCGAAACCATCGTCTATCCCGTGCACAACGGGCTCTACGTCAACCTGACGAACCGCTGCAGCTGCGCCTGCACCTTCTGCATCCGCCAAACCGCCGACGGCGTGGGCCAGGACGGCGAAGGCGGCGAGAACAACCTGTGGCTCGACCACGAACCCTCCTTCGAAGAGGTCATGGCCGCGTTCGATAAGCAGGACATGAGCCGCTACGAAGAGGTGGTATTCTGCGGTTACGGCGAGCCCACCTGCGCCTTC
Source organism: uncultured Senegalimassilia sp. (assembly GCF_934636665.1). GTDB lineage: Bacteria > Actinomycetota > Coriobacteriia > Coriobacteriales > Eggerthellaceae > Senegalimassilia. The sequence goes on from NZ_CAKUAT010000001.1 coordinate 77,035, forward strand.
GACATGCTCAAGCGCGTGGCCGCCGAGGTAAAGCGCCGCTACAACCTGCCCGTGCGCGTGAACACCAACGGCCAGGGCAGCCTGATCTGCGGCCGCGACATCGCGCCGGAGTTCGAGGGCATCGTGGACACGGTCTCCATCAGCCTGAACACACCCAACGCCGACGAGTACGCCGCCATCGTGCGCAGCCGCTTCGGCGACGCGGCGTTCCCGGGCATGCTCGACTTCGCGCGCGAGGTGCGCAAATACGTGCCCAACGTCGTGATGACCACGGTCGAAACCACCATCAGCCACGAGGACGAGGCCGCCTGCCAGCGCATCTGCGACGAGCTTGGCGTGCGCTATCGCATCCGCGCCTGGGTGAACTCGTAGGACCCGGCACGCTCCAAGCAACGGCTCAAACAACAACCCGAACAGCAAGAAGGCCCGCGGCGCGAACCGCGGGCCTTCTTCGTTTCAGGCAATTTCGCGCCAGCCTATTTCGCCGTCTCCAGATACGGGGAATTACGGCTCTGCTCGATTTCGTACATGGTCTGCACGTTCTTCAACTCGTAGTCGTTGAGCTGCGAGGAGGAGATGGCGTCGAACTCCTCGGGCGTGTACGTTTGCGTGTACCAGCGCTTCGTGGCGAAGTAATCGGTCAGGTCCTGGTTCTTGAAGCCGCGACCGTGGCGGGCGAATATCTCGTTGCGCGCAAGATAGAGCTCCCACAGCGACATCTTCTCCAGCTCGGAGCGCGAGTAGTACTTCGAAGCGCTGCTGGGCAGCACGTAATCCTGCGAGCTCACGCTGGTGTCATAGGAGGAGATGCTGGTCACGGGCACATACGTATGCGAGATCTGCCCCGCGAACGGACCCGAGTCCGAGCAGCTCAGCAGGACGGTGCGCGTGGCGGAGGTGCTGCCGGGGCACGTGGAGGTGAACACCACGCGGCACATGGAGCGCTGATCGTCGTAGATGGACTGGTAGATCTGGCGAAGCGCCTGCGCCAGGTCGTCCGACGCCGCATCGTAGTACGTGCCGTTGCAGCTCGACGCCAGCGACTGCAGCGAGCTGCGGTTCACATCGCCGCCCACGCCCACGATGTAGACGGGGATGCCCGTTTGCTGCGACAGCGTGATGACGTCGTTCAAGCTGTAGTGGCTGCTGTTCTCCTCGCCATCGGTGAACGCGATGACCACGCGCGAACCCGATTTCAGGTTCGTGCGCTGCAGCGCCCAGTACAGCGCATCATAGAGCGCCGTCTCGCCGGTAGGCGAAACCGCATCAATAGCGCTGTTGAGAAGCGCCGCGCTCGAGGTGAAGGGCTGACGGTTGTACACGTAATCGTTGAACGAGGTGATCTCTGCCACGTTGCCCTGGGTTTTCACCATCTCGTCGACGAACGAGCTTGCCGCCTTCTTGGCGCTGTCCATCTTGCTGCGCGACCTCATGGATCCGCTCTGGTCGACCACCAGGTTGATGTTCATGGCATCGCCGACGGCAAGCGGGACCACCTGCTCGACCGTTGCCGGATACTGCGAACCGGAAGAATCGGTTTCCGTGACGGTGAACTGCGACGCATCAAGGCCGCCGGGCGTGGAACCCGCCTGGTCGGCGATCTTCGTATACAGGGTGACCTGCGGATACGCGGAATTGTCCACCTGCGACACGAACATCGTCAGCGGGCTTTTCGGCTCCGAGGACGTGGCTGCGGGCTGGCTTGATGCCGCAGGCTGCTGCACCGTCGTCGTCGGCGTCTGAACGTCGTTCGAGTCGGCATCCGAGGAGTCGTCGCCGCCAGGCCACAGGAAATACAACGCCGCAGCTATGGCGACGATGGCCACGACCACCCAAATGGTCGGGATATCGCCGATGGATTTCTTCGAAGAAGCGTTACCGGTCGCAGCAGCGCCCGAAGCGGACGCGTCACCGCCGGACGCCGAGCTTAGAGCCTTGCCGCACGATGAGCAGAACGCATCACCGTCTTTGACCGAGGCTCCGCAATGGGGGCAGAACATGCCAGATCCCTTTCCTTTCAGTTAAGCGCCGCTTGGCGTTGTCGCCGAAAGCTAGCGCGCCGTACCGTCGTGCGTGCGTGCTTCCTGATAGTTCCTCAGATAGCCGGCGAATTCCTCGGACGTATCCGAATTCCCCGTTCGCCATGCTTTGTGGTCGATGATAGCGCTTTCGAACCCGTAATAGGCATCGATATAGGCGATCAAGTCATCAAGCGCCTCAAGCTGGGCCTGCGGATAATCGCCGGAACCGCCCACATGCACCATCTCGATGCCCACCGAATACGAGTTCATGCCGTAATCGGCCATAGCCGAGCCGATGGGAACGGTGCCCAGCTTGTCGTCGCGCGATTCGTCCTCCACGCCGAACTGCGCGTTATGCCCCGTGTCGCCGTATCCCGCATGGTGGACGATGGCGTCGAGCGGCGCGCATTGCGCCACCGTTCCGTCCTTGTTCACGATGAAGTGAGCGGCAACCAGATTGCCATTGCCCGCCCAGTAGCTCACCACCGACGCAGCGTCGTTGTCTCCCTCGGTGTCGTGAAGCACGATGTACTTCTGGCATTCCGCCGGCTTTTGCCCATGCACGAACTGCTCCTGCGACAAGTCGACGATGGAAAGCTTCGCGCGCAGCTCTTCGGCGCTTTGCGTTTGCTTCTGCTGCGCAGCTTCCCCCTCGGAAGGCTGGGACGCCTCCTGCTCGACCGAACCGTCGCGCGGCACGTCGGCCACGTTCTCGAACTGCTCCTGCTCCTGGGCATCAGGCGCCTGCACGCTATCGCCGCCCGATGCGCAACCGCATACGGCGACGGCCGCCAGCGCGCACGCCAGCGCCGCAACGGATATCTTAAACGCGATGGTGTTTCCCTTCGCCATGGTTCCCTCCTTGCCGTGCCGCGAGCTACGACCGATTCCCCTGCAGCAACCTCGCGCACGCGCGGCCGCTAAGCCAGAGCCCGCGCGCCGCGTTCTGCACCGATATGCAACCGCAACACCCGGACCCAATCGCAAGGTTGCCAAACCGTAACTTTTCATTTGGGTTCAAGATACGCTCGCCGCAGTGCCCAGACAAGGCCCCTATCTGGCCAAATGCGCACATAGGCGGCAAACGCCGCGAAGGTCGAAGGCGAACCTAACTGGTCGATGGGAACGCGGGGCCACAGCGCGACCACAGGGCTGCGCTACAATATCAGCAACAACGCGGCACCGCGCATCAGCGAACCGTCGCATCCGCCCCAAATGCAAAGGAGCCCCCATGATCGTCACCTCCGCAGATGTGGTACCCGGCCAAAACGTCCAGATCCTCGGACTGGTGCGCGGCAACATCGTCACCTCGCGCCATATCGGCCGCGACATGATGGCAGGCATGAAGGAGCTGGTGGGCGGCGAGATCAAGTCGTACACCGAGATGACCGATCAGGCGCGCACCGTGGCGGAGGGCCGCATGATCGCCGAGGCCGAGCGTCTCGGCGCCGACGCCGTGGTGGCCATGCGCTTCTCCAGCGGCTCCATCAACCCCGGCACCATCGAGATGCTGGCATACGGCACCGCCGTGAAGTTCGTGTAGCCGCGACACCCTAGCGAGGCTCCGCACGCGCCGCACCGCCCGCATCCTAGCGAGACTCTGCACGCAACGCGCCGCCCATAACCTGGCGAGAGCCCGCATGCGACGCCTCGCCCGCACCTTATCGGGGCCCGTTCACGGTGCCCCGCCAACCCCGCCTCATCCCGACTGCCCGCCCAACCGGCGGGCAGCGCGGCGTCTGGAAGGAATCCCCATGTCAACGCCCGAATTCATCACCAATCTGCGCGCGAAGATCGGCAACGACCCGCTGTGGCTCACCGGCATCACCGCCTACGTGGAGGACGCGCAGGGCCGCATCCTGCTGGGCAAGCGTGCCGATACCGGGCAGTGGGCGCTCATTTACGGCATCGTGGAACCCGCCGAGGAGCCGGCCGACACCTGCGTGCGAGAGGCCCTTGAAGAGACAAGCGTCGACATCGAGCCCGTATGCCTGGTCAGCGTGAAGTCATCGCCGTATATGGTCACCTACGCCAACGGCGACCAATGCCAATACATGGACCTGCTGTTCCTCTGCCGTCCCTGCGAAGACGGCAATGCGCAGCCCCGCGTCGCCGATGACGAAAGCCTGGAAGTGGGCTGGTTTGCCCCGGACGCCCTTCCCCAGCCGCTGGCGACATCCACGCAATCGCGTCTTGAGCTGGTGCAACGTTTCAAGCAAAATGCCGCCCAAGGCAACCCCGCCTGCCTGTTCGCCCACACCTTAGACTAGCCGGACGCGCCCGCCCAGAACTTCGCCCCGTCAATTTTGCTTTCTGCAGAATTCCTCGAAATCGAACGGTCGCCCCCATGCCGCATGAGTTCGGCTTTACCATCTCCTTACCTTCTCTTTACATTCGAAGGCCAGATGGGAGTTTTCATGCACAACCGCACTACCGCGCACGCCTCCGCCATAGCTGCAGGCGTGTTCCTTGCGCTGTTCGCCGCGCTCACGGTTTCGCTCGTGTTCGTAGACCGCCAGCCCATTGCCGGCGACGGCAGCTTGGTGGGCCTTGCCACCTTCAACCTTGACGCGCGCGCCATCCTCGGGCAAAGCGACCTCATGGAGAAGCTGTCCAACGCGCTGCTCATCGTGCCAGCCGCCGGCGCGCTCATGCTCGCCATAGTCGGCTGCAAGCAGCTGATCCGTTCCCGCAGCCGAGGCGGGGTCGACCGCGACCTTTGGCTGCTGTTGGGGATCTACGGCGCCATGCTGGTGCTGTACGTCCTGTTCAACTGCATCTCGCCCAACAACCGCCCCATCCTGGAGGACGGTGTTTGCGAGCCGTCGTTCCCCTCGTCGCACACGCTGCTGGCCGTCACCATGTGCGGCACGGCCATGATCCAGGCCGTGCAACGCATCCGCGAAGGGGGCCTGCGCACTGCAGCCCTGATCATCTGCGCTGCAGGCATGGTGGGCATCGTCGCCGCGCGCGCCATGGCGGGCGTTCACTGGGCCACCGACATCCTTGGCGGCATCCTACTCGGCGCCGCCTTGGTGGCTCTATACCACGCGATAGCGTTCGCAGACTACAGCAAAGCCTCACGCGGAAAGCACGCACGACGCTAACCGCAAATCCGAACAAACCCATGCACATAGCGAAGAAGGGGGGGCTTGGTTGCCGACGATGGCAGCCAAGCCCCCCCCTTCTACATACCGACGATCGATAAATCCCCGGCACCAGCATGCACGGGCGTCGAGAACCTACTCCCAATCCTTCCATACATCAGGCTGATAGCCCACCGTGGCCTTCTTGCCGTTGCGAACCACCGGCTCGCACAGCACCTGCTGGTTGTCGAGCACCTTCTCGAACTTCTGATCAGCCGCCAGATACTGCAGCAAAGCCACGGTATCGGCGTCCTTAGCATCGGGGTTGATCAGCTTGTCAAGACCGCCGACGGCGTTGGCCACCGACTGCAGCTCGCCTTTGCTCATGCCCTTTTCCTTCAGGTCGATGAACTGGAAGCTGATGCGACGCTCCTTGAAGTAGCGCTGGGCCTTCTTCGTGTCGAAGCTTTTCTTCGTGCCGAAAATCTGGATGTTCACGCAAACGTCCCTTCAAATCCTACAGCTGACCGTGCCCATGATACGCCCGCGCAAGGGCGCGGCCCATCTCGTCGGCATCGGCCGCATCAAAACGATACGACACCGTCTGCGGCTGTCCCGGCGCATCGGCGCGGTCCTGCTCGACGCGCACGAACACGCACTCCACCTGCGCATATCCTTCCAACAGCACCGCATACGCATAGCACGTGGCCTGCAGCAGGTGCTTCTCGTGCAGCTGCTCGGCGGTCTCACCAGGCAAGCCGCCGGTCTTGTAATCCACCACCAGCGCACTGCCCGCCGGCTGCCCGCGCGTGCCGGCAGGGGCAACACGCCCCAAAAGGTCGATCTCTCCCTCAAGGTAGGCCGCATCGCAAAGGCCGCCCACGCGGACGAGGAACGGTGCCTCGGCCTGCACGCTTTCGCACGCGCTCACGCGCACCGCTATATCGCTGGCGAACCACCGCTCGAGCGCCGCATCCAATCGATCGCGCTGATCGGCGGAAAGCCCGCACGAACGCTCCAGCGCCTGCTGGCGCGCAGCATCCGGGCGCTCAAGGGCGCAACCCGGCTGCCAAGCCAAGGCCGCCAGCTGCACCAAGCGATGAAACGCCGTTCCCAAGCTCGTCGCTGCATCGGCGTCGCGAGCGCCCAAGGAAGCGCTGACGGCATCGTCGGCCGCATCCTCCACGGAGAAGTCGGCCAACCCGGCGGCGTCTTCGGCAATGGACGAATAGCTGAACATGTTCGCCCGCGCACCCGCATAAGGCCTGCCCCGCTCAGGCTCGTACGGCCTCACCACGGGAAGGGCGATCACGCCCGGCTTGCCGCCATCGAGCGAACCGCCGACCGCTGCCTCGCCGACGCCCTGTCCGCCAACGCCCAATCCACCATCGGTCGCAACGCCATCGAGCAAACCGCCCGCAGCAGCCTCATCAACGCCCGGACCGCCATCAACCCGCAACGCCGCGCCATCCGCAGCATCGCCCGCAACGCCGTCCGCGTCTCCCAGCATCTCTTCGACAACCGCCGGCGTCAGGTGCACGCACTCCACGCGCGCCGGACGCTGCCCGCCGAAGTCGAACATGCTCACGCCCGGCTCGAACACGCAGCCCTCGCCCACCAGCGCCGATTGCACGTCGCCCCAGCAGCTCTTCGACAAGCCGGTGGCGTCCACCTTCGACGACTTGCCGCGCATGGACACCACAAGGGCCTCCTTCGCGCGCGTGAGCGCAACGTAGAGCAAGCGCCGCGACTCAGCCGCCTCGCCGCGCTCCTCGTGCAGCTTGATGGCCGCGCGCCTATCGGCGGGCAGCTGGCTGCGCGAGACCATGGCTGTCAGCTCTTCGTCGTCGAACTCGAAAAACGGCTGATACGACCCGCTCTTGGCCACCAGCGACGAAGTCTTCTCCTTCAAGCGCTCGAGCACATGGCCGCCATCGAGCGACACGTAGGTACGCCCCTCGATCGAGCAGCACTCCAACGCCTGCGACCGCGCCGCATCGTCGCGCAGCTCGGCCACCGCCACGATGGGGAACTCAAGGCCCTTGCTGGCGTGGACGGTCATGATACGCACGAAATCGCCGCCTTCGGCGGACAGCGCGCCCGGCGCCTCCTTTGCAAGCTCCACGCGCAGCGTCAGCTCCTCGGCCACGCCCGCGGGCCCCATGCCGCCGGCCGCCTCGATATCGCGCGCCATGCGGATGGCCTTGTACACGTTCCCCGCGCGCGCCAGCCCCTCGGGACCGACCGCCTCAAGGCGCGCAAGCCACCCGGAATCGGCCACGATGCCCTGCATGATGTCGGCAAGCGCCACGTTTCCCACCTGCTCGGCGGCGCGGCGCATCAGGCTCGCGCACGCCGCAAGCGCCGGGGAGACCGCGCGCCCTGCCGCAACTTTGCGCTCGATATGGCGAAAACCCTGGTCGAACGCCCGTCTGCGAGGAATGCCGCGCTCCTCGTCCATCCCCGTGGACAGCTCCAGCAAATCATCGGCGGACAGGGCGAACAGCTCGCTCGAGAGCACCTCGAACAGCGCCGTGGTCCACTTCGGGTTCGCGATGGCCTGCGCCAGGCGAACCATGAGCGCCACCTCGGACGCCCGGTTGAAAATGGAGCCGCCAGCGACCACGCATGGCAGCCCTTCGGCCCGCAGGGCCTCGGCGTACACGTTCGCGCGGCTCATGCCGCCCAGCAACACCACCATGTCGCCGGGCCTGTGCCCGGCCGCCGCGAACTCGGAGAACGACTTCGCCACGCGCCTTGCCGCCACCGCCGCCGCGTCCGCAGACGACACGCCGCGCGACGGGGCCACGGTCACCTGCACCTGCACGCGAGGCCCGTCCGGCAGAAACGGACGCTTGACCTTGGATTCCGCACGCCCCGGCGCCAGCGACATGAACCCCGCGCCGAACACCTGCGGCTGCTCGAAGATGCAGTCGCACAACGCCAGCACGTCCCCGTGGCTGCGGAAGTTGTCGGGCAGCTCGATGATGCCCTCGGGGTTGCGCGTGCGCACATCCTCCAAATGGCGGCGATACACCGACACGTCCGCGCCACGGAACCGATAGATGCTCTGCTGCGCGTCGCCGACGGTGCACATGCGCGAAAAACCTTCGCCCGCCATGCGCTTGATCATGTCAACCTGCAGCTGATCGGTGTCCTGGAACTCATCCACCATCACCAGCTTGAAGCGGTCGGCGTACGCCGCCTGAATGGCGGGATGATCGCGAAACGCCCGGGAAGCGAACGACAGCAGGTCGTTGTTGTCCAGCAACCCCGCCTCGCGCTTGCGGCGCGCGAACGCGTCCGCAACCGACTTCGCCACATCGATCAGCGTCGCCAGCTGTTCCTGCACCAGCCCGCAACGCGCCTGCGCAGCGATGGCGCAGTACTGTTCTGCCAGCTCAGCGGCCTGTTCGCCATACGGTGTGTTCTTGCCGAAGTTGCGACCGGGAGCGGGGAAGCCGTTCATGGCCGAAAGCACGCGCCGGTACGTCAGCCCGTCGGAGCCGCGCCCGATCAGCTCGCGCGCGCCCTCCAGCGCATCCTGCGTTGCCGCCAGGAACTTGTCGCGCGTGGAACCGGGCTTGACGCCGTCGGCCAGCACGTATGCGGTTTCGGCCGTATCCGCCAGCTGCGCCAGCAGCTTGATCGGGCTTGGCGCCTCGGGGGGTGCCACCACCGACGCCATGCCGTCGGGATGCGCCGATGCCGCCTCCACCAGCTGCCGCACCATCCCCTCCACCGACGCCGTGCGCGGACCCGCCGGATGCACATCGAACGACGCGAACAGCGCATCAAGGCGCTGCGGGGAAACGCCCTCGGCGACCGTGACCAGGTCGTCCCTGCCGCCGAGCACCTCCTCAAGCGATGCGTCCAGAAGCGTCTTCACCGTTGCCTCGTCGGCAACCTTGAACGCAGGATCGAGCCCCAGCTCAAGCGCATGCGCGCGAAGGATGCGCGAGCACATGCCATGGATGGTGGATATCCATGCCTCGTCGGTTTTCAGCGCCTGCTCGGTCATGCCGCCGGCACGCAGCGCGCCCTTTACGCGCGATTTGATCTCACCCGCGGCCTTCGACGTGAAGGTGATGGCCAAAACCTGGTCGATGTCGGTCAAATACCCGCTTTCCAACGCATGCACGATGCGACGCGTCAGCGTGAACGTCTTGCCGCTGCCGGCGCCGGCGCTCACCGCCAACGGCTTGTCCAGCGTGTTGACGCACTTTTCCTGGCCGATGGTCAACGCCATGGCTATCCCCTCCTTTCGGAACACGATGAGACTGGGCACCACTTGCATGCCTCAGGCGTTTCAGGGCGTGGGCGGATGTCGCCGGCCAGCATGCGCTCGAGCGCCGCGGCCACCGCCTCCTCCGTCTCGTCCAGCACGTCGGAAAACGGCCTGTCAGCGCACATGCAATCCTTGTGGCGCATGTTCGGCAGATGAGCGTTCTCGATCACGCGCCCGTCGTAAGCACCCGAGATCATCTTGCGGCGCCCATAGCACACGTACAGCGCGCCCACCGGCTCCAAGCCCAGTGTACGGCGGACCACCTGCGCGTAAATGAGCGCCTGCACCTTGCCCAAACGCCCCTCCTCGCGCACGCCGAGCGCGTACGACCCGGAAATCGAACCCTTGTAGTCGATGATCGCGCATCGTCCTTCGCCGTCCACATCGATGCGGTCGGCCGTACCCAGCAGCTTGTGCCCCGCGTAATCCACCGCGCCGCCGCAAGCCACGTCGTACTCCAGATACTTCGGGGCGAAGGTGGGCAGAAGCTCGGCCTCGAAGTCCAGGTAGTCCATCAGCTTGCGCTCAAGCTCGGCAAGCTCCCGATGCTCCACCTGCGACGTGGGGATCAGGCGGTTCTCCGACTGGCGCAAATGCGGCTGCAGCGCCTTATGGCGCGCAAGCACGTCGGCCATAAGATCGCGCGCCTGAGGGAGCAGCTGCGGCGTGACCTTCGCCTCGCCCAAGTCCTCGGACAGATGCTTATAGAAGCTGTGCAGCGCGTTGTGCGCGAAGTCGCCCATCTCAAGCGGCCCGAACTCCTCGTCCAGGTCATCCAAGCGCAAGCGACGCTGGGCGAACCACTTGTACGGGCATTCCAAATAGCTTTCGATCTGGGAAGGCGAAAGGCACGGCTCGTCAAGCACCTGCCCGCCCTGCAGCACGCGCGGAAGCACCACGAGCGAACGCGCCTCGGGCGACACCGCACCTGTCAACGGAGGCTCGATGCAAGCCGCCAGAGGCGCCGGCGCATCGGACAGCGCATCGTTGGCGCACAACGCATCCTCGCCACGCAGCAGCATCCCGCTCTGCAGATGCTCGGGAAGCGAATACGGGTTGTCGATATCCTCGGTGGCCGTAGGGTCATCCCGATAGCAGTCCACGAACTCCTCCAGCACCACGCAAGGGTACGTGGGGTCGGCGGACGCATCGTTGAGGCAGCGCTCGAGGATCAGCTGGTCGGTTGCAGCGTGCTCCAGCGCGAAGAACGCACGGCGCATACGTGCAAGCGCCGAGTCGGCGCGCTCCACGCCAAGATGCTCGAGCAGCACCCGGGAGGCGTCCTCGGGATCCGCCGCCGGATAGGCGGCACTCGTCAAATCGGCCGCAACGAGAACCCTGCACGACCCGCTTCCCAAAGAAGCCGCCGTGCCCTGATCGGTCACCAGCACATCGGGCGCGCTTAGGGCCGCGCCGTCGCAACCACGCGGGGCCACCATGCGCGAAACGTTGACTTTCAGGCGTTGCACCTGGTCGAACGCAGCATCGGCCCCCAACCCGGCCAGCTTGGCGGCGCCGGCGGCGCGCTGCAACGCGCGCAATGCGGCAAGCTGCTCGGTGCGCCACGCCTCCGAACGGTTCGTCATGCGCCGCACAGCAGCCTCAAGCTCGCCCGCAGCCTGGTCATCCAAGCGCAACGCAAGCCGTTCCATCGCCGCGAACGTCGGATTGCCCCCGCGAAGGCGAGCGCAAAGGTCGGACCGGCCCGCCGTGCGATCGGCGCGCAAGTCGGCATCAAGCTTGAACGCCGCCTTCCTCGTCATCCCCGAAAACGGCGATAGCGCCCAATCGGCCAGGTCCGCGCGATCCCACCGCTCCACATCGGTTGCGGCGATATCCCCGTATCCTTCGATATGCGAAACGCCGCCAGCCTCCCCCGAATCAAGGAAACGGCGAAGCGAGCAGATGGCCCTACCGAACGCGGTATCCGCGAAGCGGCGCTGCCCGCGCAGCGCCACCGCATGGCCCTGGCGAACGAGCGCCGGCGCCACGCGCCCGAACAGCGCCGCCGGGTCCTTCGCCGCAACTACCATGGCAGCAGCCTGCGTGCCAGCCGACCGCCCATCCCAACAGCCATCGGAGCCGCCGAAAGCGTCCTCATCGCCGGAAGCGACATCAGCGCCGGCAGGCGGGACGGCCGCCGAGGCAACCGCCGAAGCCGACGCTGCCGCCGAAGCCGACGCTGCCGCCGAAGCCGACGCTGCCGCCACCCCTCGATTCGCACCCGCGTCAAGGGCATCGCGCACGATATCAGCCAGCAGCGCCGGCCACGCGTACTGCCCCGAAGGGAACGCGAAGCGAACCCGCACGCCCTTAGGCGCGCGAACGGGGCCCTGGCTTCCCGAAGCGGTGCGGATCTCCACATCCATCCACGGACAAGCGGAGAAAAACGCTTCCTGACCAGGGGTAAAAGGAGCAGCATCTTCCAGCAGCACGCGCAGCGGGCGCTGCGGCAAAAGCTCGGGAAGCAAAGCCAAAGCCTGCCCCGGTTCGATCATCCCCAGTTGCGCCAACCGATCAAGGTATCCCCCGATCATCCGCAGCACCGGCACTTCCGCGCAGGTCACCCCCTCAAGCGCGCCAGCGCCCGCCGGCACGCCCTGCTGCGCATCCCGCACCGCCGCATCGAAGGCAGGCAGGCCGGCGCCGGCGGCAACGCAAGCTGCCGCGACGCGATCGAGCCCGAGAGCCCCCGCTTCGCCGGCACCGGCCGATGCGCGCGCGCCATCGACAGGCCGCTCACACGCAGCGCGCAGCAACGCCTCGCGCTCAAGGCGCGAGGCGAACGCCCTGCCGTCGCCGTACAGCTCCCAAAGATCGCGCACCCAAGCGCCAAACGCGGCAACCGTCACGCCCATAAGCGAGTAGCCGCTATCTGCGGCCCGTTTCCTATACGCCACCGCCCGATCGGCATCCGGCAGCAGCACCACATCATATGCAATAGAAGTATCCATGCCCGTCATTCTAGCGCACCCCCTTAGCGCCTTCGGTCCCATACATGGGACTTACCCGAAGTTTCGCCGATCGCCCCGGCCGCAGCTCGCCGCTGCGCCACCCCATCTTTATCCCGAGCAGAACCGTCGAACGCCCAACGCAGCCTTCATTCGCCGAAGCGCTGCGGACGCCCACGTTCAGCGCAACCATCGCTTACGGAAACGCAGCCAAGGTCCACCCCAACGCCATCGCCGCCTTCCCCATCGACGCGGCTCCGCCCGCGCTGCCGCCCCCGCACGCAAGAAGGCCGGCCGCCCTTTCGGACGACCGGCCTTCCGAAACCGATCTATCGCACGATCGAAAGCCTCAGCGCAACCCCGATACCTCGCAGCAAAGCTCTTGCCAGCGGAACCGCAACGCTGCGCTCAGCCGACGGATTTATTCGCCGTCGTACATGGCCTTCAGGCGCACCAAGTGATCGTAACGCTCGATGGCGGCCTTCTCGTTGCGCTCGAACAGCTCGCCGGCGCGCTCCGGGAACTCGCGGGTCAGGCGGCTGTAGCGGGCCTCGTTCATGAGGAACTCCTGGTAACCGCCCGCGGGCTCCTTGCAGTCCAGCGTGAACTTCTTGCCGGCTTCAGCTGCCGGGTTGAAGCGGAACAGGTTCCAGTAACCGCAGTCCACGGCCTTCTTCATCTCGGTCTGGCAGTTGCTCATGCCGCCCTTGATGGAGTGCATCTCGCACGGGGAGTACGCGATGATGATGGACGGGCCGTGATATGCCTCAGCCTCGGTGATGGCCTTGAGCGTCTGAGCCGGCTTGGCGCCCATGGCCACCTGGGCTACGTACACGTAGCCGTACGCCATGGCAATCTCGGCGAGGGACTTCTTCTTGACGTCCTTGCCGGCGGCGGCGAACTGCGCCACCTGGCCGATGTTGGATGCCTTGGAAGCCTGGCCGCCGGTGTTGGAGTAGACCTCGGTGTCGAACACGAAGATGTTCACGTCCTCGCCGGATGCCAGCACGTGGTCGAGTCCGCCGTAACCGATGTCGTAGGCCCAACCGTCGCCGCCGAAGATCCAGACGGACTTCTTGGCCAGGTACTCCTTGTGGTCCAGGATGCGCTGCGCGGCCTCGGCTGCGGCGCCTTCGCCGGCGGCAACCTCGGGCAGAGCGGCGATCAGGGCGTCGGCGGTCTGACGGCTGGCGGCCTTGTCGCCGCGGGCGTCAAGCCAAGCCTGCGCGGCCTCGGCGGCGGCGCCGGCCTCCACCAGGATGGCGGCGTCGGCGGCGAGCATGCCGTTGACGGCCTCATAGCCCAGCTTCATGCCCATGCCGTGCTCGGCGTTGTCCTCGAACAGGCTGTTGGACCATGCGGGGCCGTGACCCTGCTTGTTGACCGTGTACGGGCTGGTGGCAGCCGGACCGCCCCAGATAGAAGAGCAGCCGGTGGCGTTGGAGATGTACATATGGTCGCCGTAGAGCTGGGTGATCAGGCGGGCGTAAGCCGTCTGGGCGCAGCCGGCGCAGGCGCCGGAGAACTCGAGCAGGGGCTGCTTGAACTGGCTGTCGCGCAGCGTGGTGCCCTCGATCTCGGGCTTGTCGGCGATCTTGTTCACGCAGTACTCGAACACGTCCTGCTGAGCCATCTCGTCCTCGACGCCGACCATGGTCAGCGCGTCGGCCGGGCAGGCCTTGACGCACACGCCGCAGCCCATGCAGTCCAGCGGGCTGATGGCCAGCGTGTACTTCAGCTCCTTATGCTTGCCCTTCATGGGCAGCACGGCCATGGCCTCGGGGCCGGCAGCGGCCTCCTCGTCGGTCAGGCCGAAGGGGCGGATGCAGGCATGCGGGCACACGAACGAGCAGCTGTTGCACTCGGTGCACTTCTCGGCATCCCACTTGGCAACGGACACGGACACGCCGCGCTTCTCGTAGGCGGCAGCGCCCTGCTCGAACTGGCCGTCGGCATGGTCGACGAACACGGAGACCGGCAGGGAGTCGCCCGCCATGCGGCCGACGGGCTCCATGATCTCGCGGACCTGCTTGACCAGCTCGGGACGGCCCTCAAGCTGCTCGACCTCGGCGTTATCCTCGGCATCGGCCCAGGCAGCGGGCACGTCGATCTTCACGAACGCCGTGGCGCCCGCGTCGATGGCGCGATGGTTCATGTCCACGACTTCCTGGCCCTTCTTCAGGTAGGAGCGCGTGGCGGCGTCCTTCATGTAGCGCACGGCGTCCTCGGCCGGCAGGATGTTCGCCAGCGTGAAGAAGGCGGACTGCAGGATGGTGTTGGTGCGCTTGCCCATGCCGATCTGGCGGGCCAGGTCGATGGCGTTGATGGTGTACAGCTGCACGTCGTTGGCGGCGATGTAGCGCTTGGCCTCGGCGGACAGGTGCCCCTCAAGCTCCTCGGGCGTCCACTGGCAGTTGATCATGAACGTGCCGCCGGGCTTGACGTCCTTGACGATCGGGAAGTTCTTCGTGATGTAGCTGGGGTTGTGGCACGCCACGAAGTCGGCCTTGTTGATGTAGTAGCTGCTGCGGATGGGCGAATCGCCGAAACGCAGGTGGCTGATCGTCACGCCGCCGGTCTTCTTCGAGTCGTACTGGAAGTAGGCCTGCACGTACTTGTCGGTGTGGTCGCCGATGATCTTGACGGAGTTCTTGTTCGCGCCGACGGTGCCGTCGCCGCCCAGACCCCAGAACTTGCACTCGATGGTGCCGGCGGCTGCGGTGTTGGGAGCGGACGCATCCTCAGGCAGGGACAGCCCGGTGACGTCGTCGACGATGCCGATGGTGAACTCGCCGCGCGGCTCGTCCTTGGCCAGCTCGGTGAAGATGGCGAACACGGACGCGGGCGGCGTGTCCTTGCTGCCCAGGCCGTAACGGCCGCCGGAGACCTTGATGCCCTCGCGGCCCTCGACCATGAGCGCGTTGACGACGTCCAGGTACAGCGGGTCGCGGGCGCCGGGCTCCTTGGTGCGGTCGAGCACGGCCAGCTTCTTGCAGGTTGCCGGCAGCGCCTCGGAGAACTTCGCGGTGACGAACGGACGGTACAGGCGCACCTTGACCAGGCCCACCTTCTCGCCCTGGGCGGTCAGGTAGTCGATGACCTCCTCGGCCACGTCGCAGATGCTGCCCATGGCCACGATCACGCGCTCGGCGTCGGGAGCGCCGTAGTAGTTGAACAGCTTGTAGTCGGTGCCCAGCTTGGCGTTGACCTTATCCATATACTCTTCCACCACGGCCGGCAGCGCGTCGTAGATGCCGTTGCACGCCTCGCGGTTCTGGAAGAAGATGTCGCCGTTCTCATGGCTGCCGCGCATGCGCGGACGCTCGGGGTTGAGCGCATGGTCGCGGAATTCCTTCACGGCCTCGAAATCGCACATGTCGGCCAGGTCGGCGTAATCCCACACGGCCACCTTCTGCACCTCATGGGAGGTACGGAAGCCGTCGAAGAAGTTCAGGAACGGCACGCGGCCCTTGATGGCGGCCAGGTGCGCGACGGCGGACAGGTCCATGACCTCCTGGACGTTGCCCTCGGCGAGCATGGCGAAGCCGGTCTGGCGGCAGGCCATGACGTCGGAGTGGTCGCCGAAGATGTTGAGCGCGTGCGTGGAAACGGTACGGGCCGAGACGTGGAACACGCTCGGCAGCTGCTCGGCTGCGATCTTGTACATGTTGGGAATCATGAGCAGCAGGCCTTGGGAAGCCGTGTAGGTGGTGGTCAGGGCACCGGCGGCCAGCGAGCCGTGCACGGCACCGGCGGCGCCGCCCTCGGACTGCATCTCGCACACCTTCACCTTCGTGCCGAAGATGTTCTCCCTACCGGCTGCCGACCACTGGTCGACCAGGTCGGCCATGGGGCTGGAAGGGGTGATGGGATAGATACCGGCAACCTCCGTGAACGCATACGAGACATGCGCTGCGGCGGTGTTGCCGTCCATGGACTTGAATTCTCTCGTCATTTCTTCTCCTAAGGCTATCCCCGATCGGCGCGATCGGAAACATCGTCTGGCCGTACAATGCGCCTATATTAGCAGCCTCGGCACGCCGAAACCCCACGGATTAACTCTGAGCAGGCGTGGGGCGGATGCTCTCGGCAAGCGGTCTCGAGCAGACGGGGCCCTCCCGCTCGCCGGGACCGGCGCGCTTGCCGCTCACCCCGCCACGGCAACCGCCCACCGCCGGCAAGCCCTCCCGAGGACCTTCCCGAAACGCCCAGCGCACGAGGGGGTTCCCCCGTAACGCCTGGGTAAAACCTTTACCCCTTCTTTATTTTCGAAGCCCGTTCAGGGATAATGCATCGTGTTTGCTGTAGTGCGTGCGCGGAAGGCGCATGCGCAGGCTCGGGGCGAAAAGCCGCCTCGACAGATGAACGGAGGGAATCCCATGGAACAGCAGTATTCTCTGTCTCGCCGCACTTTCCTGGCGGGCAGCGCCGTTGCCGCCGCAACGGCCGGCCTGGCCCTGAGCGGCTGCGGCAGCAGCTCCTCTTCCGAGGGCGGCAAGCCCAGCGGCTCCGCCAGCACCGGCGGCGTGATCACCGCCGCTTGCAGCTACAAGAACGCTAACTACAACCCCATCGGCGCAAGCTCCGCTCTGATGCTGCCCGCTATCCAGCACTGCCTGGAGGGCCTCTATGAGCTGGATTACTTCACCGGCGAGTCCAACGCCGCTCTGGCCGCCGGCGAGCCCGTCAAGGTCTCCGAGACCGAGTACGAGGTCGCTCTGCGCGAAGGCGCCACGTTCTCCAACGGCGAGGCCGTGACCGCCGCCGACGTCGTGGCCGTCATCGAGGCCAACAAGGCCAACGCCACCTATAAGGACATGCTGTCCTTCATCGACTCCGTCGCCGCCAAGGACGACGCCACCGTGTCCTTCACGCTGGCCTACCCGTTCGTCGACAGCGACAAGCAGCTCAAAGAGCGCCTTTCCCTGTGCCGCGTGTTCCCGGCTGCCGAGATCACCAAGGAGACCATGACCACCCCGCCGACCGGCTCCGGTGCATGGGCCTTCGGCGAGTGCAACGGCGAGGACGGCGGCGAGCTGAACTTCGTCCCCAACCCCAAGTACAATGGCCCGAAGCCGGCTTCCGCCGACGCCATGCAGTGGCTCGTGCGCGTTGACAACACCGCTCGCGTGACCGCCCTGCAGGAGGGTACCGCCATCGCCGGCGAGAACATCCCGTTCTCCAACATCGACCAGCTGGTCGGCGCAGGCGTCACCGTCGACAGCGTCGACAGCTACGGCATCGGCTTCCTGATGTTCAACTGCCAGAAGGAGCCCTTCAACGACAAGCGCGTCCGTCAGGCCTTCCACTACGCCATCGACTACGACAAGCTGATCAAGAACCAGCTGGGCGGCAACGCTGAGACGCTGACCTCCTACCTGCCGAAGGACAACCCGGCCTACCACGAGGCCTCCACGGTCTACAAGTACGATCCCGAGAAGGCCAAGTCCCTGCTCAAGGAGGCCGGCCAGGAGAACCTCGAGGTCAAGCTGCTCGTCATCGACAACTGGATCAAGGACCTGTCCGCTCAGATCCAGCAGGACCTGCAGGCCGTCGGCATGAACGTCACGCTCGACGTGCAGGCTGCCCCCTACCCCACGATGGCCGCTTCCAAGACCGACGAGATCCTGCCCTTCGACGTGTTCCTGGCCCCCGGCGACGTCTCCTGCTTCGGCACGAACGCCGACGTGCATCTGGCTTGGTTCTACGGCGAGAACACCGACTGGTGCCAGGGCCGTTCCTGCTGGGCTAAGGCCGGCGACGGCAAGTGCCAGGAGTTCAACGAGTACCTCGACCAGGCTCGCAAGGCTACCGACGCCAACACGCGCCAGGAAGCGTACAACAAGTGCTTCGACATCATCTCCGAGGAAGTGCCGCTGTACCCGCTGTTCCACAAGAAGGTCGTCACCGGCTACTGGGCCGGCCTCATCGAAGGCTTCGAGCCCAGCCCGACCACCGGCCTGTACTTCCAGAACGCGAAGCTGAAGTAATAACCGCCAGGTTATAGGCTGCATCCGGAAAGCCCACCTCATTGCGAGGTGGGCTTTCTTTGCGTCTTGACCCCATATGCGCGTGAAGCGTATACCATGTTCACGTCGATTCTATTTAGGGGGGTTATCACCGCATGACACGTTTGTTTTCCGTATACGGAGACTCCATCAGCTCGTTCGAGGGCATCCTACCGCAAGGCTGGCGCGTGTTCTTCGAAGGCGAGCAGCTTGAACTCACCGGCGTGAAGACGCCGCACGACACCTGGTGGGGCCAGGTCATCGATCACTTCGGCGGGCAGTTCCTGGCCAATGCGTCCTGGTCGGGCTGCGTGGTGGAAGGCCGCGACTTCCCCGTCGGCGCCTCGCCTGAGCGCATCGAGCACCTGCAGGCCGGCGGGCGCACCCCCGACGACATCCTCGTGCATATCGGCATCAACGACTACGGCTGGGGGTCGGGGTACGCGCAGATCTGCGCGGCAACGCCTTCCGCACCGCCGAAGCTTGCCGCCGAGTGTCCCGATCACGGCAAGGTAGCGGGCATGGCCCCCGAAGGCACCCTTGCCAACTTCGAGGAATCCTTCCGCCGCATGCTGGCCACCATGCACGCTCAATACCCGAACGCTCGCATCTGGGTCTCCACGCTCCTTCCCGGCCGCGTGAAGGGCGCGCATCGTCCCACATCCCCGCGCTGGTTCCGCGGCATCTGCGTCGACGAGTACAACAAGATCATCCGCGCCGCCGCCAGCGACGCCGACAACTGCTATCTCGTGGACATGCAGGCGTTCGGCTACGACTACGACGCCATCGACGGCACCCACCCCACCGCGCTGGGCATGAAGCAGATGGCTTCCATGTTCATCCGCGGCATGGAGCAGGCCGACCCCGAGCTGCCGCGCACCCCTTACGACGGGCACGACCTGTTCCCCGACGAGATGAAAAGCGCCGAGTTCTGCACGAAGCCCTGCGTCGGTTGCGAATACGCGCGCGGCACCGGCAACAACTGGTGGCACGTCTGCGAGAAGCAGCTGGCTGATTAGTTATCCTATTTCGCCGTTTATCTGCGAAGACCTGTTGCAAATCGGTATAATGTGGAAGGTTTGCCAGCCTATCTTGGTTGAACGATGGCAAACCACGTAACGTAAGCATGCTCTCATGAGCCTACAGAAAGGAGGGGATCGAGTGAACAACCTGCTTCGACTGATCGGCAATCGCCTGCTTTGGCTGCCCATCATGGTGTTCGGTGTCACCGTTCTCGTCTTCTTCCTGATGTCGCTTTCGCCTATCGACCCCGCCTTCTCGGCGCTTGGCGAAAACGCGTCACCCGACCAGTTGGAGGCCTACCGCGTCGAGCACGGCCTCAACGATCCGCTGATCGTGCGCTACGGCGACTACATGGCCGGCTTCTTCCATGGCGACCTGGGCACGTTCGGTCCCTCGAACCAGTCCGTGTCCGCTCGCATCGCCACCGCGCTGCCCATCACGCTGCAGCTCGGCTTCTTCGGCTTCATCATCGCGATTGTGGCCAGCGCCATCCTCGGCGTCGTCTCCGCCCTGTATCGCGACCGTTGGCCCGACCAGGTCATCCGCATCTTCTCCATCGCCTGCATCGCCACGCCGTCGTTCTGGCTGTCGGTGCTGTTCATCCTGTTGTTCTCCTCCACGCTGCACCTGTTGCCGGCCTCCGGCCCCCTACCTGCGTTCACGCAAGATCCCGGCGGATGGCTGGCGCGCATGGCAATGCCGGGCATCGCGCTTGCCGTGCCGCTGACCGGCCAGATGACGCGCATCATCCGCACGTCCATGGTCGAGGAGCTCGACAAGGACTACGTGCGCACTGCCCGCGGCTTCGGCATCCCCTATGGCACCGTCGTCGCCCGCAACGTGCTGCGTAACGCCCTGATCACGCCCGTCACCGTGCTTGGCCTGAAGTTCGGCTACATGATCGGCGGCGCCGTGGTCCTCGAGGTCATCTTCGCCCTTCCGGGCATGGGTATGGCCATCGTCTCCGGCGTTACCTCGAATTACGTCATGTTGGTTCAGGGTGTCGTTCTCGTCGTCGCCATCACGTTCATCATCGTGAACGTCATCGTCGACATGCTCTACATCCTTATCGATCCGCGAATTAGGACGGTGTAGAGTATGGTTCAACTTCGTGGCGACCTCACCAAGAAGATGGAGGACGGTGCCGGCAAGGTTCGCTTCCGCCGCTGGAAGAACATGACCGTCGGCGCGCGCATCTCGCTCGTCATCCTCATCGCTATCATCGTAGTGGCCGCTCTGGCCGACTTCATCGCGCCCTACAGCCCCTACGAGATCTTCACCTCGTTCTGCGCACCTGATTCCGCGCACCTGTTCGGCACCGACGACAAGGGCCGCGACGTCATGTCCCGCCTGATGTGCGGCGCTAAGTACTCCCTAGTCATCGGCCTGGGTGCTACCGGCTTCGCACTGGTCGTGGGCTCCATCATCGGCGCCATCGCCGCTGTTGTGCGCCCGCGCATCGCCAACGTTATCATGCGTATCCTGGACATCATCATGTCCTTCCCCGGCATCGCGCTTGCCGCCACCTTCATCGTGGTGTTCGGCAACTCCGTGCCCTCGCTCATCTTCGCCATCGGCTTTCTGTACATCCCGCAGATCGCCCGTATCGTGCGCGCCAACGTCATGAGCGAGTACAACCAGGACTACGTCCGCGCAGTCGTCGTCTCCGGCGCCCGCGCCCCGTGGATCCTGTGGAAGCACGTCGTGCGCAACTGCGTGGCTCCCGTCCTCGTGTTCACCATCGTGCTCGTGGCCGACGCCATCGTGTTCGAGGCCTCCCTGGCCTTCATCAGCGCCGGTATCCCCGAGCCCACCCCCACCTGGGGCAACATCCTGGCCGACGCCCGTAACGGCGTGCTGGCCGGCCGCTGGTGGCAGGCGCTGTTCCCCGGCATCATGATCATGCTGACCGTTCTGTGCCTCAACATCGTCTCCGAGGGCATCACCGACGCCATTGCCGCGCCGAAGAGCGCCGTCAAGGTCGACGAGAACGACCTCAATAAGGACCGCGAGGCCGACCGCATGGTCGCCGACCCGACGCTGGCCTACGCCGCTCAGGCCGACATGCTGAACAAGCGCCTGGCCGCCCTGAAGGAAGCCGAGCTTACGCGCACCGACCGCTTCGAGGCCCGCACCGACGTGCCGCCCATCCTGGAAGTCAAGGACCTGTGCATCAAGTTCCCCCGCCATGGCGACGTGAACGTGGTCGACCATGTCAGCTTCGTGGTGCGTCCGCGCCAGACCATGGGCCTTGTGGGCGAGTCCGGCTGCGGCAAGTCCATCACCAGCCTGGCCATCATGGGCCTGCTCGACAAGAAGGCCGAGATCTCCGGCGAGATCATGTACGACGGCAAGAACCTGCTCAACCTCTCCGACAAGGAGATGAACGAGCTGCGCGGCCGCGAGATCGCCATGGTCTACCAGGACGCCCTGTCCTCGCTCAACCCCTCCATGCTCATCCGCTCTCAGATGAAGCAGCTGACCAAACGTGGCGGCACCCGTTCCGCCGAGGAGCTGCTCGAGCTGGTCGGCCTTGATCCGAAGCGCACGCTGGATTCCTACCCGCATGAGCTCTCAGGCGGCCAGCGCCAGCGCGTGCTCATCGCCATGGCCCTGACGCGCGACCCCAAGCTGGTCATCGCCGACGAGCCCACCACCGCCCTTGACGTGACGGTCCAGAAGCAGGTCATCGACCTGCTGAACAAGCTGCAGCACGAGCTTGGCTTCGCCATGGTGTTCGTGAGCCACGACCTGGCGCTCGTTGCCGAGGTCGCCAACTCCATCACCGTCATGTACGCTGGCCAGGTTGTGGAGCAGGGCCCGGTGAAGGAGATCCTCACCAACCCCATCCACGAGTACACGCGCGGCCTGCTCGGCTCCGTTCTGTCCATCGAGGCAGGCGGTGCGCGCCTGCATCAGGTTCCCGGCTCGGTGCCTTCGCCCAAGGACTTCCCCGAAGGCGACCGCTTCCGTCCGCGTTCCAGCCACCCGGACAAGACGTCGAACGTGCGGCCCATGCTCAAGCGCGTGGCGGATTCCGACCACTATTACGCCGAGCTGCCTGACAGCGAGCTGAAGCGCATCGGCGTCAAGCCTTATCTCACGGGAGGTGCGAACTAATGGCCGAAGCAACCAACAATGCAGCCGTCGCCAACAACGACGAGCAAACGCCGATCATCTTCCTTGATGATATCCACGTGGTATTCAAGACGCGTACCGGCTCCCTGCTGCACCCCAACAAGGTCCACGCCGTCAACGGCCTGTCCCTGAAGCTCATGCCGGGCCAGACCATCGGCATCGTGGGCGAGTCCGGCTGCGGCAAGTCCACCACGGCCAACGTCATGTGCGGTCTGCAGGCCCCCACGTCCGGCCACGTGTACTTCAAGGGCACCGATGTCACGAAGCGCTCCGCTGCGCAGCGTAAGATCATCGGCCGCGTCATCTCCGTTGTGTTCCAGGACCCGGCAACGGCCCTGAACGCACGCATGACCGTGCGCGAGCAGCTCATGGACCCCATGATCGTGCACAAGGTGGGCGACGCGAAGTCCCGCGAAGCCCGCGTGCGTGAGCTCATCGAGATGGTCGGCCTTCCCAACAGCGTCCTCGAGGCGCTGCCCGGCCAGATGTCCGGCGGCCAGCGTCAGCGCGTGGCAATCGCCCGCGCGCTGTCCCTGAAGCCCGACGCCATCATCGCCGACGAGCCCACCTCGGCCCTCGACGTGTCCGTGCGCGCCCAGATCCTCAACCTGCTGATGGATCTGAAGAAGGAGCTCAACCTTGCCATGGTGTTCATCAGCCATGACATCCAGACGGTGCGCTACATCTCCGACCAGATCATCGTCATGAACCATGGTCAGGCCGTTGAGCGCGGCACCGCCGAGCAGATCTTCAACAACCCCAAGGACGACTACACGCGCCTGCTGCTGGGCGCCGCCCCGTCACTGCTCCATCCCGACCTGGGCAAGTAGCCTTACGGCCAGCTAACCTAACGGGAAACGCAATCGCCCCCGCCGCTCGCAAGAGCAGCAGGGGCGATTTTCATTTGGTTAGATTTCAGAAGTAATACCGTATAACTTAGGAAGCCCTTGTTATCGGCGAGCCAACAATCCGATTAGCACAGATGAGCCCTTGCTCGGTACCTCATAAAGCGAGTTCCGCAGCGACTGGGACAGCTCAGTGAACTGTCCCACCAAGCGAGGATTGTCTGAGCGACTGGGGTACCGAGCAAGGGCTCATCGAACGGGACAAAAAGAAGCCCCGACCAACAAAGGTCGGGGCTTCCGATGGGACTGTGAAAAACCTACTTGCCAGCAGCCTCCACGAACCAGCTGGTGATGCTGGTGGGGTGCGTGATGGCGGTGCCGACCACGACGGCCCACGCACCGGCATCCATAGCCGCCTTCGCATCGGCCGGCGTATGCACGCGGCCCTCGCAGATAACGGGCTTGCCGGGGAACTCCTCCACAGCCTGGCGAACCAACGCCACATCCGGGCCGTCGGCCATACCGCAATCGATGGCGGCGCCGGGGTGCGAGAGCGTGGTGGAGGCGATATCGCAGCCGATGGCGAACGCATGGCGGATGTCCTCGATAGTGGAGCAGTCCGCCATCACGAGCACGCCCTCCTCCTTCAGCGGGCGCACCGTGTCCTCGAGCGTCTTGCCGTCGGGGCGCGGACGATCGGTGGCGTCGATGGCCACGATGTCGGCGCCGGCCATCACGCAGGCACGCGCATGACGCAGCGTAGGCGTGATGTAGACGCCCTCATGGCCTTCCTTCCAGATGCCGATGACGGGCACCTCGGTGCGGCCCTTGATGGCCGCGATGTCGGACAGGCCCTGGCAGCGGATGCCGCCGGCGCCGCCCAGCTCGCACGCACGGGCCATCTGGGCCATGGTCTCAGGGTGGCGCAAGGGCTCGCCCATATATGCCTGGCAGCTGGCGATGACCTTGCCGCGCAATTGCTCGATAATGGGATCCATTTCCCTATCCTTTCGTAATCGAAAACAAGCGGCGCCCGTAACCGCGAATCCACGGCGCCGGGCGCTGCGATATACCGACAGAGGCTACTCCTGCGGCTCTTCCCTATCCAGTTGCTCTTGGGAGCCATTCGGCTCGTCGAGCGCTTCAAAACCCTCGGCGCCGTCAAACTCGTCCAGCTCCTGCTGGGCCTCGACATCCTCCAAGTAATCCAGCAGATCCTCGGCAGCGCCGATGAGCGGGGCGTGCCCGCCCAGCTCGGCTGCAAGGATGGGCAGGCTGCGCTGCGCCAGCGGGATTTGACGCTCAAAGCCCTCCTGCACCGCCGCGCGCCACTTCGTGCCCGCCTTGGGCACCGAGCCGCCGATGACCACCATATCGGGGTCAAGCAGGTTCGTGATGCCCGCAATGGCCTCGCCCAGGGCGATGCCGGCGGTCATGATGACCTTGTGTGCCGCAGGCTCGCCTTCAGCTGCGCGGCGGGAGATCTCGGCACCGTCGATGTGGTCACCCGTAATCTCAGCATAGCGCGCCTCGATGCCGCTTCCCGACGCCACCAGCTCCAAATGGCCGGCACCGCCGCACACGCACGGGATGCCCACGGCCTGCGAGCAGGCGATATGCCCGATCTCGCCGGCGAAACCGTGGTTGCCGCGCACCAAGCGCCCATGGGCGATCACGGCACCGCCGATGCCCGTGCCGGCGGCGATCATCATGCAGGTATCGGCCCCGCTGGCAGCGCCCCAGCGCGCCTCACCGAGGCCATGGGCCTGCACGTCGTTGAGCACCGATACCGGCAGCTCGCAGGACTCCTCCAAGCGCTCCTTGATGGGCTGGCCAGTCCATCCGGGCATGATCTCGTTGGCGTACGCGATGCCGCCCGTGACCGCATCCACGCGGCCCGCGGTGGACACGCCGATGCCGAGCACCTGCTCGCGACGCGAGCGCGCCTCGGCAAGCACCGTGTTCGCCACATCGCACACGGTGACGAGCACCGGGCCGCCCCCACGCTGCGCCTGCGTGGGCACCTGGGTTTCGAACACGACTTCAGGGGCAGCGTCGATCTGCTCGTATCGCAACAGCGCGCCGGCGATCTTCGTGCCGCCGATGTCAAGCGCCGCAACGTATGCGGGATATTCCATGCACCCCACCCTTCCCTTTTCGAAAAGCACCTTATCACCTGGTGCTAACCATGGTACCGCAAACAAAAAAGCCGGCGCGGGTGGAACCTGCGCCGGCTTGCAAAAGCGAAGAAAAGCTACTTGCGGATGGGAGCGTCCGCGTCCATGAGGCCGGCCTTCTTGATGACCTCGACGATGGCCGCGACGTCCTCGCCCTCGAGCGGCTGGACGGGCTCGCGCATCTGGTTCGTGTTGAACACGCCCATCTGCCACAGAGCCGTCTTGAACGCGCCCACACCGGCGCCGAAGCCGACAGTGGCCTTGACCACGCGGGTCAGGAACATCAGGCGGGCCAGGTGATCCTGAATCTCCTTGACGCGGTTCCAGTCACCGGCCTGAGCGGCCTTCCACTGCTCCACGTAGCTGTGCGGATCAAGGTTGGCCAGACCCGGAACGCTGCCGTCGGCGCCGGCCAGGTACGCGCCGTCGACGCACACCTCATGACCGGTGAGCAGCTGCAGCGGATGACCGGCGTCCTCGTTCTCGAGCACCAGCCAGCGGAAGCTGACGTCGTCGCCGGAGGAGTCCTTCACGCCCTGCAGCACGCCGTCCTTGCCGAGACGCACCAGCATGGTGGGGTCGAGCTTAGTGTGCACGCACACGGGCAGGTCGTAAGCGAACAGCGGCAGATCGGTATGCTCGCGGATGGCGCGGAAGTGACGCTCGGTCTCCTTCGGGCCGCCCAGAGCGTAGAACGGGGCGGTGGCGACCAGCGCGTCGACGCCGAAGCCCTTGGCACGCTTAGCCTGATCGACCACGCGCAGGGTTTCCATGTCGATAACGCCGGCAAGCACGGGCACGCGATGGTTCACGATGGCCACGGCCTCCTGCAGCACATGGTAACGCTGGGCGTCGGTGAGGAACGCGACCTCGCCCGAGGAGCCCAGGAAGAACAAGCCGTCGACGCCGGCGTCGATCATACGGTTGATGGAGCGCTCGAAGGCCTCCAGGTCAAGCTGCTTCTTCTCGGTCAGCGGGATGACCACCGGGGGGATTACGCCGTGGAACGGGGAATCGGTCATGATGAGTACCTTGCCTCTTTCTTTCTGTTGAGCAAACTTCAATGAGGATAGTATCGAGGTTCGCGGTTCGTCAACGAGCTGGCCAACGTTTCACAAACAAAGGATGGAAACCGCCTTACGGCGCGAATAGCCGCTCGAACGGCGCAAACCGCATAGCAGCGGCACAGCCAATCGCCTCAACGCTACGCGATGGCCTTCCCTCGAAGCACCACATGCTTGATGTTCAGGTCGCGGTCGAGCACCACGGCATCGGCCTGATAGCCCGGGGCGATGGCGCCGAGCTTGCCGTCAAGCCCCAAGGCGCGGGCCGGGTTAACCGTTGCGGCCTTCACGGCGCTTGTCAACGGGATGCCCATGGTGCGCACCGCCGTGCGCATGCACGCCATCACGTCGGAAACGCTGCCGGCAAGGCTGCCGTTGGCGATGGTGGCCCGATTACCCTTGACGAAGAACTGCTGACCTCCCAGCTCGTATTCGCCATCCCCCAGCCCGCAGGCGCGCAGGCTGTCGCTGATCAAGATCATGCGGTCGTCGCCGAACAGGGCAAACGCCAGGCGCACCATAGCGGGATGGATATGCACGCCGTCGGCGATGATCTCGGCCGTGACGTCGTTTCGCTCCGCGCCCGCGGCAATGGGGCCGGGCTCTCGGTGATGCAGCGAGGGCATAGCGTTGAACAGGTGCGTCATGTGACGCGCACCTGCATCGAAGGCCGCGCACGCGTCATCGTAGCCAGTGCACGTATGGGCGACGGAAACACGCACGTCATGGGACATCTGGCGAATGAACTCCAAGTTGCCCGGTTGCTCGGGTGCCACGTCCACCAGCTTGATGAGCCCCTTCGCCTGCTGCTGCAGACGGCCGAACTCCTCGACGGAGGCGCTGCGCACGTATGCGGGGTTCTGAGCACCTACCTTGTCAGGGGCGATATAGGGGCCTTCCATATTGACGCCCACAATGCCGGCCTCCCCCGCAGCGGTTTCGTGAGCGGCAACGCTGGCCACGATGGGTGCCAGGCGCTCTTCGGGAAGGGTCATGGTGGTCGGGCAGATGGAGGTCACGCCCCGGCTTGCCTCGTAAGCCGCAATGACGGAGATGCCCTCATCGGATGCATCGCAGAAATCGTGGCCCATGGCGCCGTGGAAGTGCACGTCTATCAGACCGGGGATCACATAGCACCCCGAAGCGTCCAGGATATCGTCGGCGTCACCAACACCGCACGCTTCGGCTCCCGACGCCTCGATGCGGGAGAAGGTCTGCCCCTCCACCAACACATCGCGCTCGCGGAAGCACTGACCATCGAACACCTTGCCGTTTGCAATGCGCATATCCGCATGCTCCTTTCAAATATGGAAGGGCCTCCCGCTTGTGCGGAAAGCCCTTCGAATGTGTTATCGATTATGGCACCGGTACGCCTTACAGCAGCGAGCCGGCCTCGGCGTCCACCACAACGGTGACGTTGGGGTGCAGCTGCAGCACGGACGCGGGGACCTGCGGGGTGACGGGGCCGAAGAACGCGTCGCGAACGATCTGCGCCTTGTCGACGCCGCTGGCCACCATCAGGATGGCGCGCGCCTTCATGATGGTGCCGATGCCCATGGTATAGGCCTCGCGAGGGACCTGGTCGATGGACTCGAACAGGCGGCTGTTGGCGTTGATGGTGCTCTCCGTCAGCTCGACCACATGGGTGCGCACGGGGAACTCGTCGCAGGGCTCGTTGAAGCCGATGTGGCCGTTGTGGCCCAAGCCCAGCAGCTGCAGGTCGATGCCGCCTGCCTCGCTGATGGCCTGCTCGTAAGACTCGCAAGCGGCCTGCGCATCCGGGTTGGCGCCGTCGGGGACGCTGGTGGCCTCGGGGTCGATGTCGACATGGTCGAAGAGGTTCTTCTGCATGAAGTAGCGGTAGCTCTGGTCATGCTCGGAAGACAGGCCGCGGTACTCGTCCAGATTGAACGTGGTGACCTGCTCGAAGCTGATACGGTCGGCCTGGAAGTCCTCCACCAGGTCGGCGTACAGCCCGATGGGCGTGGAGCCGGTGGCCAGGCCGAGCGTGGAAGCCGGGTCCACGATCAGCTGGGCGGCGATCAGATCCGCCGCGCGGCGGCTCATATCCTCGTAGGTCTCCTCGATGAACAGTTGCATGTGATGCCCTTTCTTTCGCCGTTGAAAATCAGTCTGGGTTGATAATGGGAATGTGCGCGTGCAACGGCCGCCCGCCGCACGCTGCCGCCTAGGTCCAGAACAGCACCGTCTCGATGATGTCCTGATACGACCAGGGGTAGATATCGGAGAACCATCCGGTCTCCGGAACGAAGCAAATCAGCGCGATGTAGAGCACCGAGATGCAGACGAGCGCCAAAAGTCCCTTCATAAGCAGCACCTGGGCCGTCGACCCGGGCCTGAGGTTCTCGTTGACGATGAACGCCAGAAGCACCGATGCCGCCAGGAACATGAAGCTGAAGTCCGCGTAGTAGCGCTGCAAAATGCCCGCCATCTGCGCATCCATCAGCGCAACCACCACGCCGCCGAACAGCAAAGCAATGATGACGCCCGCAATGGTTCGCGTTGAGCGCGTCTTAAAGCGCAATGCCAGGATACGGCGCGAGAACGGCAGGATCCACAGGATGGGAAGGCATGCCAGCACGCCGCCGAACGTGACCTCCTTAATGGTCTGCCCCAGGTACGTGGTCTCAAACGGAGCAGGCTGCAGGAACGGGAACACGCCAGTCATGGAAGGCGGCTGCAGGAAGTATGCGAACAGCGCCGGAGCCAAACGCCCGATGTTCCAACCACGCTTGGTCATGTCGTTGACCGTCAGGTTGTAGTTCGCGCCGAAATCGGTGAAGCTGCCGAAACGAGCATGGTTGTATAGCATGAGCCCCGCCGCCACCACGATGTACGGCGCCATCAAGCACGCGAACTCGATTGCGCCCTTACGCGTGAGAATGGTCCGCTTCGTGATGTACTTGCGCCAGAACAGAGGAAACGCCACCAATGACAGCACGATCAGCTGCGGACGGCACCCAACAACCAGGGCCATGCACAGGCTTCCGCCCAGATACCAACCACAAGGGCTCTTCGCCGCACGGCCGCGCATCCACAGGTATAAGCCCCACACCGAGAACGCCAAGCCCATGGAAATGGGAAGCGAGTAGAAGGTCGGGAACTTCAGCAAATACAGGATGCCGCAGCACATGACCAGCGGAATCTGCAGCAACAGGTACAAGCCTAGGCTGACGCGCTTGAAGTGATAGCGTGCGAACCTGTCAAGCAAAGCGGAACAGCCCAGCACGAACATGATGACGGCTATGAGCACACCGATGGCCGTCGGGAAATTCGAGCCAGTGAGCAAATAGAACGGCAAGTAGAACACGAGCACGGGAACCACGCCGAAGTACACGTAGTAATGCCCATCATGGTAGGCAACGTCGAACAGGTACTCCTCGCCCGTTTCCTTTTGCAACTCATCGCGAGCGCCCTTGTCATAAGGGTCATCCATTTCCTGGAGCCACTGGGGAGGGGTTTCCTCCAAGTACAACCGCCCATGAGCCATAGACTTGGCCAGCTCGGCATATTGCTGTGCGTTTTCACCGCCGACCT
This sequence comes from uncultured Senegalimassilia sp., assembly GCF_934636665.1. Taxonomy (GTDB): domain Bacteria; phylum Actinomycetota; class Coriobacteriia; order Coriobacteriales; family Eggerthellaceae; genus Senegalimassilia. The sequence goes on from NZ_CAKUAT010000001.1 coordinate 107,194, forward strand.
TGAACGTGTTGGCGATGCCGGCGCCATCCCACGAGCCGGAATTGTACGTGCTTGTGGCGACGCCAACCAAGTTCGAGCCCATGAACAGATAGGAACTGAGCAGTACGATCTCGATAGCCACGGCCGTGATCAGCGCGGCCTTCGACTTGCGAGGATTGCGAACGATGCCGATGCGGTAGATGGCCGACTTCGGACGGAAGATGAATGCAAGCGACAAAATGCCCAGAGTGAACAAGAAACGCGTTTGGTTGAACAGGAACGGCTCCCGCGCGTTGATGGACACATCGGAAAGCTTCACCGGGTAGTTGATATCCTCGCCGGTGATGGTGATCTTAAGATTGGTCACTAGCCCCGTGGTGTTCAGATTGATGTACTCGCTTTGATCGCACAGCGTGTTGACGTCTACCTCGGGAACACCCACCGTGTACTCGGTAGAATCGAAGTAAGTGCTGTGAGCCTCGTCGGTGAACTGGATCTTCACCTTCAGCTGCTGTGCGGGTTGCCGGTAATCGAAGTTCAACCACACGTTATGAACCTCTGAGTTGAGGTTCTTGAATTCGATGACGTGATTGACTTCGGTGACGCGGTACTGGTTATCGAGGGTCTTCGTCAGCGCCAAGCGATTATCCAGATTGGTGGTGTGGTAGCCAGCCGTGCGGAAGTAGTTGAAGTTGAACACGAAAGTTTCCAGCACCAAAGCCGCAAGTATCAACAGCACGGCGCTCTTCAAGACGTGCTTTACCGTAGCGCCATGCTTAAGCATAAGCTGCTGGTGCCAGTAGGATATGTTCTGCTTCATGGTAGGCATACGGCGAAACATTATACGGGATAAGCAAAGGGAGGGGTAGTTTCACCCCTCCCTCTCAAGCAATATGCACGTTTTATTGCAGATGCTACAGACCCAAAGCCTGCTTCACATCAGCGTAGACAACGTCGACGTCGCGGTCGCCGTCGATGGACACGAGCAGATCGCAGCCGCGATAGTAGTCGATCAGCGGAGCCGTGGACTTCTCGTAAACGTCAAGCCGGTTGCGCACCGTGGCCTCGTTGTCGTCGTCGCGCTGGTACATCTCGCCACCGCATGCGGGGCAAGAAGCGTCGGCGACGGAGCCGATGTGGCCGCATTCCTTGCACATACGACGGGAGGTCAGGCGCTTGACGATGACCTCGAAGTCGACATCGATGAGCAGAGCGGCGTTCAGCGGGCGCTTCAGCTCGGCCAGCATGGTGTCAAGAGCCACAGCCTGCGTGGTGGTACGCGGAAAACCGTCCAGGATGACGCCCTTCTCGGTGTCAGGCTGCTCGATGCGCTCCTTCATCAGGTCGATGATCAGCTCGTCGGGAACCAGTTCGCCGGCGTCCATGAAGCCCTTGGCCTTAACGCCCAGGGGGGTCTGATTCTTAACGGCAGCGCGAAGGATGTCGCCCGTGGAAATATGGCACAGGCCGCAATCCTCGACCAGCTTGGCAGCCTGCGTGCCCTTACCGGCGCCCGGGGCGCCCAGCAACACGATGTTCATGGTGAAGCAATCCTTTCGAGATATGCAGATAATGCAATTCCCATGATAACAAAAAGGGAGGGCCCGAAGGCCCTCCCTATCGGTAACTGCAAGGTTTCCTTACTTGAAGAAACCCTCGTAGTTATGCATCTTCAACTGACTTTCAACCTTGCTCATGGTATCGAGCGCAACGCCGATCATGATCAGGATGGAAGTACCGCCGAACGCCTGGATAAGCGTGTTGCCGGTGAAGTAGAAGATAATAGTCGGCACGACCGCGATGACCGCGATGAAGATGCCACCCGGAAGCGTAACGCGATGCAGCACGTTCTTGATATAGGTCACGGTAGCGGAACCGGGACGCACACCGGGAATGAAGCCGCCCTGCTTGCGCAGGTTGTCCGCCGTCTCCTCGGGATTGAACACCATGGAGGTGTAGAAATACGCGAAGAAGACGATCAGCGCGATGGTGAGGATCCAGTTCACCCAACCCGTGGAAATAGCATCGGCGAAAGCCGTCAACCAACCCACGTTGAACAGAGCCGCAAGCTGAGCCGGGAAGTAAATCAGGCAGCTTGCGAAGATGATCGGGATGACGCCCGCCGCATTCACCTTCAAGGGAATGTAGGTGGACTGACCGCCCATCATCTTACGACCCTGCACGCGCTTGGCGTAGTTCACCGGGATACGGCGCTGTGCGCGCTCCACGAAGATGATCGCGGGGATGCACACGAGCACCACTGCCAGGATGAGCGCCGTGATGGCGATACCCATTCCGGTATCGGTGGTCAGGTTCACCGAAGAGAAGATGGCCGAAGGCACACGGCTGACGATGCTCACGAAGATGATGAGCGACATGCCGTTGCCGACGCCGCGCTGCGTGATGAGCTCGCCCATCCACATGATGAACGCGGTACCGGCCACCAACGTGAACACCACCAGAATGTCGGTGACGATCTCGGGAACCTCGGAAGAGAACACCACGCCGTACTGCGGGGACTTGAACAACAGCAGGTAACCGATGGCGTTGATCAGACCAAGGGCCAGCGTCAGGTAGCGCGTGACCTGGGTGATGCGACGCCTACCGGTCTCGCCTTCCTTCGCCCAACGGCCCACCGCCGGGATAACGCCCTGCATCAGCTGCATAATAATGGATGCGGTGATGTAGGGCATGATGCCCAGCGAGAATACCGAGAAGTTCGAAAGCGCGCCGCCGGTGAACAGGTCCAGCATGGTCATGGACACGCCCGAATCCTGGAACGAGTCAGCGAACTCGTGGAACGGGATGCCCGGAACCGGCACGTAGGAACCGAATCGATAGAGCGCAAGGATACCCAGCGTGAACAAGATCTTCTTGCGCAGCTCGGGAACCTTGAACGCGTCGATGATAGAGCTTAGCAAGGCTCTTCGACCTTTCCGCCAGCTGCCTCGATCTTCGCCTTGGCGGAGGCAGAAACCTTGTCGACCTTGATGGTCAGGGCCTTGGTGATGTCGCCATCGCCGAGAACCTTCACCAGGGCGTCCTCATGCTTGATGATGCCCTTGGCCTTCAGAGAAGCACCGTCGACGACGTCGCCGGCCTCGAAGTTCTCCTCAAGACGGGAGACGTTGACGGGCAGGTACTCGACGCGGTTAATGTTGCGGAAGCCAGGCAGCTTCGGCAGACGACGGGCCAGCGGGGTCTGGCCGCCCTCGAAGCCGGCGCCCTTGCCGCCACCGGAGCGGGACTTCTGGCCGTTCATACCGCGGCCGGCGGTCTTGCCCTGACCAGCAGCGTGGCCGCGGCCGACGCGCTTGCGGTTCTTACGAGAGCCCTCTGCGGGCTTGAGGTCCTTGAGTTCCATTCTTTTCTCCTTGCAGATAGCTTACCGGGCTCCCGCCCGGTGCTGGCAGCTCGCCGCCAGCAAACTTCCAATACAGCCGATTGGCGCGCCGGAAGCCGACACGCCAATCGAAAATTTTACCCGAGACGGGTAAGTATGCCAAGGTGGCAACTTGGGAACTTTACAGCTCCTCCACCTTGATGAGATGCTTCACCTTGAAGATCATGCCACGGATGTTGGCATTGTCGACCTGGTCGATGGAGCGGCCGATCTTGCCGAGGCCCAGGGCCTTCAGCGTTGCAGCCTGGTCCTTCTTGTAACCGATGGAGCTCTTCACCTGCGTAAGACGCAGCGTCTTCTTAGCGTCGGACATTGGTTACTCCTTCCAGCCGTAAATCTTGGCAACGGAAATGCCACGACGCTCGGCGACGGACTCGGGAGACTGCATTTCCTTCAGACCCTCGGCCGTGGCCTTGACGACGTTCATGACGTTGTCGGTGCCCAGAGACTTGCACAGGACGTTCTCCACACCGGACAGCTCCAGGACGGCACGTGCAGCGCCGCCGGCGATAACGCCGGTACCGGGAACAGCAGGCTTGATCAGAACGCGACCGGCACCGAACTCGCCGATGATCTCATGCGGCAGCGTCTTCTCGTCGGTCAGCGGCACGGAGAACATGTTCTTCTTTGCGTCCTCCACGCCCTTCTTGATGGCCGTAGGCACTTCCTGGGACTTGCCCATGCCGATGCCGACGTGGCCGTTGCGGTCGCCCACGACCACCAGCGCGGTCAGACCGAAACGGCGACCACCCTTGACGACCTTGGACACGCGGTTGATGTAAACGACGCGCTCTTCGAGCTCGGGAGCTGCGGCGTTCTCTTGCTTGTTGCGAGCCATAGACTAAACCCCTTCTAGAATTTCAGACCGGCTTCACGAGCAGCGTCGGCCAGAGCCTTGACGCGCCCATGATACAGGTTGCCGCCACGATCGAAAACGACTTCCGTGATGCCGCATTCCTGAGCCTTCTTGCCTGCGATCTCACCGAGAGCGGTAGCGCCCTCGACGTTAGCGCCGTTCTTGCCCGTGGCCTTGAAATCAGGGCCCAGGGTGGAAACGCCGCACAGGGTCTTGCCCGCAACGTCGTCGACGAACTGCACGTAGATGTTGTTGTTGCTGCGCGTCACGCAAAGACGGGGACGCTCCGGCGTGCCGGAGATCTTACCGCGCACGCGACGATGGCGACGGGCCAGCGCAGCTTGCTTTTTCTGAAGCTTATTCATGGTAATCCCTTCGTTCAGTTACGCTTGCGCGCTTAGTCCTTGCCAGCCTTGCCGACCTTGCGGCGGACATGCTCGCCCTCATAGCGGATGCCCTTGCCCTTGTAAGGCTCAGGCTTGCGCCATGCGCGGACGTTAGCGGCCACCTGGCCGACCTGCTCCTTGCTGATGCCGGAGACGACGATCTCGGTCTGGCTGGGAACCTCGAACGTGATGTTCTCAGGGCACTCCATGAGAACGGGATGCGAGAAGCCCAGCTGCATCTCCAGGTCCTTGCCCTTCAGCGCGGCACGATAGCCGACGCCGACCAGCTGCAGCTTCTTCTGGTAACCGGCGGAAACGCCCTCGACCATGTTGTGGATGAGGGTGCGGGTAAGGCCGTGCAGGCTCCTGGCCTCACGGGAGTCGTCAGGACGGGAGACGATGATCTCCTCGCCTTCCTGGCTGATGGTCATCATGGGGTTGAACTCGCGGGTGAGCTCGCCCTTGGGGCCCTTGACCGTCACGATGTGGCCGTCGATCTTCACGTCGACGCCGGCAGGAACGGTAACGGGCTGCTTGCCGATACGAGACATAAACCTATCCCTTCCTTTCCTACCAGATGTACGCGATAACCTCGCCGCCGATGCCCTTCTTGCGGGCGTCGCGGTCGGTCATCACGCCGTTGGACGTGGAGACGATTGCAGTGCCGAGGCCGCCCAGAACGCGGGGCAGCTCGTCCTTGCCGGCGTAGATGCGCAGACCCGGCTTGGAGATGCGGCGGATGCCGCGGATGGTCTTGGCCTTCTTCTCGCCGTACTTCAGCGTGATTTCGAGCGTGGCACGAGGCTCGCCTTCGACAACCTCGTAGCCGGCCACATAGCCCTCTTCCTGCATGATGCGGGCGATCTCGACCAGCTTCTTGCTGGAGGGCATGGAGACCGTAGCCTTGCCGGCAGAGTTAGCGTTACGCACGCGCGTAAGCATATCTGCGATAGGGTCAGTCATGGTCATAGTAAGTTTCTCCTTTGGTTCGTGATGAGCCGATCGGTTCGGTTCGGATAGGCGCCCTTAGCACCCCCGCCTGAACCGTGGCACACCCGTACGTACCTTGTGTTGGGGCCTACCAGGAAGCCTTGGTCACGCCGGGCAGCTCGCCTTTGTTGGCCAGCTCGCGCAGGCACACGCGGCACAGGCCGAACTTACGGTAGTAAGCGCGCGGACGCCCGCAACGCGTGCAGCGATTGTGCTGGCGCGTGGAGAACTTCGGCTCGCGCTCGCTCTTGGCGATCATCGATTTCTTTGCCATGCAAATCCTTCTTTCTTGTTTCCAAGCCCGCCGGGAAGGCGGGCTTTAAACTGCCTGCAGGATGACCTGGCCGGCCATCCTTACGGTCAAACAAAAGGGTTAGTCGCGGTCCTTGAACGGGAAGCCGAGCGCGGAAAGCAGCGCGAAGGCGTTCTCGTTGTTGCCGGCGGTGGTGACGAACGTGATGTCCATACCACGGGTGCGGTCGACCTTATCGTACTCGATCTCGGGGAAGATCAGCTGCTCGGTGATGCCGAGCGTGTAGTTGCCGCGACCGTCGAAGCTGGTCGGGGAGATGCCGCGGAAGTCGCGGACGCGCGGCAGAGCTGCGGCCAGCAGACGATCCAGGAACTCCCACATGCGGTCGCCACGCAGGGTGACCTTGCAGCCGATGGCCTGGCCCTCGCGAACATGGAAGCCTGCGATGGACTTCTTGGCACGGGTGATGCAGGGCTGCTGACCGGTGATGATGCGCATATCGTTCATGGCGGCATCAAGCAGCTTGTGGTCGGAGGCGGCGGCGCCGACACCCATGTTCACGACGATCTTCTCGAGACGCGGAACGTTGTTGATGTTGGCGATCTCCAGCTCGGACTTGAGCTTGCTGACGATCTCGTTCTTGTACTTCTCTTTGAGACGAGGAGTAGTCATGCGATTTCCTTTCGATGAATTAAACACAGGATTTCCGACCCTGCGTCCCTGGTCTTATATGGCCAGGGTCATATTCTAAACGCGGCCCGCGCAAAGGCGGGCCGCCTTCAACAAAACTATTTATCGATGTCCTTGCCGCACTTCTTGCAAACGCGGACCTTCTTGCCGGCCTCGTTCACGCGGTGGGACACGCGGGTGGGCTGCTTGCACTCGGGGCAGACGACCATGACGTTGGAGACATGGATGGGAGCCTCGACGGACATGATGCCGCCCTGCGGGTTCTGCTGAGTGGGGCGCATGGCCTTCTTGACCATGTTCACCTTCTCGACGACCACGCGCTGCTTGCTGGGGAGAGAACGAACGACCTGGCCCTCCTTGCCCTTGTCCTTGCCGGACAGAACGCGGACGGTGTCGCCCTTCTTGATGTTCATGCTGTTCATTGCGAATAACCCCCTTTACAGCGTCTCAGGTGCCAAGGACACGATCTTCATGTACTTCTTCTCGCGCAGCTCGCGGGCGACGGGCCCGAAGATACGCGTGCCGCGCGGCGCACCGTTGGCGTCGATCAGGACGGCGGCGTTCTGGTCGAACTTGATGTAGCTGCCGTCAGCGCGACGAACTTCCTTCTTCACGCGCACAACGACGCAGCGCACGACGTCACCCTTTTTGACAGCACCGTTGGGCATAGCCTCTTTGACGCTGCAGATGATCACGTCGCCCAGGCCCGCGTAACGGCGCTTGGAGCCGCCCAGGACCTTGATGCACTGCACCTTGCGAGCGCCGGAGTTGTCGGCGACCGCGAGCATGGTTTGCATCTGAATCATTGCTTCAACCTATCTTTCAATCGGTAATCTGATGGGATAAGAGGAAAGGGCTATTTCGCCTTTTCGTTGATCTCCACCAGACGCCAGCGCTTCATCTTGGACAGCGGACGGGTCTCCATGATGGTGACGGTATCGCCGACGCCAGCCTCGTTGTTCTCGTCATGCGCGTGGAACTTCTTGGTGGTCGTCATCATCTTCTTGTACACCGGATGCGGCTTGCGCTCGGCGACGGAGACGACGATCGTCTTGTCGTTAACGGCGCTGACCACGATGCCCTGGCGGACCTTACGCGTATTACGCTCTTCGCTCATGTTATCAAACCTTCCTTTATGCGCTCAGCTCACGGGCGCGCATCTCGGTCTGGATGCGAGCGATGTCCTTCTTGACCTGCTTCACGCGTGCGGTGTTGTCAAGCTGGCTCGTTGCCATCTGGAAGCGCAGGTTGAAAAGCTCAGCGCGTGCTTCCTTGAGTTTGGCCTGCAGATCGTCGGCAGACAGCTCACGAATCTCTGCTGCTTTCATTTACTCCTGCCCTTCCGTTTCCTTGGTCACAATCTTGCACTTGATGGGCAACTTGTTGATTGCAAGGCGGAGCGCCTCTTTGGCCGTGGCATCGTCGACGCCGTCGATCTCGAACATGATGCGACCGGGCTTGACGACCGCGACCCAAGCCTCGGGGTTGCCCTTACCGGAACCCATGCGGGTCTCAGCCGGCTTCTTGGTGATCGGCTTGTCCGGGAAGATGGTGATCCAGACCTTACCGCCACGCTTCATGCAACGGGTCATGGCGATACGAGCGGCCTCGATCTGACGGTTGGTGATCCAGTGTGCTTCCAGGGCCTGGATGCCCCAGGTGCCGTGGTTCAGACGGGTACCACCCTTTGCACGGCCCTTCATGGAACCGCGCTGCACCTTGCGGTGCTTAACACGCTTAGGTACGAGCATTACTTGCGCCCCCTATCATTACGGTCGTTGCGGCGGGAACGGTTCGGGCGAGAGCTGCCCTCGAGCTGAGGCTGCGGAGCCTTCTGGCCCGGTAGGACCTCGCCGTGGTACACCCACACCTGAACGCCGATGGCGCCCATCTGCGTGCGGGCGGTGCAGAAACCGTAGTCAACCTTGGCACGCAGCGTGTGCAGCGGCACGCGACCCTCGCGGTACCACTCGCGGCGGCTCATCTCGGCACCGCCGAGGCGGCCGGCGCACTGGATGCGGATGCCCTTGGCACCGGACTTGCGGGCGGACTGCACGGCCTTGCGCATGGCGCGACGGAAAGCGACGCGGCCCTCGAGCTGCTCGGCAACGGACTGGGCGATGAGGTTGGCGTCCAGCTCGGGGCGCTTGACCTCGACGACCTCGATGTTGACCGGGCCGTTGGCGACCTTCTCAAGCTTCTTGCGCAGAGCGTCGATCTCGGCGCCCTTCTTGCCGATCACGACACCCGGGCGAGCCGTGGTGACGATGACCTTGATCTTGTCGCCTGCGCGCTCGATCTCGACCTTGGAGACGGCGGCACGGGCCAGCTGCTTGTCCAGGAACTTCCTAATGGCCAAGTCGTTTGCCAGGTTCTGGGCGTAATCCTTGTCGGCGTACCAACGGCTGCGCCACTCTTCGGTGATACCGAGGCGGAACCCGGTAGGGCTTACCTTCTGACCCATAGACTTTATGCCTCCTCTCGCGGAGCGACGATGATGGTGATGTGGCAGGTGCGCTTGCGGATGCGCGAAGCGGAACCCTTAGCGCGGGGACGGATGCGCTTGAGCGTGGGGCCCTCATCAACGAAGGCGGTCTTCACGACCAGCGTCTCCGGACGCACATGATGCTGGTACTCAGCGTTTGCCACAGCGGAGTTCAGCGTCTTCTCGACAACCTCGGCGGCTGCGCGATTGGTGAACATCAAGATCTCACGGGCAGCCGGGACGGACTTGCCGCGGATCAGGTCGACGACGATGCGTGCCTTGCGGGGCGACATGCGCACGGTACGTGCGATTGCTTTAGCTTCCATGATTCACCCCTTCTTATCGCTTCTTCTTGTCGGCTGCGTGACCCTTGAAGGTACGCGTGGGGGCGAACTCGCCCAGCTTGTGACCGACCATGGACTCGGTAACGTAAACCGGCACGTGCTTGCGACCGTCGTGCACCGCGATGGTGTGGCCCACCATTTCGGGGAAGATGGTGCTGGCACGGGACCAGGTCTTGATGACGTTCTTTTCGCCGGCCGCGTTCATCTTCTCGATGCGCTCAAGAAGGCGAGGCTCAACGAAAGGACCCTTCTTCAAACTTCTGCTCACTATTACTCCTTAACGCTTAGCGCTACTTCTTGCGACGGCGAATGATCAGGCGGCTAGAGGCCTTCTTCGGGTTGCGCGTACGATGACCCTTGGTCGGAACGCCCCAGGGGCTGACAGGGTGACGGCCAGAAGTCTTGTTCTTGCCTTCGCCACCGCCGTGGGGATGGTCCACAGGGTTCATGACGGTACCGCGAACCGTCGGGCGGATGCCACGCCAACGATTACGGCCGGCCTTGCCGATCGTGATGTTGGAGTGCTCGGCGTTACCGACCTCGCCGATGGTGGCGCGGCAGGTGAGCAGCACACGGCGCATTTCGGAGGAGGGCATGCGCAGGATGGCGTACTTGCCTTCCTTGCCCATCAGCTGGATGCTCGTGCCGGCGGAGCGGGCAAGCGCGGCGCCACGGCCGGGCTGCAGCTCGACAGCGTGGATGAGCGTACCGACGGGGATGCAGGACAGCGGCATTGCGTTGCCGGGCTTGATGTCCACATCGGTGCCGCTGACGATCATGTCGCCGACCTTCAGACCCTTCGGGTGAAGGATGTAGCGCTTCTCGCCGTCAACGTAGTGCAGCAGAGCGATACGAGCGGAGCGGTTCGGGTCGTACTCGATGGTAGCGACCTTTGCAGGCACGCCGTCCTTGTTGCGCTTGAAGTCGATGATGCGGTAACGACGCTTCACGCCGCCGCCCTGATGACGGACGGTGATGTGACCGTGGTTGTTGCGACCCGCCTTCTTGTTCAGCGGCGCAAGCAGGGACTTTTCCGGCTTGTCGCAGGTGATTTCGGCCTTGTCCGAAACCGTCTGGAAGCGACGACCGGGGCTAGTCGGCCTGTACTGTTTGACTCCCATTTCAAACCTTTCCATCTGGATTTCCGCTCGCATGCCTCACCATGCACCGGAGATCCTTCCTACAGATGTGGATGTGGCGATTGCCCAAGCACGCTCGTTTGAGGCCGAACGCACCGACTCCGTCAATCCACGCGCCCGGGTGTATCCATAAGTCACCAGACGCAACTGGACATTATACGAGCCTGCGCGAGTTGTTTCAAGGAAAACCTGCTTGAACGAAGCGCGCCCACAACCTGCACACAAGCCAAGTTGCGGGCGCTTACCTATTGATATGGAGAGAGGCTTGCGGGCTTCCCTCTATCACGATTTCCGCGATGCTGTCGAGCCGCTTCGCGCTTGCGGGGCCTCGTCCATGCCGATCCGGCGGCGCTGCGGGCCTGTCAGGCGCCTGGATGTCAGCCAAACCCGCACCCGCTGCGAGGCGCAACGCCGAAGCGCGCTAATCCAGATGGAACGCGCACGGCAGATCGACGCTTACCGGCGAGTTGTCGGCGTTGGTCTCCATGACGCTGGCCATGAAGTCCCACCACTTCCGGCAGATCTCGGTTTCCGCCGATTCCGCGTAACGCTCGGGATCGTCGAGCTCGATGTAGCCGAACAGGATGTTGGTCTCCTCGTCGATGAAAATGCTGTAGTTATGTCCGCCGTACTCGTGGAGCATATCGGCCATCTCGGGCCACAGCTCGTTGTGACGGCGCTCATACTCCTCGGCGAACCCCGGATACAGCTTCATCTTGAAGCCGCTAATGGTGCGGCCTTCGGCGGTTTTACGTACGGTCATCGCCTTTTCCTTTCATTACCGTTGAGGATATGGGCACGCAATCGCGCACGGACCCGGGGATTTCCCGACCCTTGCACGCACAGCGCGCACGCGCCGCGAAACGAGCATGCCCGAGCTTGCGGCGGCGCCGGGACGGACGAGAGGCTTCGAGCCCCTTCCCTGCCGGCACGTTATGCGCCGCGAAACGCGCATGCCCGAGCGGCTCGCCCGGGCATGCGCGAAAAAGTTACTGCAGCTTGCCGTAACGCTCTTCCGTGATTTGATCGAGCGTCTTGCCCTGCGTGTTCGGGCACCACACCACGCCGACCACAAGCGAGACCACCAGCACCGCGCACATGATGAGCGCAGCCGGGAAGAAGCCCGCCGGGTTGGTGGAGATATCGCCCATGATGGCGCCGACGCCTACGAGCGACCAGATGCCAAGGGCCGCGCGCACCAGGAAGAACATGATGCCCTGAGCACCGCCACGGTAGCGCGTCGGGAACAGCTCGGTTCCCCACAGCGCATAGAAGCACTGCGCCGAGAAGCCGGCCGAAACGCCCCACAGGATGACGTAGGCCCACAGGCACCAGCCCATGGAATCGGTGGTGCCGTTGTTGAGCGCCGCGCCGAAGATGGCGATGCACACCCACGAGGCAAGCGCCAACAGCGCCGATGCCCCGAACAGCACGCGATGCGGCACCTTATCGCCCAGCTTGGAGAACACCGCCAGCGAGCAGACCGCCACGAGCACCCATTGCACCACGCCGAGCAGGCTCTGCCCCACCGAATCGATGTTGCCGGCTGCGGCGTACAGATACGGCATGAACTGGCCGTTGGTGCCCGCCGCCAGGTTCCATGTCAGGTACACGGCCACCAAAAACACGATGGTCTTGACGTTGACGGGGTTCTTCAGCGCGTTGGCCATCATGCGGCCGAACGACTCGTGCTCGGCCGTTTCGGCCTGCTTCTCCGCCCAGTCCTTGGACTCCTGCAGCTGACGCTGAAGGTTCCATGCGACGAGCGCCACCACGAGCAGCACCAGGAAAAGGATGCGCGTGGACAGCAAGCCGTCGAAGGGACCGTAGGTTCCGGCGGGCAGCAGCGTCTTGCCATCGGCCGCGAAACCGGGGAGCACGAACGACAGGGCCAAAGACAGCAGGAATATGATGGCCGGCCCGCAGCTCCATGCGAACTGGCTGATGCCGATGTTCGCGGCGCGCTTGGTGGACGTGGACGTTTCGGAGATGTAGCTCCACGATGCGGGGACGCCCGCTCCCACCGACAGGCCGGAGAGCACCACGCCCACAACCACCATGGGCAGGTTCATGGCGCACATGGCGATGGCCACGCCGATCGCATACACCAGCAGGTTGTAACGGTAGATGATGGTGCGCCCGTACTTGTCGGTCAGAAAACCGCCGATAAGCGCGCCGACGGCGGCGCCGAACGCGTTCGCGCCGATGGCGCCCAAGATGGAGGTCCACATCGAGCCGAAGCCGAATGCCGCGGCCCATGCCGTCAGCGCCACCGACGACGCCACGATGCACCCCGAATCCAGGAAGTTCGTCAACGACACCGCGATGGTGCCCTTGCGCTCCTGAGACATTGCCATGATCGATCCGCCTTTCACTTGTTCCTATGGCCGGCGGCTGCGCTAGTCCAGGAAGCTTTCATTGATGTCGAGCTTGAAATCGCGGGCGATGGCGCGCAGGCCGTCGTCGGTGATGGTGTTGAGGAACTCATCGCTGCCGCCGTTGAGCATACGCGCCTCGGCGTAGATGGCCGCGGCCTTCTCGATGGTGTGCATAAGGCCGAACGCCGTGTCGAAATCAGGGCCGGACACGAACAGGCCGTGCTGCGCCCAGATGGCGGCGTCGTAGGTTTTCATGAGCTCGCAGGTTGCCTGCGCGATCTCGGAGCCGCCCGGGACCATCCACGGCACGACGCCCACGCCCTTCGGGAACACCACGATGCACTCGGTCATGGCCTTCCACAGGGCGCGCGTGATGGTGCGCGCGTCAAGCGGCATGACGAACGACAGCGCGATGACGTTCTGCGGATGCGCATGGTAGATCACGCGGCAGGCGCCGTCGGTGGCGGCCACGCGGACGCTGTGGTTCATGAAATGCGTGGGAAACTCGCTGGTGGGAACGCCGCCGTCCTTCAGGCCCCACACGATGCGCCACGCATCGCCGGCGTCGTTGATCTCGACGATGCCCACGTTGGCGGCGGGGTCGAGCTGCACGTTGCGCATGTAGCGGCCCGAGCCGGTGGTGGCGAAGAACGCGCCGCGCAGATTGTCGGCCTGCACGCCCATGGACACCCAGCTGGAGGGGTTGTCGTAGAAGAACGGGCGGCACGCGCCCACCTGCTCGTCGGTCAGGCGGTACGTCAGGTTGCCGCCGTTGCGCTCGTGCCAACCCTGGTCCCAGCCGTCGGTGCACAGGCGCACGAACGCCTTCATGAACGGCTGCTGCTCCACGGCCACGCCCGAGACGGCGCCCTTGGCGACAGTGACGCCCTTGTCGAGCACGCCCTGCGCGGCCTGAGCGCCGCGGCCCAGCACGTCCTGGGCGCTATCCAAAATACCCATGTTCCTGCCTTTCGATGATGCGCCGGGAACTTCGACGCGGATCGGGCGGGCTCGGATGCAGATCCTCGCCCGCCGCTTGCTTTCATTGCATGTAAGGGCTGATCGCCTATGCGCGGCCGGAGAGCACCTCATCCTCATAGGCCTTGATGGGCTCCCACAGCCCGCCATCGGTCGGCACGCCCTCGCGACGGCAGTACTCGTCCCACACGGCGCCGAACGGCATGGTCTTGAACTGCTCGGTGACGATCATCTTCTCGGAGAAGCGGTACGTATCCTGCAGCTCCTTGAGGCGCTCGACAGGCTGCAGCAGCTCGAACAGCAGGCTCTTCTCCATGGCGCGGGTGCCGGTCGCCCAAGCGCCGATGCGGTTGATGGACGCGTCGAAGAAGTCGAGGCCGATGATGACCTTGTCCCAGCCGCCCGGGCAGCGCACGATCTCGCCGGCGATCTCCTTGATGTTGTCCTCGAACAGCACCACGTGATCGGAATCCCAGTGCATGGAGCGGGTGACGTGCAGCGGCACGTACGGGAAGAACAGCAGCAGGCTGGAGAGCTTGTCGGCGATGTTCTCCATGGGGTTGAAGTGGCCGGCGTCGATGAGCACCACGTGGTTGCCGCCCTTCTTCGCGGCATAGGACACGTAGAACTCCTGGTTGCCGGTGGTGAAGCCCTCCACGCCGATGCCGAAGACCTTCTGCTCCATGGCGTCGATGACGTGCGGCGTGTCGAAGGAGTAGATCTCGTCGAGCGCGTCGCGCAGACGCTCGCGCATGCCGTAGCGGTCGGCCGGGTGGTCCTTCAGGCCGTCGGGGATCCAGAAGTTGTTGAGCACCATGTCGTCAAGCTCCTCGCCGATGCGCTCGGCGATCTTGCGGCAGGCGATGCAATGGCGGATCCAGAAGTCACGCACGTCCTTGTCCGGAGAGGAGACGGTCAGGCCCTCCTTGACCATAGGGTGGCTGAACAGCGTGGGGTTGAAGTCGATGCCGTAGCCGTGCTCCTTGGCCCAAGCCACCCAGGGCTCGAAGTGCTTGTACTCGATCTGGTCGCGGTCGACCCAGGGGTTCTCGTCGGTGAAGATGGCATAGCTGGCATGCAGGTTGATGCGCTTCTTGCCGGGGATGAGGCTGCACGCCTTCTCGAAGTCGGCCGTCAGCTCCTCGAAGGTGCGGGCGCGGCCCGGGTAGTTGCCCGTGGTCATGATGCCGCCGGAAGCCGCGTTGTCCTTCTGGTCGAAGCCCATGACGTCGTCGCCTTGCCAGCAGTTGACAGAGATCGCCTTGCCGGCCAGCTTCGCCAGGACCGCCTCGGTGTCGATGCCCTCGGCGGCGTATGCCTCGCGTGCCAGTTCGTAAGCTGTGCTCATATGCGCTCCTATCTTGGATGAATGGATATGTTCAAGCCGCGATGCGGCGGTGAACCGATTCGGATGCGCAGGGCCGACGCGCGGCGGCCCTGCGCGTACGGGTTATTCAGGCTGGTATTCCACCACGTCGAACGATCGGCGGATGGCCTCTCGAGCCTCGTCGAGGTCGGCGAAGACGCCGTCGCCGATCATCTGCACCATGAGGTTTCCCAGGCTGGTGCCCTCGATGGGGCCGGCGAACACGGGGATGCCGCATGCACGGGCCGTCAGCTCATTAAGGTAAGTGTCCTGACATCCCCCGCCGACGATGTTAATGGAGGTGTACGTGCGGCCGGTCAGCGCCGACAGCTCGTTGATGGAATCGGCGTAACAGCCCGTCAGGCTCTCGTACACGCAGCGCATCAGCTCGCCGACGGTGTCGGGAACGGGCTGGCCCGTTTCGCGGCAGGCGGTCTTGATCTCCTCGATCATGGACGCGGGAGCCAAGAAGCGGTCGTCGTTGACGTTGACGTGCGGGACGGGGGCGTCGGGATGCAGCTGCTGCTCGGCGCGCGCGGCATCCGCCAGCTCGCCGAAGCCGACCTCTTTCGCGGCGCGCTTGAGCTCGGCGCCCTTGCCGGCGACGTAACTGACGCCGTTGAGTTCACGGCGGATGGACTGGATCATCCACAGGCCCATGATGTTCTTCAGGAAGCGGAAACGCTTCAAGTAGCCGCCCTCGTTCGTGAAGTTCTGATACCTGCTGGCATCGGAGGTGATGGGGCCTTCGTGCTCAACGCCGAGCAGGCTCCACGTGCCGCTTGAGAGGTAGACCGCCTGCGCGTCGCGCGCGGGCACCGCCAGAAACGCCGAACCCGTGTCGTGCGTGGCGGGCAGCATGACCTGGGCGTCGAAGCCCACGCGCTGCTGCACCTCGGGCGTAAGCCCGCCCACTACCGTACCGGGCATGGCGATGTCGCCGAACAGGCGCGCGGGGGCCTCCGCCGCCTCAAGCGCGAACGGATCCCACGTGCAGGTGCGCGCGTTGACGAGGTTCGTGGTGGTGGCGTTGGTGTATTCGTTGACCATGTTGCCCGTGAGCAGGTAGTTCAGGTATTCGGGCACCATGAGGAAGCGATCGGCCGCCTCAAGCTCCTCGGGATGCTCGCGCGAGAGCGCCGCAAGCTGGTAAACCGTGTTAAACGCTTGGCGCTGGATGCCCGTGACGCGATAGAGCCTCTCCAGGCCGATGCCCGCATCGACATCGGCGGCGACATCGCTGGTGCGCACGTCGCGATACGCCACCGCGTCGCCGACAAGCCGGCCCTGCGCATCGACCAAGACGAAGTCCACGCCCCAGGTGTCGATGCCGATCGTCTCGGGGATCTTGCCGGCTTCGCGGCATTTCTCCAGGCCGATCAGGATGTTTTCCCAGATCATGTCGATATCCCAGCAATCGTGCCCGCGGCGGCGCACCTGCACGTTGTCGAAGCGGTGCACCTCCTCGAGCTCGATGACGCCGTTTCCGTTCACGCTACCGAGCACGTGGCGCCCGCTTGACGCCCCGATGTCGATGGCGAGGTAGTAACGCTGCTGCGGCATTACTTCCCTCCCTTTTGTTTGGTTGTATCGTTTTCCCGGATCTGCACCACGTACATGACGTTGGTGGCCGCGACGGACTCCGCGCCGTCGGGGCCCTTGGACACCACGGGGCTGGTAGAGCGATCGCCCGCGGTGAACACGGCAACGTCGCCCGGGCGCAGAAGGCCCTTCGACACCACGGCATCGCGCGCGTTGTCCACGACGCTGCGCATATCGCCCTGCACATCGCCGAGCATGGGCACGACGCCCCAGTGGATCTGCTGCTGGCGCATCACGCGCTCCGACGGCGTGACCGCGTAAATGGGAACGCGCGGACGCAGATTGGACACCAAGCGCACCGTACGGCCCGACATGGTGGGCGCCACGATGCAGGCGGCGTTGACGGTTTCGGCGGTTTGCACGGCGGCAAGGCCCACGGCCAGAGCCACGCGCGCGGCGACGCGCGTACGATCGGGGAAGCGCTCGTCGAACAGGTACGGCTCGCTTGCCTCGGCGACGCGGGCCATCATCTGCACGGCGGGAACCGGGTACTGGCCGCACGCCGTTTCGCCCGACAGCATGACCGCGTCGGTGCCGTCGTAGATGGCGTTGGCCACATCCCCCACCTCGGCACGCGTGGGACGAGGGTTGCGGATCATGGAATCGAGCATCTGCGTTGCCGTGATGACGGGCTTCGACGCGCGATTGCAGGCGCGGATGATCTCCTTCTGGATGTGCGGCACCTTATATGCCGGAACCTCCACGCCCAAATCGCCGCGGGCGATCATGATGCCGTCGGACGCCTCTATGATCTCGTTGATGTTCTCGACGGCCTCGTGGCATTCGATTTTCGAGAGGAACATGATGTCGGAGCCGCCGTGCTCGTTCAAAAACGCGCGCATCTCGCGCACGCCCGCGGCATCGCGGATAAAAGACGCGGCGATGAAGTCGACGCCTTGCTCGATGCCGAACAGCAGGTCGGCGCGATCCTGGTCGGTCATGACCGGCAGGGGCAGCGATGTTCCGGGAAGGTTCATGGATTTGCGCTCGCCGAGCATGCCGGAGTTTTGCACGGTGCAATGGATGTCGCCGCCCTCAACGCCGTCGACGGCAAGCTCGATGAGCCCGTCGTCGACCAGGATGACCGTGCCGGGAGAAACGACATCGGCCAGGCCCTTGCACGTTTGGCTGACCACGCGATCGCTGCCTTCGACCGCCGCCTCGGTGAACGTGAACGAGTTGCCCGCCATAAGCTGCACCGGCTTATGGCCCGCCAGCTCGCCCGTGCGGATTTCCGGGCCCTTCGTGTCGAGCAAGATGGCGCAGGGGCTATCCATTTCGCGACGGACCTTGCGCAAACGGTCCATGCGCGCACGCTGCTCATCATGCGAGCCGTGCGAGAAATTGAAGCGGGCGATATCCATACCCGCGCAGATCAGCCCTTTGAGCGTCGACTCGCTGTCGACGGACGGGCCAAGGGTGCACACGATCTTCGTTCGCTTTGCCATGCAGCCACCTTACCGTTGCGTTTCGTCTCGTAAATACGAAAACTATACCGCTAAACGGCTGCGATTCCTCGGCAATCGGAAAACCCCACTTTTGCGCTAGACTCAGCGCACAGGCCTCCACGGAAAGGCAGCGAGCATCATGCGGACGCTACATCGCCCGGAACGCCGTAAGCTACAGCAGCTCCCCGCCATACAAGGGCTCGAGCACGGATTCCCGCTGGTTCTCGAACAGGTCGCGGGCGCTTCCGCACCATGCCACCTCGCCTTGCTGCAGGCACACGACGTTATCGGCGATGCGGCGCGCCTGCGCCAGATTATGCGTGACCACCGCAACCGCCGTTTGAGCGCTCACGCGGGTAAGCACCTCCTCGACCTGGGCGCTGCTTGCCACGTCGAGCGCCGAGCACGGCTCGTCAAGAAGCAGCACGGCCGGGTTCGTGGCCAGGGCGCGCGCGATGCACAGACGCTGCTGCTGCCCACCTGAAAGCTCCAAGGCGCTGCGTGAAACGTCGCCTTCCAGCTCGTCGAGCAGGCCGACGACGGAAAGCTGCTCGCGGACGATGCGCGAAAGCTCGCTGCGCTTGCGGATGCCCCGGTACCGCAAGGCGTACGTGATGTTGCGCTCCACCGAAAACGGGAACGGCGTGGGCTTCTGCATGACCATGCCCACGCGAGAGCGCACGGCGTCGGCGTCGAGCGCGGCCATATCCTGGCCGGACAGCTTCACCTCCCCCGTCCAACGCGCCTTCGGGACAAGCTCGAGCGTGCGGTTCAGACACGACAGCAACGTGGACTTGCCGCAACCCGATGGGCCGATGATGGCGGTTACCCGGCCCACCGAAGCATTAAGATCCACATCGCGCAAAACCTGACGCTTCCCGTACCATGCGCTCAAGCCGCGCACCTCAAGGATGTTCTCGTCGCTCACGACCGCATCCACCGCCTTTTCCTTATATATGCGTAACCGGAAACCAGCACGTTGCAGACAAGCACCAGCACCATGAGCACGAACGCCGTCGCGTACACCTGCGGGATGGTGGTCCCCTGCGCCAACATGAGATACAGATGAAGCGGCAGCGACATGGCGGGCTGGTCGATGCCCGTCGGCACGGGCGCGAAGGCCACACCGCCGGTGAAGATGAGCGGAGCCGCAGCGCCAAGCGCATACAATCCGCCCAGCACGACCGCCCCCAACAGCTCGCCGCGGCAATACGGCAGGACAAGCGTGCGCAGCACATACGTTTTCGAGCAGCCGAGCGCGTACGCGGCGCTAAGCAGGCTGCCGGGAACCTCGCGAAACGCCTTCTCCATGCGCACCTCGATGAAGGGGATGATCATGAGCGCAAGCGCCACGCCGCCCGCCAGCACGCAGCGGCCAAGACCCGCATCGCGAACCAGCACGGCATAGGCGAACAGGCCCATGACGATGGACGGCGCGCCACCCGCCACGGACATGATGCGCCCCATGAGGTTTTGCGCCCACGCGCGGCGCGAGAGGAACACGCGCCATACCGCCACGCTTGCCGCCAACGGGACCGCGATGACGAGCGCGCACCCGGTGAACCAGGCACTGCCCGCGATAGCCGGGAAGATGCCGCCCTCGCTGCCGAGCACGACGCCGGACGGGCTTTGCGTGATGAACTCCCACGATATGCAGCCCGCGCCCTGGACGAACACGTAGCCGAACAGGAATGCGATGGCGCCGCCTACGACGGCCGTTGCGGCAAGCGCCCAAACGCGCACCACCGCGCCGCCGGCGCGGCCGAGCACCCACGAACCTGCGAACGCAGTGCGCGAGACGCGGCGCGTCAAAGCGCGCTGCAGGCACACGCAAGCAAGGTCGACGGCCAAAACGATGGCAAGCAGCACGAACCCTGCAGCGAACAACGCATGCATGTGCGTGCTCCCCGCCGCCGCGGTTCCCATTTCAAGCGCGATGAGCGAGGCGATGGTCTCGCCCTTGCCCAACAACGTAGGGAACAGATTGGCGTTGCCCGCCACCATCATCACGGCCATGGTCTCGCCCATGGCACGGGCGAAGGCCATCATGGCGCTCGGCCATATAAGCCGCAGCGAAACCGGCAGGACCACGCCATACACGCCCCACCAGCGGCTCACGCCCAACGCCAGCGACGCCTCCAGATAGCGCTCGCGCACGCCGACCATCGACTCGGTCATAGTGGACACCATATACGGCAGCACCATGACGGCCAGCACGATGCTTGCGGCCAGGATGCAATTGCCCGAAGGCACGCCTGCGTCTATGAACGCGGGCACCAGCACTTCAAGCCCCACGAAACCGTACACGACCGAGGGGATGCCGGCCAGAAGGTCGATGGCCCCGCATAGCACGGTGCGCAGCGCCGTGGACGCCGAGCACGACAGGAACAGGGCGCATCCGATGGCGACGAACAGCGCCATCGCAAGGGCGACGGCCGAGGTGAGCAGCGTGGCGGCGATGAAGTTCGCGATGCCGAACGATGCGCCACCGCCGAAATCGACGGGCATCCAGTCGCTGCCGAGCAAAAACGCCCCAACGCCCACTTCGCCGACCACAGGCCACGCCTGCACCGCCACGGTGAGCACCACCCACGCCAACGCCGCCGCGCAGGAAACGCACAGAACCGTTATCGAGATTGCTTGCAAACGATCCGCCCGCACACGGTGCGGGCGGATCGAGGGAACATATCGCATGTTCTTCTAACTCTGCGATTCGTTATGCGGTGAACGACGGGATGTAGCCGTTGGAGCGGATGACCTTGATGCCGGCATCGGAGAAGATGTAGTCGATGAAGGCCTGCTCGGAGCTGCTCGGCTCGCCCACGCCCACGAACATGACCGGACGCTGGATCTTGTAGTCGCCGGAGATGATGTTGGCCTCGGTTGCCTCGACGCCGTCGACCTTCATGGCGACCAGCTTCTGACCGTTGGCATTGGCCTTGTTGTACGCGCCGAAGCCGGCATAGCCGATGGCCCACTTGTTGTTGGCGATGTTGGTGGCCAGCTCGGTCATGGATGCGGACTGTGTGGCGGAGTCGGTCACCTTGCTGTCGCCCATAACGGACTTCTGGAACACCTCGTAGGCGCCGCCGGACAGGTCGCGGATGTACACCTGGATCTGCTCAGCGGGCAGGGAGGCGTCCACCTGGTCCCACGTGGTGATCTCGCCGGCGAAGATCTTGCGAATGGTGTCGGTGGACATGTCGTCCATCGTGGACACAAGGGGGTTCTCGGCGTTCACGGAAACGGTCAGCGCATCCTTGGCAACCTCGTACTCCTTGTAATCGCCCAGGGCTTCCTTCTCGGAATCCTTCAGCGTGCGGGCGACCATGCCGAAGTCGCACGTACCCTCTTCAAGCGCGCTCACGCCGACGCCCGAGCCGCCCGGCGCCACGTAGATGGAGATGTTCTTCTCCGGGAAGCTGGAATCCACCTTGTTCCACTTCACGTACTCGTCGGTATACGAAGATGCCAGCGAGGAGATGATGGGATACAGCGAGGTGGAGCCGCAGAACATGATGTTGGACTGGAAGTCGCCGGATGCCTGCTTGGTTGCGGAGCTATCCGAGCCGGCTTGCGAGGAGCCGTTCGACGAGCAGCCCGCCAGCAGGCCGCAGCACAGCGTGAGCGCCAGCGCGGCAACCGCCACGGCGCGGAAGCGATGCTTCTTGGTTTCGTTCTCCATGGTGTTCCTTTCCTTGGTTTTCCGCACAGCAAAGCACAGCACGGCAAATGCGCGCTGCGTTTTGTCTTTACCTATGCAGAAAGGGTTTGAAGCGGCCGCACGGCGAATTGGGCAGACGCCAATGCGCAAAGCTGTGCAGAATTCAGCTTTGCCAGACCGCAATAGATATCTCAAGTGTAGGAAGAGCTTCGACGATGTGTCAAGGACCAAAAGGCCGAAGTGCCGCCAGGCATAGCGCAGCGGCTTGCACCAAGCCAGAAAGCATAGCGCGATATGCGTAATCGCTGCCAACAACGGAAGCGAGGCGAATGACTGCGCGCTGGCACTCGAATGCGCCCCGCCGGTCTCTTGGCGCGGCGGAGGCGATGCGGGAAAGCCCGCATCAGGCAGATTCGCACGCTGAGACGAAACGGACCCGCAGCACGCCGCTGCGGGTCCGTCTTTCTTGCGCGTTAGGACTAGATCTTAGATCTCCTTGACCCACAGGCCGTGGAGGTTGCAGTACTCGTATGCCTTCACCGGCGCATCGCCCGCTGCCAGGGCGAAGGTTGCCTCAGGGGCATCCTGAGCGGTGAGCGGCGCGATCTGGTAGCCCTTTTCGGTGACGAGCACGATGAACGTGATCAGATGCTCGGGCGTCATGGGATGAGCGACCTCGCCGACCTTCACGTTGACCGCGGAGCCGTCGACGACGACCTGCGGCACGTGCTTCTCCATTGCAGCGTCGGTGTCGTTGGCGCGGAGCTCGACCATCTGCTCGCCGCAGCAGGACATGGGCACGCCCTGGTCGAACGGCTTAATGGCCACGTTGCCGCAGTGCATGCACTTGAAGAATTTGACGTCCATGGTAAACCCCTCTCAGGTTTCAACGGCAACCCCCGGGGTGCCGTTGCTCTCAGTATAGAAACGCCCAGCGCGAGCGGAAGGTGCGCGGGTGGACGTTCGCCAACCCGTTACGCTCCCGCAGCCCGTCTGTTGCATAGCTATATGATACTAACTTTGTACCATTTCTGGAAGCCCCTTTTGCGGTTTCTTGACGCGAACGGCATAAACAAGGGCGCACACCCCCGCCACCATAAGCGGCACGCTGAGGACCTGGCCCATGGTCAACCACCCTCCCCACAGGTAGCCGATCTGCGCATCAGGCTGGCGAACGAACTCAATGAGGAAGCGGAATAGGCCGTAGCCAACCAGAAACACGCCTAAAAACGTCCCCTGCGGGCGCGGCGGCCGCTTTCGCGACAGGGCATACAGCACGCAGAACAGCACGATGCCCTCGAGCAGGGCCTCGTAGAGCTGCGAGGGGTGGCGCGGCATGGTGCCCGCCGTGCCGCCGAACACCACGCCCCACGGCAAGCTGGTGGGGGCGCCCCACAGCTCGCCGTTCACGAAGTTGGCGCAGCGGCCGAAGAACAGGCCGATGGGCGCCGCGATGCAGCCCATGTCCGCAAGCGTGAGATACGGGATGCCAGTGAAGCGCGCCGCCACGATGCCCGAGAGCAGCGCGCCGATAAGGCCCCCGTGGAAACTCATGCCGCCGTGGTTGAACGCCAAGATCTCGGCGGGATGGGAGAAATAGTAGCCGTCGCCGTAGACGAGGACGTAGCCCAAACGTCCCCCAAAGATCACGCCCACGATGGCGCACAGCACCACGGTGAGCAGGCTGTCCGCATCCACCCGCACCTTCCAACGCTTCGCCACCTGCCACAGCACAAGCGCCGCGCACACGAAGCCGGCGACATAGGCGATGCCGTACCAGCGCACGACAAAAGGCCCGATAGCGAACGCCACCGGGTCGAGCATGCGATATATTTCGTTTAACATGGGGAAAGCTCCGTTCCATAGCAGTCGAACGGAGAAAAGGATACCTTAGTTCAAGCCCCCTGCGCCAACCTGTTGAGCGCTTGCCCTAACCTCTTCACGAAGCGGACCGGGGATGGTGCGCAACAGCCGAACCTGCGCGCCACATTTGGGGCAATCAAGGGCGAACAGGGCTGTTTCGGGGCCCAATACCATGATGGCGCGGTATCGCGCCATATCGAATGCGCCGCATCCGCAGCTAGGGCATGCGGCATGTATGTTCACGGCCTCCACCGAAACGCCTTTAGAGCAAGAACCTGTTCGGGTTACCCTGACGGGTGGGGCCTTCGCTTGCACGATCGGCCGTGCTCGGCCCGTGCTCCAGGAAGAACTCGCAGAAGCGGCAGATCTCCTTGGCCGCCGCGTCGAAATCGCGGCTGGGATTGAGCAGCTTGCCGAAATCGGTGCACACCACGTGCGTGGGACGGAAGCAGGCGGCGAAGTGGCAATCTGCGGGGCACGGTTCGCCGGGAATGTTATGCGGGCAGCGGCCGTTCATCTCGGCATCTTCGTAGCAACCGCGCAATTCCCAACACTTCATGCTTTCCGCTTCCCTTCTCCGCCTGCTTACCTGGTGCTTACCTGCTTACATGACCGCCGGCACCACGCGGGTGACGCCGGGCACGCGCTCCTTGAGGATGCGCTCGACGCCGTTGGCCAGCGTCATCTGGGACATGGGGCAGCCCTTGCAAGCGCCTTGCAGCTCGACGGTGACCACGCCGTCCTCGTCGACGTCGACGAGCTTCACGTCGCCGCCATCAGCCTGCAGGCTGGGTCGGATGAGCTCGAGCACTGCTGCAACATCGGTCTTCTCAACCATGAGGTTCTCCTTTGCCTTTCGGTCTTTTGTTCATCATGAGCGATTCTACCACAGCGCCCGATGGGGCCATCGGGCGTTTGGATGGGGTTACGATGAGGGTTTCCAATCCTTGCCGAGGATGACCAGCACATCGGTGCCGAACGAATAGGCGCCGGTGTTCTGCACCAAGCGACCTACCCCCATGGCATCGAGCACGGTTTGGGCAGCGGGCTGCGCTTCGCTGGTGTTGTAGATGACCAGCGTTTCGTTGTACACGGAGGTGTCGGTGTTGCCCGTCTCCGAAACCTTGAAGCCCTTCGAGGTGAGCGTCGACTCCATGGAGGCCGCCGCTCCCGTGATGCCGCCGCCGTTTTTCAGCGTGATGGTGAAGCTGCCCGGATCGGTGGTAGCCGCCTGCGTCTGCTCGGCGGGCTCCTGCCCCGAGTCGACGCGGTCCATCATCTCGGACCATGAGGAGTTCGACACCGCGAACACATCTTGGCCATCGCTTTGCGTGACGTAGCCGGGCACGAGGGCGCCCGTGACGGAATCGGCGCTCATACCCTTGAGGCTCTCGGCCAAGGACAGAGCATCGCTTGAGCCCATGTCGGTGCCGAAGGCGCCCTGCAGCTGGTCGAGCAGGCCGACCAAGCTGGACTTGCCCCCCGAGACCATGCGCAGCGACACCGCTTCAAGCAGCTTGCGCTGGTTCTCGGCCTGGGTCTGCCGCGGCGACTCGAAGTTCGTGGCGCGCGCCAGCGTAAGGGCGCCCTCGCCGGTGAGGGTTTGGCTGCCGGCGGGCAGGTACACGCTGCCGGCGTTGGGGTCGTCAACCTCTTCGGAAAGGTCCACATCTACGCCGCCGAGCGTGTCAACCAGCTGCACAAGGCCGGCTGCGTCGATCTTGACCACATGGGAAATCTTCACGTCGGCGAAGTTGGCCACGGCGCTGACCAGGCTGGCATCGCTTTCGCGCACGCTTGCCTGCCTGATGGGGTAATACTTGCCGTCCTTCAGCGACACCTGCACGTCGGCGGGAATGCTGATGATGCAGGCGTTTTTGCCCGAGGAATCGGTTCGCACCAGGGCAAGCGCATCGGGGCCCTCGGCAGAGTTCGGCATGCCCGGCGTATCCAGCTCCGCCACGACGAGCGTGTAGAAAGGGTCGCCGGATTTCACGGCCGTAAGCGCCTTTTCGGCATCGGAATCCTTCAGCGCCAGCTTGTCGTTGAGGCTTCCCATAAGGGTGAACGAGCCCACCCCGTAGGCCACGGCCGCCAACACAGCCACCACCGCCACGGCGATGCCCACGCGCTTTGCGAGCGTGCGGCGCTTGACCCCCGGCGAGAACTCGAGCCCCCTGGCGTAACCCGTACGGCTTCGCGGACCCTGGGCGCTGGGCATGACGTTGCTCACGTAGCCGCGCTGCGCGCGCTTCTGCCTACGCGGGCTGGAGAAGCCCACCTGGTCGGCGTTCATGTGCGCCGGGCGCACCTTGGGGACGTGCGTGCCCAAGGTTGCGCTGCGCATGCGACGCGAAGTGAGCTTGGAGTTGATCTGGGTTATGTCCTTGCGTTTCCTGACCATGGCGCTCCCGTCCGGCTATTCGGCCGCGCCAACCTGACGGCGCGTTACGTTGGCGCCAAGCTGGGAGAGCTTGCCGCAGTAGTCCTCGTAGCCGCGATCGATGTGCTTGATGTTGTGCACGCGGGTTTCACCTTCGGCCACGATGCCCGCCAACACCAATGCCGCACCGGCGCGCAGGTCGGTGGAGGACACGTCGGTGCCCTGCAGGTCGTTGACGCCGCGCACGAGGGCATGATGGTCCTCGATGGTGATATCAGCGCCCATGCGCGCCAGCTCGCTGGCGAACATGAAGCGGTTCTCGAAGACGTTCTCGGTGACCATGGAGGTGCCGTGGGCAAGGCTGCACAGCAGCATGAACTGGGCCTGCAGGTCGGTGGGGAAACCCGGATGCGGAAGCGTCTGGATATCGGTGGGCTGCAGCGGTTGGTTGCGGCTGCAGGTGACCCAATCCTCCCCCGCCTCGACGCAACAGCCCATGGCGCGCAGCTTCATGATGGCCATATGCAGGTACGACGGGTCGATGCCGCGCACCGTGACCGGGCCGCCGGTGAGTGCACCGCCCGCCAAGAAAGTGCCGGCCTCGATGCGATCGCCCACCGTGGTGTGCTCGCAGGGATGCAGGCTTTCCAGCGGCACGCCCTCCACCTGGATGATGGACGAACCAGCGCCGGTAACCTTGCCGCCCATGGCGTTGAGCATGTTCGCCAAATCGACGATCTCGGGTTCGCGCGCGGCGTTCTCGATGCACGTGGTGCCATGGGCGGTGACGGCGGCCATGAGGCAGTTCTCGGTAGCGCCGACGCTGGGAAACTCCAGCGTGACATCGGCGCCGTGCAGACCGTTGGGCGTGTGGGCGTTCAGATACCCATGGTCCACGGTGAACTCCACGCCCAAGGCCTCAAGGCCCACCAGGTGCATATCGATCTTGCGGGCGCCGATCTGACAGCCGCCGGGCATGGCCACGCGCGCCTGGCCGAAACGCGCCACCAGCGGACCGAGCACGCTGATGGACGCGCGCATCTTCGACACCAGCTCGTAGGGCGTTTCGTGGGACGTGACCTGGGCGGTGTCGATGACCATGGTGTGGCCGTCACGCTCGACGGTGGCGCCCAGGCACTCGAGCACCTCCGACATGACGACGATATCGCTGATAAGGGGCACGTTGTGCAGCGTTGAGGCGCCCTGGCCCAAAAGCGAGGCGGCGATGAGCTTCAAAGCCGAGTTCTTCGCGCCGGAAACCCTCACCTCGCCGGAAAGGACGTTGTTGCCCTCGACGACGATGATCTCTTTCTCAGACATGCAAACCCCCCTGGATGAACTAGATTGCGAAAGCCCATTATAAAGCGAAGGCCCGCGCAAGGCGGGCCTTCACGATGAAAGCAAACGTATCAACGCATTCACGGGCGCGTGAAAGCGAAGATGCCCTTAAACGGGAAACGGGCCGCCCCGTGCCCTGCAGGCGCCAAAGCCGAAAGGCATCAAGCTGATGCAGTGGCATATAGGCGGCATGCAGGTTACATGAGCGGCCCGAAGCGTTCAGCGATTCGCTGACTCTTTAGCGAAAGCGTAGGTTACGCGGTCTCGCCCAGAGCCCAGCGCACGAAACCGGTCACCTTGATGGTGCCGCCCAGGTTCTTGGCGCACTCGTCGGTGTACTGGTTGATGGACTGGTCGGGGTTCTTGACGAAGGCCTGCTCGGTCAGGCAGTTCTCCTTGTAGAACTTCTCCATACGGCCGGTAGCCATCTTCTCCTGGATGGCCTCGGGCTTGCCGGACTCGGCAGCCTGAGCCTTGTAGATGCCCATCTCATGCTCGACGACCTCGGCCGGCACGGACTCGCGGTTGGCGGACACCGGGGAAGCGGCGGCAACCTGCATGGCAACGTCGCGGCCGTAAGCCTGGAAGCCCTCGGAAGCGGGGTCGATGCCCTCGACGTCGAAGGTCACCAGAACGCCGATCTTGCCGCCACCGTGGATGTAGGAGGCGATGCCGCCGGCATTGATGGTGGTGGCGCGAGGAAGCTGGATGTTCTCGCCCAGCACGTGGATGGCGTCGGTGAGGATGTCCTCGACGGGCTCGCCCTCGAAGGTGGAGGCGCGCAGGGCCTCGACGTCGGCGGCCTCGGCGGCCAGGGCGGCGCGGCCGAGCTTCTCGGCGTAGGCCTTGAACTTCTCGTTCATGCCCACGAAGTCGGTCTCGCAGTTCAGCTCGACGACGGCGGCGGACTTGGCGTCATCGGCCAGAACGGTCATGACGGTGCCCTCGTTGGTGGCACGGCCGGCCTTCTTGGCGGCAGCGGCCAGACCGCGGGTGCGCAGCACGTCGACGGCCTTCTCCATGTCGCCATCGGCCTCGACGAGCGCCTTCTTGCACTCCATCATGCCGGCGTCGGTCATCTCGCGCAGTTCCTTGACCATGGAAGCGGTGATAGCAGCCACGTTGGATCCTTTCTATCCTTGTTGCGGCGACGCCTGAGCGCCGCCGTTAATAACCTCGAACGCCGTCGGCCGCCCTACGGGGACCGACGGCGTGCAACACCAGTGGGTTAGGCCCCGTGCTTATTCGGCAGCAGGAGCGGCAGCCTCGGCGGCCGGAGCGGCCTCGGCCTCGGCCGGAGCGGCCATTTCCTCAGCGGAAACGGGAGCGCCGGTGCCGGCGACGACGGCGTCGGCGATGAAGTCGGCCAGCAGCTTGACGGAGCGGATGGCGTCGTCGTTTGCCGGGATGCCGTACTCGACGTCATCGGGATCGCAGTTGGTGTCCAGCGTGCCCACCACGGGGATGTTCAGACGATGAGCCTCGCGGATGGCGATCTCCTCGCGGTTGGTGTCGATCACGAAGATGGCGTCGGGGACGCGCTTCATGTTGCGGATGCCGTTGAGGTTGAGCTGCAGCTTGGACAGCTCCTTGCGCAGCAGGATCTGCTCCTTCTTCGGCAGCAGCGCCATACGGCCGTCGGCCTCCATGGCCTCCAGCTCCTCCATGCGGGTGACGCGGGAGCGGATGGTCACGAAGTTGGTGAGCATACCGCCGAGCCAACGGGCGTTGACGTAGGGCATGCCGCAGCGGTTGGCGGCGTCGGCGACGGCCTCCTGGGCCTGCTTCTTCGTGCCGACGAACAGGACGGAGCCGCCGTTCTTGGCGACGTTGGAGACGAAGGTGTAAGCCTGGTCCATGCCCATGAGGGACTGCTTGAGGTCCAGGATGTAGATGTCACCGCGGGCGCCGAAGATGAACGGCTTCATCTTGGGGTTCCAACGACGCTTCTGGTGACCGAAGTGCGCGCCTGCGTCGAGCAGGGTCTGAATGCTGATCTTTGCCATGACACTCTCCATTCGTTAGTCCTCTGCGTGCGGTCATCCCCTTTCACCCGCAACCGATTTCGGCCACTAGCGGGAAGGGTCGCACACGCATGTGTGATAAAACAGCCCTCGGATTATAACAACGCCCCCGGGCGTTTGCAACGGGGGCGTCGAAAATTTGGTGCGGCCTTCACGAACCCGCTACCTAAGCTTGATTCGCAAGTTCATCCGAACACTTCGCTTTCGTTATCGAACTCAGCCGTACACGTCCGGCTGAGTTCGAAAATTCCTTTCTGGAAGCGAGGCCGCGGGCCCTAGGCGCGCGGCCGCCCATCGGCCGTCGAACGCCATCGGGCTCCGGCACTAGACGCATGACCGCCAATCGGCCGATGCCCGCGGGCTCTCGACGGGCCTATGCGTCGTAACGCTTGCCGTTGCGCATGGACAGCGCGACGGTGGACGCGTTATGCAGAAGCGAGGACATCTGCGGGGAGATGACGCCGCCGATGCCGGCCGCCAACAACGTCGAGTTGATGACCATGACCTCCTTGAAGCTGCCGTTCAGGCGGCCCATGAGGCCCTCGCTCATGCGGCGCAACGCCACGATGGAGCCGAGCTGGCCGCCCGTGAGCGTGATGTCGGCCACCTCTTTCGCCACCGCGGTGCCCTGCCCCATGGCGATGCCCACGTCGGCAAGCGCCAGCGCCGGGGCGTCGTTGACGCCGTCGCCGACCATGACCACATGCGCGCCTTGCGCCTTGAGGCCCTCGACGAAGGCGTACTTATCCTCGGGAAGCAGGTTGGCGTGGAACTCGGAGACGCCGGCTCGCGCGGCGATGCGCGCCGCAGTGCGCTCGTTGTCGCCCGTGAGCATGATGACGCGCGAAAGCCCCAGACGGCGAAGCTCGGCGATGGCCTCGGGAACGCCGGCCTTGAGCGGGTCCTGCACGCCGATGACGCCCATGAGCCTGCCGTCCACGGCAAGGTAGAGCGGCGAAAGGCCCTCGGTCTGTCGCGCGATAAGGTCTTTCTGCGCCTCGGAGATCTCGACCCGTTCGTCCTCCACGACGAAGTGCTCCGAGCCGATGACCACGCGCTTGCCGGCAAGCGAGCTTGCTATGCCGTGCGCCACGATGTACTCCACCTCGGCGTGGCGCTCGCGGTGCTCCAGGCCCTTATCGGCGGCAGCGCGCACGACCGCGCGGGCCACCGGGTGCGGGAAGTGCTCCTCCAAGCACGCGGCGAAGCGAAGCACCTCGTCCTCATCCCAACCGTCAAGGGAAAGCACGCGCGCCACCTGCGGGGCGGCCTCGGTGAGCGTGCCCGTCTTGTCGAACACGATGACGTCGGCCTGCGCCATGGACTCGAAGTGCTGCGAACCCTTCACGGTGAAGCCCGCCTGAGCCGACTGGCTCATAGCCGACAGCACGGCAATGGAGCCGGTGAGCTTAAGCGCGCAGGAATAGTCGACCATAAGAGCCGCCGACGTCTTCACCAGGCTGCGCGTGGTAAGCGCCACGATGCCCGCCAACAGGAAGTTCCACGGCACGATGCGGTCGGCAAGGCGCTCCATGCGCGACTGCGTGCGGGACTTGTAGGATTCGGTCTGCTCGACCAGGTTGACGATGGTGCGCAGCTTCGTCTGGCCTTCGTTGGCCTTCACCTCGACGATGATCTCGCCGTCCTCCACGGCCGTGCCGGCGAACACGTCGTCGCCGACGGTGCGTTCCACGGCCAGCGGCTCGCCGGTGAGCGCCGCTTGGTTGACCATGGCGCACCCTCGCACCACCGTGCCGTCAACGCACACAGGCATGCCGGTGCGCACGGCGATAAGCTGACCTGCGCGCAAGGAGCTGGAGGGAACCTGCACCTCGGTGTCGCCCTCCACCAGCTGGGCGGTTTCAGGCAGATCGAGCAGCGCGTTGATGAGCGCGCCCTCCGATCGGCTTCGCGTATATTCCTCAAGCGTCTCGCCCACGTTGAGCAGAAGCATGGTGAGCCCCGCCGTGCGCGGGTCGCGCTTCGCGAACGAGATGCCGATGGCGGCCGCGTCGAGCACGGGCACGTCCAGCCGGCCCGCCGCCAGCGACTTCAGGCCCGCGAACAGGAACTTGCGATAGCTGAACACCGTCCAAGCCGCCGCCAAGGGCGCGGGCAGGAACCAGCGGCGCATGAAATGGAAGCCAACCAGCGACGCCAGGTCCATGAGAAGGGAATGCGAGCGCGGGGCAAGCTCGAGGCCGCACCCTTGCTTGGCCTTGGCGATGGCTGCCGCGTCGATGCCCGCAAGATGCTCGAGCACGCGGGCGCGGGAGCCGGGGACGGCGTTGTATACCAGGGCCACGCTGCCGATGCGCGGATAGACGGTTGACTTCGCGATATCAGGGCATGCGCCCAGCACGCGATACAGCGCATCTAAGTCCGCTGGCGGGACAGGGCCCGCCAGCTTCACGCGCAAACGGCCCGGAAGCTCATTTGCGATCTGATATTTCATAGCGACGTCTTCGCGCTATTCGCCGTCGGCCGCAGGCTGCTCGGTCTTGGCGGACTCGTTGATGTAGCTGGCCTCGGCCACGATGTCGTCGACCTGGGCCTTGGCCTGCTCGACCACGTCCTGATAAGCGGCCTTGGCCTGCAGGCCCTTGGCAACGCCCTGCACGTAGCACTTCTTCGCCGTAGAGCTGCTCAGCGCCTTCAAACCCAGCGTGCCCAGAGCAAAACCGCCGGCAATCATCCAACCATCGCGCTTTTTGAGTTTCATGATCTTCGTCCTTCCTTGCGCTGTCCACCGCTGTGGATCCAGCAATGTTCGACCCCAAAAACTTTTACTCCGTACGAAAGAGTATGGCCCGGCTGACATTCTGTCAATCAACGGCAACTTTTTCCTCGAAATCGTCGTTTGCCGTCATGCGGGGTTATTGCGGACGGCCGATGACGTGGGCATATCTGCGCAGCGAAGCACGCTATCATGGTGCCAGCACAACTTCGAACCATTTGGAGCATCGTATGAACTTCAACAACGTATCCTTCGAGCGCTCGTTCGGCATCTCGTCGCAGCTGCCGCCCTCGACGCTTCCGGAAGTGGCGTTCGCCGGCCGTTCGAACGTGGGCAAGTCGTCCATGCTCAACGCCCTGTTCGGCCGCAAAAGCCTGGCGAAGGTCTCGCAGAAGCCCGGCAAGACGTCCACCATCAACTTCTTCGCAACCGAAGGCGCCCGCTTCGTCGACCTGCCCGGCTACGGCTACGCGCGCGTGGCGAAATCCGAGAAGGGCCGCTGGGCGGAGCTGATCGAGGGCTATTTCAACCAGGATCGCAACTTCGCGCTGGTGGTCAGCCTGGTGGACATCCGCCACGAAGCGCAGCAGCTCGACCTGAACATGATCAACTTCCTTATGGAGGCGGGGCTGCCCTTCGCCGTGGTGCTCACCAAGGCCGACAAGCTCTCCCGCAACCAGCAGAACAAGCAGGTTTCCGTGCTGCGCCGCCAGCTGGCCCTGCCCGACGACGTGCCCATGCTGGTGACGTCCAGCGAGAAGCGCGAGGGCTTCGACGCCTTGCGCAGGCTCATCACGCAGGCCTGCGAAGGCTAACGCGGTATCGTCCCCGCAAACGCGAACGAGCCCCAAGCTGATGGATAGCTTGGGGCTCGTTGTTTGCTGCAGGTGCTTTTGCGCTTGCCGATTGGATGCTTGCCGACAGGCCGCTGGAGCGAGAAGCGCTACCAGGGGCGCACGATGATCATGTCGGACTGCACGGAGCTGACGCACACGGTCTGGCCGAAAGTTGGGGCATGGATCATCTGACCGCCGCCGATGTAGATGCCGCAGTGCGACCAGCTGGTGCAGATGTCGCCGGGCTGGGGATCGGAGACCTGGGACATGCCCATGAACGTATACGTGGTGCCGTAGCGCGAATTGCTGCCGGTCAGAGCATAGCTGACCAGACCGGAGCAGTCGAAGCCGTCAGGGCCGACGCCGCCCCACACGTACGGCGCGCCGATGCAGCTGTATGCACGGTCGACGATGGCATTGCCCGTGGAGGCGTTGTAAGACGGCGTCCAGCTGCTGGAACCGCCC
This sequence comes from uncultured Senegalimassilia sp., assembly GCF_934636665.1. Taxonomy (GTDB): domain Bacteria; phylum Actinomycetota; class Coriobacteriia; order Coriobacteriales; family Eggerthellaceae; genus Senegalimassilia. The sequence continues at coordinate 140,801 of NZ_CAKUAT010000001.1, forward strand.
GTGTTGCCGGTGTTGCCCGAGTTGCCCGGGTTGCCGTTATCGGTCCAACCGGTGTTGCCGGAGTCGCCGGAGTTATCGGTCCAGGTATCGCCACCGCCGTTATCGGCAGCGCCGCCGTTACCGCCATTGCCGCCCGCATTGGCGTTGTTGTTGGTGGCAGCGGCGATGCCCATACGCTGGGTGGCCTGAGCAGCGGACTGGTCGACGGTCTGCTGGGCAGTTGCGGCAGCAGCGGCCGCCTGCGCGGCGCGCTCTTCCTCCACCAGCGTGGCAACCTCGGCCGAAAGGCCGTCATAGGTCTGCTGCATGGAGTTGACGGTGGCCTGAGCCTCGTCCTGGATCTGCTTGGCCTCGGAGGCTTTGGCAGCGGCGGTGCGGCTCTGCTCTTCGAAGGTTGCCTTCTGCTCTTGGGCCTCGGTACGCAGGTCCTTGTTGCGCTGCACGAGCTCGGCATCGTTATCGTTGACCTTGTTCAGAAGGTCCCAGTTCGTGGCGAACTCGCTGAACGACGTGGACCCGAGCAACAGGTCCAAAAACGAGCTGGCGCCCGTGCGGTACATGCTTTGCGCGCGATCGCCCAAACGGGACTGCACATCGGCGATCTCGACGTTGATCTGGTCGATGCGCTCCTGCGCCTGATCGGCGGACTGCTGGGCCTGGGCCTGCTCCTCAAGCGCCTGGCCGTAGTCGGCCGACGCCTGGTCGAGCTTGTACTGCATGGAGTTGAGCGAGGCCAGGACCGCCTGGGCCTCGGCCTGCTTGGAAGATGAATCAGGGGTGGCGAATGCCAGCTGCGGGACCATAAGGCCGCAGGACAGGACGCAAGCCATCGCTCCACCGGCGATGCGGCGGCGCAGCTTCATTTCCTGTTGCATGCACGAACCTCCTTCTCGGTTGCAAAATCGCTTACGCCACTGTATCACCCTGGCAACAAGCGCGGAACCTTTTGCACTGAACGGGCATACCACCAGGTGAGGCAACCTGTATATATGGAGAACGGACAGGTGGGGCGAAACCGGGGATTCAATCCCGCCCGCCCCACCTGCCCGTCCTTGGCGGCGACTTGCGCCGTCACCTAGCCGCGGAAGCCAGCGTCCTCTTTATGGCGCGACGGGTCGTCGGCCGCGGAGGTTGCCAGCGCATCGCAGCGCTCGTTCTCGGCATGGCCGGCATGGCCCTTGACCCAGACGAACTCCACGTCGTGGGGCTCCTTCGCCTTGAGCATGCGCTTCCACAGATCGGAGTTCTTCACGGGCTGCTTCTGCGAGTTCTTCCACCCGCGCTTGAGCCAGCCGTCCACCCAGTGCTGGTTGAACGCGTTCACCAGATACTGGGAATCGGAGTACAGCGTTACGTGGCACGGGCGCTTGAGAGCCTCGAGGGCCACGATGGCGCCGAGCAGCTCCATGCGATTGTTCGTGGTGCAACGATACCCTTGCGAGAACTCCCGCTCATGCACCCCGCCCTTGCTGTCGACGAAGCGCAGAATGCTGCCGTACCCGCCCGGCCCGGGGTTGCCCCGCGAGGCGCCGTCGGAATACAAATCAACGTGCATATGCAAACCAATCTTTCCGCACCCATGAAAAGACCGGCCAGCCGCGTTGCCGCAGCTGGCCAGCCTGATCGGATGCCGTGCTTTGAAACCCTACTTGAACTGCGAGGGGTGCTTCGAGAAGAAGTCGAAGCGCGGGGGAAGCTCGCGGATGCGATGACGCCCGTCCTCGAGCTCGGAGCCGTGGCAAAGCTCGTCCATGCCCTCGAAATCGAAGTTCCAGCTGAAGAAGTCGTCGAACTCGAAGCTGAGGTAATCGGCGATCTTCTCGCAGCCCTTCGGCACCACGGGGTGCATGAGCAGCGTGCACACGCGCAGCAGGTAGAAGCAGTCCACGAGCACCTGACGGCGCAGCTTCTCGTCGCCTTCCTTCTCGGCGGTGCGGATGTTGTCCGTCCAGTACTTGTTCGCCCAGCGGATGAACGTGTCCATGATGGACATGACCGTGTGCAGCTCCGCCTTGTGCATGGTCTTGTCGTACTCGTTCATGCAGGCATGAGCGCGCTCGCGCACGTCGGGCGACACCTCGCCGAGCGGCATCCAGCCCTCGAAGTTCTTCTGCGCCTCGTAGAAGCAGCTGCGGGCCAGACGGTTGAACACGTTGGTGAGCAGCGTGCCCTCCTTGAGCACCGGGTCGGCCACGCGCGGGTCATTGCGCTTCGCCTCGTCGGGGTCGAAGGGCTTGGGCTTGAAGCCCACGGACTTCTGGTCCAAGCCAAGCGCCAGGAAGTGCGCGCGAAGCTGCTCGACGGTGTAATGCTCCAGCAGCTCGTCGGCCGTCGGCGGCTTGACCGAGCCCGACGACGAAGCCTTCTTGTTGCCCAGCAGGATGTGATGGTTGGCGATGAGGCTGGTCTGGCGCAGGGGCGTGTCGGTCTCGCCGGGCGCAAGGATGTCGCCCGGGCGCAACGCCTCGATGAGCGCCGGCTGGGCCACGCCGTAGAAATACAGGTTGTCCTGGCCGATGAACTGGTAGACCTGCGCGTCCTCCGAGCACCAGAAGTCGCGCCAGCTGCCACGCGGCAGGCCCATCTTGTCGTTGACGGCCATGGTGAAGCTCATGGGAGCCCACAGGCTTTCGGGCCAGCACCACACCGTCAGGCCCTCGAGCCCGTCGATGACCGGCGCCTTCACGCCCCACTCGATGTTGCCGGTGATGCGGAAGGGAACGAGCGCCTTGCCCGTGCGGAAGCGGATGCCCGCCGCGGCAAGCACGTCGCGCGCCGCATCGCGGTCGTCGATGGTGTCGAACTCGATCTCGAAGGACTGCTTGCCCTTCTCGGCCTCATGGTACTGGTGATGCGCCAGCTTGTCGGCGATTTCCAGGTACTGATCGTACAGCTCGTTTTTGATGTAGACCACCGGCGGAGCCAGGAACTCCTTGATGGTTTGCGGCACGATGGGACGAACCTCGGGGTCGGCCTCAAGGGCCTCCACGTGCTTTTTCAGGAAGTCGTTGAACGCCGGCAGGTCGAAGTACCAGTTCTCCACCGGGCGCATCTCGGGCGTGACGCCGGTGAGCGAGGACTTCGGGGCGATCAGGTCCTCAGGCGCGTAGCTGTGGCCCAGATCGCACTCGTCGGCATAGGCGTGCTCGGACTTGCAGCCCTGCACGGGGCAGTGGCCCTGCACCTGGCGGCCGTTCAGGAACGTGCCGGCCTCGGGGTCGTAGAACTGCAGCGTCGCGCGCTTCTGCAACCAGCCGTTCTCGTGCAGCTTCTTGATGAACGCCTCGCTGATAAGCTGGTGGACCTCGCCGGAATGCCCGATGTTGGAGCCTTCGTAGATGTCCAGGCTGATGTCGTAGGAATCCAGCGTGTCCTTCTGGCGGTTATGGTTGCGCAGCACGTAATCCTCAATGGTGCCGTCGAACTCCCCGGCCTCCACCAGTTTGCGGTAGCCCTCGTTGATGGGCGAGCCGAAGCAGTCCGTGCCGCTGATGAAGCGGACGTTCTCCGCGCCGATGCGGTCGCGCAGGAAGCGTGCGAAGCAGTCGGCGGGCACGAACACGCCGGCGATATGCCCGAAATGCAGCGGCTTGTTGCCGTAGGGCATGCCGGCCGTGACCACCGCGCGCTTGGACCAGGCAACCGTTTCGTTGTTGTCTTGCATTGTCGCCATCTGTATATGTCTCCCCTAGAACTCCAGGTTTGCGTTTGCGTTCCCACTGTTGTGCTGGGCCTTTTTCGCCGTGCGCATGAGGAACTCGTCGTTGTCGTCGGTGCGCTTCAAGGACTTGATGAGCATGTCCATGGCGCGCTCGGTGTTGTTCGTGTTCGCCAAGATGCGGCGCACCGCCCAGATGAGCGGGGCCTTTTGCGGATCGAGCAGCAGGTCCTCCTTGCGCGTTCCCGATGTCACCGGGTCGATGGCCGGGAAGATGCGGCGGTCGGCCAGGTTGCGGTCGAGCTTGAGCTCCATGTTGCCCGTGCCCTTGAACTCCTCGAAGATGACCTCATCCATCTTCGAGCCCGTTTCCACCAAGGCCGAGGCAAGGATGGTCAGGCTACCGCCGCCCTCGATGTTTCGGGCAGCGCCCAGGAACTTCTTCGGCGGGTACAGGGCCGTGGAGTCCACGCCGCCGGACAGGATGCGGCCGGACGCGGGCTGCGCCAGGTTGTAGGCGCGCGCCAGGCGCGTGAGGCTGTCGAGCAGCACCACGACGTCCTTGCCGTCCTCCACCAGGCGCTTTGCGCGCTCGATGACCAGCTCGGAAACCTGGATGTGGTTTTCGGTGGGCATATCGAAGGTGGAGGAGATAACCTCTCCCTTGATGGAGCGCTGCATGTCCGTGACTTCCTCGGGGCGCTCGTCGACCAAAAGGCACATGAGGTGCACCTCGGGGTTGTTGGCGCTGATGGCCGCGGCGATATCCTTCAGGATGGTGGTCTTGCCGGCCTTCGGCGGGCTGACGATCAGGCCGCGCTGGCCCTTGCCGATGGGGCTTACCAGGTCGATGACGCGCGCCGTGATGGTGGTCTGGCCATGCTCCATGGTCAGGCACTCGTCGGGATAGACCGGCGTGAGGTCGCCGAAGCGCACGCGACGGCCCAGCTCCTCGAGGGGTTTGCCGTTGACGGTGGCCACCTTCTGCACGGCGGCGTACTTCTCGTTGGGGCGCGCCGGGCGCGTGGTGCCCGTGAGCTTGTCGCCCTTGCGCAGGCCGTTGCGGCGGATGGTGGAAAGCCCCACGTAGCAGTCCTGCTCGCTGGGCAGGTAGCCGTTGGTGCGCAGGAAGCCGTAGCCGTCCTGCATGATGTCGAGGATGCCCTCGACCTCCACGAAGCCCTCGGCCTTCAAGGACGCGTCGTACACGGCGTCGATGAGCTCGGCCTTCTTCAGGCCCGCCACGTCGACGTCGAGCTCGGCGGCCTTCGCGCGCAGCTCGGCCACCTTGAGCTTGGCAAGGTCCTCCTTGTTGACGCTGGGAACCACCTCGCGGTTGTTGTTGCGCTGGTGACGCTGGTGACGATCGTTGCGATCGTTGCCGTTCTTGCGGCCGTTGCGATCGGTGCGGTCGTTGCGCTGGTGGCGATCGGAGCCGGCGTTGCCGGAGTTGCGGCCCTCGGCGCGCTGATCGGCGCCTTCGCGGGCGTCGGCCTTGCCGCGGCCCTCATGCTGCTCGGTGCGGCCCTCGCGGTTGGCGCCCTGGGCGCGCACCGATTTGCGCGGCGTGCGCGCTGCGCGTGCCGCGCGACCCGGGGCCATGTCCTTGGCGGGTGCCTGCTGGTCGGAGCCGGCTGCTTCGGCGGGAGCCTGCGCGGTTTCGGGAGCTTCGGGGGCCTGCTGCTTGCCGGATGCGTCCTGCGCAGGGGCCGCCTGAGCGGCGACGGGCGCGGTGGCGATCTTCTTGTGCGAACGGCCCGGACGGCGCCTTGCCGGCGTGCCGGTCACGGCCTCGGCGGTTTGAGCGCTTTCAGCGGCCTGTGCCTTGGGCGCGGCGGCCTCGGGCTCGGCGGGAGCCTCCTTCGCCTTTTTCGCCTTCGCCGCGGAAGCGGGCTTCGCGGCGGGTGCGGCCTTTACGGCGTCATCGGCCTTCGCAGCAGGGGCGGCTTCGGCCTTCTGGGCGGGCGCGGCCTTCTTACGAGGACGGCCCGGGCGGCGCTTGGCCGGCGTTTTCGGGGCGCTATCGGCCCCATCGGCCGGGGCGTCGGATGCGGCGTCGGGGGATGCCTCGGAAGAGGCCTTGCCCGACGAGACGGCGCTTTTGCGCGGACGGCCCGGGCGGCGCTTGGGAGCAGCCGGCGTCGCATCGGCCGCGGGGGCGCCCTGCTGCGGCGCCTCCGCTACATTCTGCTCGTCGCTCATGCGTTAGCTACCTTCTCCCAGTCCTTCATGAAGGAGTCCAGGCCGCGGTCGGTGAGCGGATGCTGCACCATCTTCTTCAGCACGCCGAACGGAACGGTGGCGATGTCGGCGCCCATGAGCGCGCACTGCGTGACATGGTTGGCGCTGCGCACGGAGGCGGCGATGATTTCGATCTGCTCGCCGTTGGCGGTATTGGCCGTGAAATCGTAGTTGTTGATGGCGGTGACGATGTTGCCGACCTGCTCGAGGCCGTCCTCGGAGATGTCATCGAAACGGCCGATGAACGGGCTGATGTAGCGGGCGCCGGCGCGTGCGGCCAGCAGCGCCTGCGGCACGCTGAAGCACAGCGTCATGTTCACCGGGATGCCCTCGGCTGCCAGCGTGTGGGTGGCGGCCAGGCCCTCGACCATGGTGGGGATCTTCACCACGATGTTGGGGGCGATCTCGGCCAGCTTGCGGCCGTCGGCGACGATCTCGTCGCGCGTCATGGCGACGGATTCGGCGGAAACCGGGCAGTCCGGGCCGACGATGTCGCAGATGCGCTTCATGTGGTTATGGAAGTCGTCCAGCTTACCGCCGATCTTGGCGTACAGCGACGGGTTGGTGGTGACGCCCGCCAGCGCGCCCCAGCTAGCAGCCTCTTCGATTTCGGCTAGATCTGCCGTGTCCAGAAAGAACTTCACCCTTATTCCTCCTTATATATATGGGTTGTTACCCGCTTTGCGCATAGAAAGAGCGTTGATGGGAAGCGGGAACTTGATGATGGGAAGGGTTTCCTTCGAGAAAATAAAGCTAGGGGCAGGATAGCGCAGGCGCCGGGTGCGCGCAAGCAAGTCGCTGCGGATAACCACCCGAAGCGCACGACCGGGCACACGCGAGCGCAAAACGCGCGAAAGCCGGGATGACCCGGCCTTCAAGCTTTCGCGTATTCGGTTTTCCGCGGGGCGCGATGGCGGCGAAACGCCTACTCGAACTTGGCCAGCGCGCGGAAGAAGCAGCTGGTTGCGCCGGTGTGGCATGCGGGGCCCGCCGGATGCACGAGGGCCAGAAGCGTGTCGGCGTCGCAATCGTAGCGAAGCTCGACGATCTTCTGCGTGTTGCCGCTGGTGGCGCCCTTGTGCCACAGCTCCTGGCGGCTGCGGCTCCAGAACACCGTCTCGCCGCGCTCAAGCGTAAGCGCCAGGCTTTCGGCGTTCATCCACGCCATCATGAGCACCTCGCGCGTTTCCACGTCCTGCACGATGCACGGGATCAGCCCGTCGGCGTTGTATTTCAGCTCGGGAAGCTCGGTTTGCATGGATGATCCTTTCTATAGGCGCACCGGGATGCCCTGGCTGCGCATGTACTCCTTGACCTGGGATACCGTGAACTCGCCGAAGTGGAAGACGCTGGCGGCCAGCACGGCATCGGCTTCGCCGTCGATGATGCCTTCGGCGAAGTGCTCGAGCTTGCCCACGCCGCCGCTGGCGATGACGGGGATGTCCACCGCGCGCGCCACTGCGCGGGTGAGCGCGCAGTCGAAGCCGTCCTTGCTGCCGTCGCGGTCCATGCTGGTCAGCAAGATCTCGCCTGCGCCGCGCCGCGCCGCCTCGACGGCCCATTCCACGGCGTCGATGCCGGTTGCGGTGCGGCCGCCGTGCACGTAGACCTCCCACTTGTTGGGATTGCCGACCACCTGCTTCGCGTCGATGGCGCACAGGATAGCCTGCGTGCCGAACGCCGCGGCGGCGTCGGAGATGAGCTGCGGGTTGTCCACCGCCGCGCTGTTGACCGACACCTTGTCGGCGCCGGCGGCTATCATGCGGCGGATGTCGGCGACGCTGCGGAAGCCGCCGCCCACGCAATACGGCAGGTGCAGCTGCGCGCTGGCACGGCTTGCAAGGTCGACCGTGGTCTCGCGCTTGTCGCTGGTGGCGGTGATGTCAAGGAAGATCACCTCGTCGGCGCGCTGCTCATCGTAGCGCTGCGCCAGCTCGATCGGGTCGCCCGCATCGCGCAGGTTCACGAAGTTGACCCCCTTCACCACACGGCCGTCCTTCACGTCCATGCAGGGGATCACGCGTTTTGCCAACATATATCTGCTCCTCAACGGCTCGGGGAAAGGGAAGATCGACGGGGATGCGCCGGCTGCTGCGTTGCGGGGCCGGAAAACGTTGCGCAGGCGAGCGCAGCGCCCGGCTTCGCCGTGAAACGAACGGCGCTCGGCGCCTTTACGGCATTAGGATCGCGCGGCGGTCAGGCTGGCGCAAAGGGCGACGCCCTCGGCCACATCGAGCGTGCCCTCGTACACGGCGCGGCCGGTGATGACGCCCTCGATGCTTTCCGCCACCGGCGCCAGGCGCTCGATGTCGGCAAGGCTTGCCACGCCGCCGCTGGCGATGACGGGGTTGCCGAACGCATTCGCCATGTCGACGTAGGCCTGCACGTCGATGCCGGTCTGCATGCCGTCGCGCGCGATGTCGGTATAGACGATGTGCTTGAACCCGGCGGCGCCCATCGCGCGCGCCAGGTCGGCGGCGGCCACGCCCGAGCCCTCGATCCAACCGGAGACGGCCACTTCCCCGCCCTTCGCGTCGATGCCGGCGGTCAGGCGGTCGCCGCCCACCGCGGCCACCGCCGCGCGCGCAAGCTCGGGGTCGTTGACGAGCGCGGTGCCGAGCACCATGCGCGCCGCGCCGGCGTCCGCCAGGCGCTTGAGCGTCTCCAGGCTGCGGATGCCGCCGCCGATCTCGACGGAAAGCGACGTCTCGCGCACGATACGCTCAACGATGGCGATGTTCTCCGGGACGCCGCTGCGCGCGCCGTCCAGATCGACCACGTGCACCCACTGGGCGCCGGCCTGCTCGAAGGCGCGCGCCTGCGCTACGGGATCGTCGTTGTATACGGTCACCTGGTTGTAATCGCCCTTCGCCAGGCGAACGGCCTTGCCGCCCAGGATATCGATTGCGGGAAGCAGGTACATGGCGGCCTCCTAACCTTGCAAGGCGGGCGATGCCGCCTTGGCGATTTTGACGAAGTTGCGCAGCACGGCCGCGCCGGCGTCCGAGCTTTTCTCGGGGTGGAACTGCACGCCGAACGCGTTGCCCTTCTGCACGGCGCACGGGAACGTCACGCTGTGCGTGGTATGTGCGATGGCGAACGGCCCGTCAGGCGCGATGAAGCTATGGGTGAAGTAGAAGTACGTACCCGAGGGGATGCCCGCGAACAGCGGGTTCTCCGGCGCGCCGGCGGGAAAATCAACGGTGTTCCAGCCCACGTGCGGGACCTTGTACGCGCGGCCTTCGGCGTCCTGGCGCGGCATGCGATCCACGCATCCGGGCAGCACGCCCAGACCGCGCGGGTTGCCGTCGGCGTCGGCGCCTTCCACGCCCTCCTCGAACAGCAGGTGCTCGCCCAGGCAGATGCCCAAAAACGGCACCCCTTCCGCGATGCGGCGGCGGATGACCTCGGTCTGGCCGAGCTCGTCCATGGTGGCCGCGGCGTCGGCGAACGCGCCCACGCCCGGCAAGACGATGGCGCAGGCGGCGGCTATCTCGGCGGCATCGTCGGTGATGCGGGCGTCGGCGCCCGCCGCGCGCAAACCGCGCTCGACGGACAGCAGGTTGCCCTTCTTGTAGTCAACAACAGCGATCATGGGCGTCTTTCACATCTCGCAGGTCCAATAAAAGTCAGTGGGGGCGGTGTGCCCCAAACGAAGCATGAACGGGGGGCTTACAGCATCCCCTTCGTGGACGGCAGCGCGTCGCCCATGCGGGGGTCGGGCTCGCAGGCCTGGCGCATGGCGCGCGCCACCGCCTTGAACATGCCCTCGATGACGTGGTGCGTGTTCTCGCCGGCCAGCTGGCGGATGTGCAGCGTGACGCCGGCGTTGGCGGCGAAGGCGATGAAGAACTCCTTCGCCAGCGTGGCGTCGAAGGCGCCCACCATCACTGCGGGCACGTCGGCGTCCCAGAACAGCTGGCCGCGTCCCGAGATGTCCACGGCCGCCATGATAAGCGCCTCGTCCATGGGCATGGCGATGTCGCCGAAGCGGCGGATGCCGCGCTTGTCGCCGAGCGCCTGCGCGAACGCCTGACCCATGACGATGCCGGTGTCCTCCACCGAGTGGTGGCCGTCCACCTCAAGGTCTCCCTTGCAACGAACTTGCAGGTCGAACAAGCCGTGGCGGCCGAACGCAGTGAGCATGTGGTCGAAAAACCCGATGCCCGTCTCCACGTCCGTGACGCCCGTGCCGTCAAGGTCGACGGACAAGTCGATGTCGGTTTCCTTCGTGGTGCGCGCGATGCGCGCAACGCGTTCGCTCATTGCTGTTCGCCTTTCTATCGTCGTGTGCGCAGCGATTCCGGACAGTTAGCGCTACGTCCCCGAGGTGTCCGGACCCGGGACGCCCGCTAGCGCCCGTCGGCACCCGCTGGCGCCCGATTAAAGTTCTGGGCGGTTTTGTAGGCACGAAAGCCTGTTTCGCCGGGATACCACAAAACTGACCTGGGGTTTTATCGTGCGTTGCCGGCATCACGCTACAAAAACCGCCCAGATGACGGGGACCGAAGGGCAAATCGGCCCCCGTTTCCTGCAAAACCGCCCAGAAGACGCAGGGTGCGGTCCACAGGGCGTGCGCGGCCTCGTTTTTCCACGGCGCGCAGGGCGCCGCGACCCCGCCCATGCCCCGTCAAGACCTCGCGTGCCACAGAATCCTCGACTCCGCCTCGACGCGATCCACTCCGCACGGCCTCGCGCCGACGCAGCGATTCCGGACAGTTAGCGCTACGTCCCCGAGCCTTTACTTCGACAGGATCTCCCGCAGCGCGGCCAGGAACTCGTCGTTTTCCTGGGGGCTGCCGATGGAGACGCGCAGGCAATCCTGCAGCATGGGCGCGCGGCTGAAGTCGCGCACGAGGATGCCGCGGTCGTAGAGTTGCTGCCACACCTCCCCCGCGCCTTCTGTGCGGAACAGGATGTAGTTGGCGTTCGAGGGGTACGCCGTGATACCCGGCATCTGCGAGAGCTCACGGAACACGCGCCCACGCTCCGAGACGATCCGCATGATGCCGCGCTCGAACTTCGCGCGATTGCGGAACACCACGCGCGCGATGGCCTGCGACACCGCGTCCACCGAGTACGGCTGGCGCACCTTCAAGAACTCGCGGATGACCTCGGGGTGCCCCAGCAGGTAGCCCACGCGCACGCCGGCAAGCGAGAACGCCTTGGAGAACGTGCGCAGGATGACCAGGTTCTTGTGCTGCGCCAGGTAGGGGCGCACCGTGCCGCGCGAGAACTCGAAGTACGCCTCGTCCACCATCACGAGCGCGTCGGTGGCGTCGAGCAGACGCAGGATGAAGCGCTCGTCGGCCAGGTCGCCCGTGGGGTTGTTCGGGCTGGTGACGATGACGTAATCGATGTCGCCGCGCGCCACACGGGACAGCACCGCCTCCTCGTCGATGGTGTAATCGGCGCGGCGCGGGATGTCGACCACCTCGGTGTTGGTGAGCTCGGCGTTGTTGCGGTACACCGAGAACGTCGGCGGCATGTTCAGGAACTTGCGCCCCGGCCCGCCCCAGGCCAGCGCCGTGTCGAACAGCAGCTCGTCGCCGCCGTTGCCCACGAGCACGCAATCGCGGTCAAGGCCGTTGGCCTCGGCGATCATGTCGCGCAGCTCGTTGGCCAAGGGGTCGGGATAACGATTGAAGGCCACCTTGTTGATCTCGCGCTTGATCTCGTTGCGGATCTCGGTCTCCACATCGCAGGGGTTCTCGTTGGCCGACAGGTACGCACGCGCCGGAAGGTACTTCGGGTCGTAGGGCGTGATGTCGGCCAGCTGCGGGGCGGATGCGCGGACGCTATTCATCGGCGCCGTCCAAACCGTAGATGTCGCCGGTCTCCACGAGCGCCTTGCGCAGCTCGACGCTGCGGGCGTGCGCCCACAGGCCCTCGTGACGGGCGATGGCGATGACGGCGTCGGCGTCGTTTGCCAGCGACTTCGCGGAATACTGGATGACGCTGGAGTGCTTGACGAACTCGTCGGTGGAAAGCGGCGAAGCGTAGCGCGCGGTGCCGCCGGTGGGAAGCGTGTGGTTGGGGCCGGCCACGTAGTCGCCCACGGCCTCGGGGGTCCACTCGCCCACGAAGATGGCGCCGGCGTTGCGGATGGCGCCGAGCTGCTCGAACGCGCCGTCGAAGTGCAGCTCCAGGTGCTCGGGGGCGATAACGTTGACGGACTGGATAGCCTGCTCCATGGAGTCGCAGATGACCACGAGGCCCTGATCGGCCAGCGAGGCGGTGGTGATCTCGGCGCGCGTGGAGGCCTTCATGTGGCCCTCGATGGCGGCCTCGACCTTGTCGGCGTAGCCCTCGTCGAACGTAACCAGGTAGCAGCTTGCCAGCGGATCGTGCTCGGCCTGGGCCATGAGGTCGATGGCGACCATGGCGGGATCGGCGGTCTCGTCGGCCACGACGCACACCTCGGAGGGGCCGGCGATCATATCGATTCCCACATCGCCGGAGACGATCTTCTTCGCAGCCGCCACGAACGCGTTGCCCGGGCCCGTGATCTTGCAGACCGGCTCGATGGTCTCGGTGCCGTAGGCAAGCGCCGCCACGGCCTGCGCACCGCCTACCGTGTAGATCTCGGTGACGCCTGCCAGACGGCACGCCTCGAGCACCACCGGGTCGATGCTGCCGTCCTTGGTGGGCGGCGTGACGCACACGATGCGCTCGACGCCGGCGACCGCGGCGGGCAGGGCGTTCATGAGCACCGTGGACGGGTAGAGCGCACGGCCGCCGGGCACGTAGATGCCCACGCTTTCAAGCGGGGTGACCTTCGCGCCGACCAGGGCACCGTCCTCGCGCACGGAGAACCAGCTCTGCTTGACCTGGCGCTCGTGGAACTCGCGGATCTGCTTGGCGGCCTTCTTGAGCGCCTCCTCGGTCTTGGGATCGACCTTCGCCGCGGCGGCCTCGATGGCCTCTGCCGGCACGCGGAAATTCTCGATGGCAACGCCGTCGAAGCGCTCGGTCAGCTCGCGCAGGGCAGCATCGCCCTGTTCGCGAACCTGCTCGATGATATTCGTTGCCGCCTCCATGGCACGGGCGTTGAACGCGCCCGTGCGCTTGAGGTGCTTGTTGGAGAATTGCTCGCCTTTGTTTAGGATGACGCGACGCATGTTGTCCTTCTTTCCATATACACGCCGGATGACCCCTCCGGCCTCTTTCACGATGATACCTTGTCGCGGCCGCGCCTGCGAGCAGGCGTTTCCCCGGCCTTGACGTTGCGGCGCCCGACCCCTGGGCGCCTGCGGGCGCGAAGCCCTGACCAGCTGTTATTCGGTCGCCGGCTCGGGCGACTGCACGCCGCCGGCGATGACCGTGGCCTCCCACTTGCCTGCCGCGGCGCCGGCGCGCATGGCGTCGGCCAGCTCCACGATGCGCGCATCGGTGCGCAGCGAGGTGCCGTTGGCGAAGAAGCGGGCCGTCGAGGACAGCACATCCTCCACGATGACCAGGTTGTTCTCACGCAACGTGGTGCCCGTGGCCGTGATATCGACGATGCGCTCGGCCAATCCAGTCAATGGTGCCAGCTCAATGTTTCCGTGCAGTTTCACGATCTCGACCTGGGTGCCGGTTTTCGCGTAATGGGCGCGCGTGATGTTGGGATACTTCGTGGCGATGCGGATGGAGCCCAAGCGGCGGTAATGCTCGGCGGTCTGCTCGGCGGCGCCGGCGGGCTCGGCCACCACGAAGCGGCAGGAGCCGAACTTCAGGTCGGCCAGCTCCACCACCTCGGGCTGCGCCTCGAGCAGCGAGTCCTCGCCGCAGATGCCGCAATCGGCCGCGCCGAGCTCCACGAACGCCGGGGCGTCGGAGGGGCGCACGATGATGTACTCCACGCCCGGGTTGCGGATGATGAGCTGGCGGCCAGGGTTGTCCAGCCCCGTGACGTCCAGGCCGCATGCCGCCAGGCACGCGATGGAGTCGGCATTGAGCGAGCCCTTCGGCACGGCGATGCGCAGCGGGCGCTGGCCGGTGCCCGACGCGGAGCGCTCATCGGCGGCCGCGGCGGCGGCCATGGCGCGCTCAAGGAAGAACGCGAAGCCGGCTGCGGGACGGCTTTCGCCGTATGCCCCGATGGTATTGTCGTAGCGCCCGCCGCTGCCCAGCGGGCTTCCCAGCCCCGGCGCGTAGGCCTCGAACACGATACCGGTGTAGTAGTCGAAGCTGCTCATGACGGAGAAGTCGACCTGGATGCAGTCGGCCAGGCCCGCGGCCTCCAGCAGGTCGAATGCCTGCTCCAGGCCGTCAAGGCCCGTCTCGCAGCCCAGCGGGGCCACCAGCTCGCGCACCTCGGCGATGGCGGCGCGCCCGCCGCGGATGCGGGCGAGCTTGCCGATGGCCTGGGCGAACACCGGCGGAACGCCCTGTGCGCCGTCGCCTGCGGTCAGCTCGTCGAGCGTGACGAAGTTCGACGTGTGGTACGCGTCGAGCACGGCCTGGCGCCACTGCGGCTCAGCACCGCAGCTTGCGAGCAGCGCGCGCAGCACCGACACCGATGCGAGCGCGATCTTGAAATCGGCCACGCCGGCGAGCTTGAGCGACTCGGCCAGCAGGCCCACCACCTCGGCGTCGGCCGCCGCGCCCGCCTGGCCGATGAGCTCGACGCCCATCTGCGTGGTCTCGCGCGGCTCGGCGCGCGTCTGGCCCTCGGCCTCGCGGAACACCCGCTGCATGTAGCGGAAACGGAACGGCCCGGGCTGGCCGGCCAGGCGCGTGGCGCACATGCGGGCGATTTGCAGCGTGACGTCGGGACGCATGGCAAGAAGGTCGCCGCGCGCGTCGAAGAGCTTGAACGGGGTGCCCGGCAGCCTGCCGCCGGCCTGCAGCACGTCCATCACCTCGAGCGTGGGCGTTTCCACCGGAAGGTAGCCCTTGGCCGCCATGTTGGCCTGCACCGCTTGGGCCGCCTGCTCGCGCAGCACCGCCTCGTCGGTGAGCACGTCGCGGAAACCCGAAGGCGTCACGAAGTTCATCTGGTTCATCCTGCCTTTCATCATGCGGTTGCGGGCATGCGCCCGTTTTCGGTTGCAGATGAGGAAATGGCCGCCGATTGCGGGCGCTTCCGCAGCGCCATTCCCAAGTGCTGTTCGATACTTTAGCACAGTAGAGTGATAAAGCAAGAAACTTGACCGATTTTTTGCAGAAGCGGACTAACGCGTCGAGGAGAGCGGTTCGCAAGCCTTCGCGAAGAAGGATTTCGGCGTTTCATGCCCAAGATTGCGAGTATTCCGAAAATAGGACGCGAGCGAAACGCAACCGTACACGCCCAAGCAGCGCTCGCGCCCCGCAAAATCCCGCAAAACCTGCTTCTTTGCTCGAAAGAACGCCCTTTTGCCCGCCGATCGAGTCCCGAACGCCCTCCGGCAGCGTTCTTCTCGTTCGGAAAATTCGGAAAACTCCCCTTTTCGGGCATGAAACGTCATAATCGTTCCCATTCGCAACGCGGGATGAACGCATCGCGGGCGAAGCAAACAAGAACGCCGTCACAGAAAGCACCGCCATGCCGAACCTGTTCGCAGACCATACCGTCGTCCTTGCCGGCTACGGCTTCAGCGTCGATGGGCCCTACCTTACGATCAACGACCTGGACGAGGGCACGGTCGGCTACGTGCCCGTGCTCGGACGCACGTTCTCGCTGCGCCGACTCCCGCGCCGGCGCTGCATCGGCCGCATCGACCTCTGGACGCACGAACAAAGCACGTGCCCGCTGAGCGCGGAGCTGCTGCCCGACGGCAAGGAGGACATGTGCCCGGCGTGCATCGAGGCGACCGGCTTCAACCCGTCGTTTTACTTCAGCAGCTACATCTCGCCGCAGCAGCGCGAGTACAACCAAACGCCGCACTACGTGTACCTGGCGTATTTCGCGCCGGGCTATGTGAAGGCGGGCATATCGAGCGAGACGCGCGGCATCGAGCGCCTGCTCGAGCAAGGCGCCCGCGCGGCACGCGTAGTCGGACGCTTCACCTGCGCCGACGACGCCCGCGCACTTGAAGCGGCGCTGTGCGCGCAAGATGGCGTGGCCGAGACCATGCGCGCGTCGCTCAAGGCGAAACTGCTGGCCGATGCGCCTTACAGCTTCGAGCAAGCTTGCCGCGAACTGCGCGCGGCGGCCGATAGGCTCGAAGACGTCAGCGCCGTGACGCAGGCGGGTTTCTCGCCCGAGGACGCGCTTGACCTTTCGCCGTATTACTTC
Source organism: uncultured Senegalimassilia sp. (assembly GCF_934636665.1). Taxonomy (GTDB): domain Bacteria; phylum Actinomycetota; class Coriobacteriia; order Coriobacteriales; family Eggerthellaceae; genus Senegalimassilia. The sequence continues at coordinate 156,901 of NZ_CAKUAT010000001.1, forward strand.
GGCGGGCCGTCCCCCGACGCGCACACCATGCAGCTGCCCGAAGGCGAAGGCTTCGCGGATGTGTGCGGCGGCGTGTGCGCGGGCATGGTCGGCGCGAACCTGGTGTTTTGGCAGGACGGGACGAACTTCATCGCGCCCATCAAGGATTGGGAATCCCACGAAATCGAGTTCCTGGACGACGAGATCGCCTGCGAATACGCCAGCGAGCCCCAGCAGATCTCGCTGTTCTAGCGCACCCGACCTGTGCCCGAAAACGCAAGAAGCGCCGCCCGGTTTCCCGAGCGGCGCTTCGTTTGCAAGCTTATGTCACGCGAAACAGCCTTCGCAAAAGCCCTTCTCGCGTACGATGGGTCCATCGCGAACGGCGCTTTTCACATGCGAGAAATCTAGCACGCGCGATCTTCGCACGCATCGCTTTCGCATGTGACACCTTGGCGGACCCTCGCACGGCCGCGCCCACGACAGTAGTCGCAGGCTTTACGCTTCGTTGACGTCGGCGTCCATGGCGTCCTCGAAGTACTCCTTCACAGGGCCGTCGCCAAAGTCCTTCACCTCGTCGAGGTGCCAGCAGTCGGTCTGCGGCATGCCCGGGACGTTGTCGGCCACGAACACCGGGTCCTTGCCGGCGGCGCGCTGCTCGGAGTAGTCCTTCAGCGCCGCAAGCGCCCACTTGCCCAAAAGCAGGATGGCGATGAGGTTCATCATGGCCATGAGGCCCATGAAGATGTCGGCCAGGTTCCAAGCCAAGTCGAAGCTGTTCACCGCGCCGTAGAAGATGACCGCCAGGCACGCCAGACGGAAGATGATCAGCGCCGCCTTGGAGTCGTTCTTGATGAAACGGAAGTTGCTCTCGGCGTAGAAGTAGTTGCCGATGAGGCTGGAGTAGGCGAACATGAAGATGGCGAACGTGATGAAGTGGATGCCCACGGGGCCCACGGAGTTGTTCACGGCCATCTGCACGAGCGGCATGCCGTTGAGGCCCTCGGCCGCGGCGGGATCCTGCACGTAGAACACCAGCACCATCATGGCCGAGCAGGTGCAGATGACGAGCGTGTCGATGTAGACCGACAGGCTTTGCACGAGACCCTGCTTGACCGGGTGGGAAACGCTGGCGGTAGCGGCGGCGTTAGGAGCAGAACCCATACCTGCCTCATTGGAGTACAGGCCGCGCTTGATGCCGAGCATGACCACCGAGCCGGCGAAGCCGCCGAAGATGGACTGGAAGTCGAAGGCGCTCTGGAACATCAGGCCGAACACGGCGGGCAGCCAGGTGATGTTGGCGATGGTGGTCCACAGCGCGATGGCGATGTAGGCGATGGCCATGACCGGCACGATGATGGACGTGATCACGCTGATGCGCTTGGAGCCGCCGAAGATGACGCCGGCGGTGAACACCACCAGGCCCAGACCGGCCGCCACGGCAACGCCGTTGGTGGCGTAGTCGGGGATGTAGTACTCAAGCGCGCTGCATGCGTTGAACGCCTGCAGGCCATTGAAGCCGAACGCGAAGCACAGGATGAGCAGCACGCTGAACAGCACGCCAAGCTTGCGGCTGCCGAGCGCCTGATGGATATAGTAGGCCGGGCCGCCGCGGAACTCGCCGTCGGTGCCGCGCACCTTCCAGATCTGGGCGAGCGTGGACTCGACGAAGGCCGATGCCGCGCCCACCAGGGCCATAAGCCACATCCAGAACACGGCGCCCGGGCCGCCCGTGGCGATGGCCGTCGCCACGCCGGCGATGTTACCCGTGCCCACGCGGCTGGCCGTGGAGACCATAAGCGCCTGGAACGACGAGATGGAGCGCTCGCCCTGCACGTGCTTCTTCTCGGTCAGCTGCTTGAACATGTCCTTGATGAAGCGGATCTGCACGCCCTTGGTGCGGATGGTGAAGTACACGCCCACTGCAACCAGCAGGATGAGCAGGATGTACGTGTACATGAAGCCGTCGATCTCACCCGTGATATCGACAAGCCATGCGTTGAAATCCATGATGGCTTTCCCCTTTTCCCTATATGAAACCGATTCCCTGGATTTGTGCGTACGCACAAGAATCCACGGAAACGCCACTATACCTTATTTTGAAACAAATTGGTAACATTCGCGGTTCCCGGAAAAGACCCCCTATTCCCTAGCGTTTGTGTTCCTCGTTGTGCTTTTTCACCTTGTCCGGCTTGCGACCGCTCAAAGGGCTATGATGGTCACTTACCGAATACTGAGCAATTATGCGTAAGGGGCGCACATGCTTTCAGAACGTTTTCTCACGAATCTTGTCAAGGGGATGACCAAACGCCATCTCGACCTTCAGCCTACCGATGAGCACTTCTTTCCCGACCCAAAGCCCGACACCAAGTACATGCTGTACCTGCACGTGCCGTTTTGCCAGGTCCTATGCCCGTATTGCAGCTTCAACCGCTACGTGTTCCACGAGGACATCGCCCGCACGTACTTCAAGAACCTGCGCCGCGAGATGATGATGCTCAAGGAACGCGGTTGGGACTTCGAGACGCTGTACTTCGGCGGCGGCACCCCCACCATCCTGCTCGACGAGCTGTGCGAGACCATCGACCTTGCCCGCGACAACTTCCATATCAAGGAAGTGGGCGTGGAAACGAACCCGAACCACCTTACCGAGCCGTGGCTTTCCGAGATGAAGGGCCGCGTGCAGCGCCTGTCCGTGGGCGTGCAGAGCTTCAACAACGACCTGCTCAAGCAGATGGACCGCTACAAAAAGTACGGCAGCGGCGAGGAGATCTTCGAGCGCATCGGGCAGGCCGCGCCCTACTTCGACAGCGTGAACGTGGACATGATCTTCAACTTCCCCAGCCAGACGGAGGACATCCTGTTGGACGACCTTGAGAAGATCGTTGCCTGCGGGGCGCGCCAAACCACGTTCAGCCCGCTGTACGTCTCAAGCGCCACCACGCGCAAGATGGAGAAGTCGCTGGGCAAGATGGACTACAACCGCGAGTTCCGCTACTACCAGATCCTCGACGAGGTGCTGTGCGGCGGCGAGCATCCCTTCTTCAGCCGCGACACCATCTGGACGTTCAACCGCCTCAATCAGCAGGGCGCCCACGACCACGACCTGTACGCCGAGGAGCTGCAGGTGGCCTACAACGAATACCCCGGCATCGGCAGCGGCTCGATCACGCACCTCAACGGCGCGCTGTACGTGAACACGTTCAGCCTGAACGAGTACAACGAGGCCATCGAGGCCGGCCACATGTCCATCATGGGCAAGTGCGTCATGAGCAAGCGCGACCTGGCCCGCTACTATTTCCTCCTGCACCTCTACCAGCTGCGCCTGGACAAGAACGACTTCAAGAAGCACTTCGGCTGCAGCATCGAGCGCCTGCTGCCGGCGGAGATGGCGTTCTACCGCGCGCACCGCGCGTTCGCCACCGACACCCGCGACGAGCTGACGCTGACCACCATGGGTCGCTACCTGACGCTCATCCTGTACCGCCAGTTCCTCTCGGGCATGAACAACCTGCGCGACCAGGCGCGCGATGCGCTTGACGGCGAGGAGCACAACCTGCTGTTCGGCGACGAGACGAACTGCAGCGCCTGCCTGGACTAGCACGGGCATCGCAACGTTTTCGATGGGCGGCATCGCGCGAGATGCCGCCTTTTTTCGCGCCGAAACGCCCGTTTGACAGCGGATTCTTTGCGCGTTCACCTGGGAAATGCGTCAAATCGTGAAAAATGTCCCCTTGCAGCGTGCGAAAGGCGCTCCTATACTCCCCAACCAAGATATCTGTTCAGGGCGAGGTGAAATCCCTCACTGGCGGTGACGCCCCAAGCTGCGCGAAGCGGCAAGGCGAAGTCCGCGACCCTGGGAGGTTGCAAGCAGGCGGCCCCGTGGCCGCAGCATCGCAGCCCGTCAGGCTGATCTGGTGAGAATCCAGGACCAACGGTTACAGTCCGGATGGAAGAACAGGAGCACGAGAGCACACGGCCTCGGCCGGTGCCTGCTGCGGCATTCCGCAGCACCAAGGATGCATGGCAGCGCCTCGGCGTTCGCTGCGTATCCCCATTCGTCGCTTATCAACGCCCGCAGATTCCCTGCGGGCGTTTTTTCATGCCTGGACCCCGCAGGGTGGCCGCAAGAGAAAGGGCACCCCATGGCAGGCATACCCGAACAACGATGCGAGGCGAACGTGGACGCCGGAGCGCAGGGAGCCGCACCGGCGGCGCTCGGCGCCGATGACGCGCGCTTCATGCGCCGCGCCATCGAGCTGGCCTGGCGCGGTTGGGGCTGGACGAACCCGAACCCGCTGGTGGGCTGCGTGCTCGTGCGCGACGGCCGCATCATCGGCGAGGGCTGGCACGAGAAGTGCGGGCAGGCGCACGCCGAGCGCAACGCGCTTGCCGATTGCGCGCGTCGCGCCGCCGATGACGTGGCGGATGCGCAGAGCACCGAAGCCGCGCCGGCCGCCGACCCGGCTCGCGGCCATGCACGCGGCGCAACGGCCTACGTCACGCTGGAGCCGTGCTGCCACACCGGCAAGCAGCCCCCGTGCACCGATGCGCTCATCGCCGCCGGCGTTTCGCGCGTGGTGGTGGGCAGCCGCGACCCGAACCCGCTGGTGGCGGGCAAGGGATCGGCCCAGTTACGCGAAGCCGGCATCCGCGTGGAAGAGAACGCGCTGCGCGGCGAATGCGACGAGCTCAACCCCATCTTCTTTCGCTTCATCAGCCGCAAAACCCCGTACGTGGTGGCGAAATGGGCCATGAGCGCCGACGGCAAGATCGCCTGCGCTTCCGGCGACGCCCGCTGGGTGAGCGGCCCCGAGTCCCGCCGCGATACCCACGAGCTGCGCCACCGCCTGGCCGCCATCGCCGTGGGCATCAACACGGTGATGGCCGACGACCCGCTGCTCACCTGCCGTCGCGAGGGCGAGCCCGGCAACCAGCCGCTGCGCGTAGTGCTCGATTCGCGCCTGCGCATCCCCGAGGATTGCGCGCTCGTGCGCTCATGCGCGCAAGGCGAGGCCCCGCTTGCGGTTGCCACCTGCGCCGACGCAGACGATCCCGCGACCGACGCCGGCGCGAAGGCGCAACGCCTGCGGAGCCAAGGCGTGGAGGTGCTGCGCGTCCCGCAAGACGACGCGGGCCGCGTGGCCGTCCGACCGCTTTTGCGCGTGCTTGGCGAGAAGGGCATCGACTCGCTGCTCGTAGAGGGCGGGTCGGGCATCCACGGCGCCTTCTTCGACGAGGGCGCGGTGGACGAGGCCGTGGTCTACCTTGCCCCAAAGGTGGTCGGAGGTGCAGGCGCGCCGGGCCCCGTCGCAGGCGCAGGCGCCGCGCGAATGGCCGAGGCCGCGGTGCTGGGCCGCCCGAGGGCGCACGCGCTCGGCGATGACCTGAAGATCACGTTCGCGCCGGCGGGCGCGGCCCGCGTGGCCGACTACACCCCCGCTTCACGCGACGCGCTCGGCGCAACGACCCCCGCAATGCAAGGAGGCGAAGCATGTTCACCGGCATCGTAGAGGAGACGGGGCGCGTGACGAGCGTTCCCGCACCCGGCCGCGCCGGCCGGCTGGCCATCAAGGCGTCCCGCGTGCTCGAGGGCACGCGCATCGGCGACAGCATCGCCGTCAACGGCGTGTGCCTCACCGCCACCGAGCTGCTGCCCAACGGTTTCGCCGCCGACGTGATGCCGCAGACGCTTTCGCACTCCAACCTGGGTGCGTTGCGCGCCGGCAGCCCCGTGAACCTGGAGCGGGCCATGGCGGCCGACGGCCGGTTCGGCGGGCACATCGTCTCAGGGCACATCGACGGCACCGGCACGGTGCGCCGCGTACGCCGCGACCAGAACGCCGTCCGCTTCACCATCGGCGCCCCCGCCGGCATCATGGCGCTCATCGTGGCGCAAGGGTCCATCACCGTCGACGGCATCAGCCTGACGGTGGCCGACCTGTACGACGACGCGTTCGAGGTGTCGGTCATCCCGCACACGGCTGCCGAGACCACGCTGGGCTCGCACCGCCCCGGCAGCACGGTGAACCTGGAAAACGACGTGGTGGGCAAGTACGTGCAACGGTTGCTGTACAACAAGGACCGGAACACCGAAACGCCGGGCGTCGAAAACGCAAGCAAGCCTGCTTCTACGCCCCTGACCTTGGAATACCTTGCCGCGAACGGCTTCTAGCACAGCGGCGCAAACCCCTTCCCTATCCCGCAACCCCAACCGAAAGGACGAACCTATGAGCATGAACACCATCCCCGAGGCGCTCGACGAGCTGCGCGCTGGCCACGTCATCATCGTGGTGGACGACCCTGACCGCGAGAACGAGGGCGACATGATCTGCGCCGCCGAGTTCGCCACCCAGGCCAACGTAAACCTTATGGCCAGCGTGGCCAAGGGCCTCATCTGCATGCCGATGAGCCGCGACCTGGCGCATAAGCTCAACCTTGAGCAGATGGTCTCCGAGAACACCGACAACCACGAGACCGCCTTCACCGTCAGCATCGACCACGTGACCACCACCACGGGCATCTCGGCCGCGGAGCGCTCCATCACCGCGCTCAAGTGCGTGGACGACGACGCCAAGCCCGGCGACTTCCGCCGCCCCGGCCATATGTTCCCCCTGGTGGCCAAGCCCGGCGGCGTGCTCGAGCGCAACGGCCACACCGAGGCCACCGTCGACCTCATGCGCCATGCGGGCATGAAGCAGTGCGGCCTGTGCTGCGAGATCATGCGCGAGGACGGCACCATGATGCGCACGAGCGAGCTGCTCGAGCTGGCGCGCGAGCACAACCTGGTCATCGTGTCCATCAAGCAGCTGCAGGACTGGTGCCGCACGCATGACAACCACATGCACGAGCAGGCTTGCGTGCAGCTGCCCTGCGAGTACGGCACGTTCCAGGCGCACGGCTTCGTGAACGACATCACAGGCGAGGAGCACGTGGCCCTGGTGAAGGGCGATCTGGGCGACGGGCGCGACGTGCTGTGCCGCGTGCACTCCGAGTGCCTGACCGGCGACGTGTTCGGCTCGAAACGCTGCGACTGCGGCGAGCAGCTGCATGCCGCCCTTGCCGCCATCGAGGCCGAGGGGCGCGGCGTGCTGCTGTACATGCGCCAGGAAGGCCGCGGCATCGGGCTGATGAACAAGCTGCGCGCTTACGAGCTGCAGGAGCAGGGCATGGATACCGTGGAGGCCAACGAGGCCCTGGGATTCGCCCCCGACCTGCGCGAATACTGGAGCGGCGCGCAGATTCTGCGCAACCTGGGCTGCAAGTCGCTGCGCCTGCTCACCAACAACCCCGATAAGGTGTACGGCCTTTCCGGCTTCAACCTGGAGATCTCTGAGCGCGTCGCCATCGAGATGGAGCCCCAGGAGCACGACCGCCGTTACCTGCAGACCAAGGCGCACCGCATGGGGCACCTGCTCGAGCACGTGGAAGACTAACCGATCCGTACCGTTAAGCGTTGCACTTAGTTCGTACAACAGAAAGGAGCCATCATGGCCGTCAACATCATCGAAGGCAAGGTAATCAACGAGGGTATGAAGGTGGGCATCGTGTGCGCCCGCTTCAACGAGTTCATCACGTCGAAGCTGCTCGGCGGCGCGCTTGACGCGCTGCGCCGCCACGACGTGTCGGAGGAGGCCGTCACCGTGGCCTGGGTTCCCGGCGCGTTCGAGATTCCCGTGGTGGCCCAGCGCATGGCGCAAAGCGGCAAGTTCGACGCCGTCATCTGCCTGGGCGCGGTCATCCGCGGCACCACCTCGCACTACGATGTGGTGTGCAACGAGGTGTCGAAGGGCATCGCCCAGGTGCAGCTGGCAACCGGCACGCCGGTGATGATGGGCGTGCTGACCGTCGACACCATCGAGCAGGCCATCGAGCGCGCGGGCACCAAGGCCGGCAACAAGGGCTTCGAGTGCGGCGTCGGCGCCATCGAGATGGTCAACGTCCTGCGTCAGCTGTAGTCAGGGGTCAGGGCTGCGCCGCCTTCGCTCGCCCTCCCTCCGATGCAGGGCAAACCTGCCGAAAGCGGCGCATCGGCCCCCGCACCTTTCGTGAACGTCCCCGCACGCCCCCGGCGCGCGGGGACGTTTTTGCTAGACTGGGATGCATTATGACTAACGAAAACGCTTCCCAAACCTCACCGGACAACGCTTCTGGCACCGAAAAACCGCAGGTCACTGGCGGAATCCAGCGCAAAACCGCGTGCATTCTCTCCTGGATCGCCGTTGCCGCCATGCTGGCGCTCATCTTCTTCATGTCCAGCCGCAGCGGGATCGACATCGACAACAACACCGGCATCTTCTCCGCGGTCAAGCAGTGGCTGTCCGCGCAAGCCGCCGCCCTGTTCGGGCGCGAAGTGGACGTAAGCCCCGTTGGGCACTTCTGCGAATACCTGGTGCTCGGCGCGGCGCTGTGCAACGCGCTGCGCTTCCATTTGAAGCCACAAGGGCCCGCCGGCGCGCTGCTGGTGGCGAAGCCCGTTGACGAGCTATCGAAATGGGCGCCCATCGTCGCCGCGGCACTGTCGAGCCTATACGGCGTCACCGACGAGTTCCACCAGATATTCACCCCCGGCCGCAGCTGCGACCCCATGGACTGGCTGGTTGACACCATAGCCGCCTCACTTGGCGCGCTCATCTGCTACCTGGTGCTCAAGACGCTGCGGGCAAGAAGGTAACGCGAAACGAAACGGCCCGGGATCGAACGATCCCGGGCCGTCGTGCATTTAGGGTTGGAGCCTATGCGCAAACGCAAACCCCGCGATTCCGCGCTGCCCACATCAAGATGAACGCAGCATCACGCTAACGCGCAGGCGCAAACCACATGCCCCCACTTCGCGTCCGAAAGCGAACGTCACCACGACGCGCTAGCGCAGCACCTGCAAAGCCGCGGGCAGCACCTCTGCGTCGAACGTCTGCGCTTCTATGCGCTCACCGTCGACCTGTGCCGCGGGCGGCTCGTCGAACTCCACGTGCACCCTGCGCGCCTGATGCAGCTCCATGCAGGAAAGGCGCGTATGGTTGCCGCCCTTGGCCATCAGGAAGATGGCCGCCGCGCCGGCGGGCGTGATAGGCGGATGGCTGATGCACACATCGAGCAGCCCATCGTCAAGGCGGGCATCGGGGCAGATGCGGAACCCGCCGCCATAGTAGGGCCCCATCTGCACCGCGAACGTGATGGACTTGCCCTCCATCACGGGGCCCCCATCAAGCTGCAGGCGATATTCGCGCTGGTCAAGATGGTGGAACAGCTGGTCGAAACCGCTTGCCATGTACAGCGCTGCACCATGCCTGCCCGTGCGCTTGCGGCGCTCCATGGTGTCGAGCGCGATGGCGGCGTCCAGGCCGAACGACAACGTTTCGGCGAAGAAGATCCCGTTCACGCGCCCCACATCAGCAGGCTGCGAGCTTGCCGAGAGCAGCTGATCGCATGCGCGATCAACCTTCGCCGGCACTCCAAGCGTGCGTGCATAATCGTTGCCGGACCCCACGGGGATAACGCCGAGCTGCGGGCGATCGCCCGCCGGGCGCGCCATCAGGCCGTTCACCACCTCGTGGATGAGGCCATCGCCGCCGAGGGCCACCACCGTCTGCGCGCCCTGTGCGCCCTCGGCGATGGCGCACGCATGGCGCGGGCCCGCGGTTCGAGCCACGGTGACCGCATCTTCGCCAAGCGCCGCGCGCAGATTCGCCGCCGCACGCTCAGCCGCAGCAGCCCCCGCCCCGCTTTGTGCGGCGGGATTGGCGATCAACAGGATATGTCCTAGAGAATTCGACACGGAATCACAGGTCCATTCAGGTCAGTGAGGGCGCTTGCGGTGCGTCACATTCGCGGAAGCCCAAGGGCGAAGCGCACTTTGGTACGTAAGCCCTCGGGGTCGCGCGAAGGCGGCGTACCACAAGCGCCGCAACGTCGAGCGGTCCGGCTGTCGTCAGGCAGACGGAACCTATTCGCGAGTCCACAGGCCCGTCTTGCCGCCGTCCTTCAAAAGCAGGCGCACGTCCATGATCTCCATGCCGCGGTCGACCGCCTTGCACATGTCGTAGATGGTCAGGCACGCCACGCTTGCGGCGGTGAGCGCCTCCATCTCAATGCCGGTCTTGCCCGTGACGCCCGTGGTGGTGGTCACATGAATGCCCACGCGGCCGTCCTCGCGCTCGCCTGCGTGCACCGGCTCGCACTCCACCTTCGCCTTCGTGATGTTGAGCGGATGGCACATGGGGATGAGCGTGCTGGTCTGCTTGGCGGCCATGACGCCCGCCACGCGTGCGCATGCCAGCACGTCGCCCTTAGCCGCCTTACCCTCGACGATAAGCGCCAACGTGTCGGGATGCATGCTGATGAAGCCCTCGGCCACGGCCACGCGCTTGGTGATGTCCTTCTCGGACACATCGACCATGCGCACATCGCCCTTCTCATCGATATGCGTCAAATGCTGTTGCTCAGTCATATTCACTCTCCTTAAAATCAAATCTCCCTATCCACCTATTTGGGACATGCGGCGTTCGGTGCCGATGATGTCGTCGTGATCGTCGGGCTTCGCGCCGAGCGCCGTGCGGAACATGTCGGCCAAATCCCGGTCGACCTCATCTTCTGGCTTGCCGCTGCGCAGGATGCCGCGGATGTCGTATTCGCGGTCGCTGAACAAACACGGGCGCAGCTTCCCATCGGCCGTAAGGCGCATGCGGTTGCATTCGCCGCAGAAATGCCTGCTCATAGGGCTGATGAAGCCGACCGTGCCCTTCGCACCGGGGAACTCGAAGTAGCGCGCGGGCCCCCATCCGAGCGGCTGGTGCTTACCGGCGGGCACCAGCTCGGCCAGGCCCTCGGCACGCGCCTGCCGGTTGATGATCTCGAACAGCTCCTCGCAGCTGATCACATCGTCGGGACCCCAGCCGCAGCCGTTAGATCCCGAGCTTTCGCCCACGGGCATGTACTCGATGAAGCGGACATGCAGCGGGCGGTCGATGGAAAGCTTCGCGAACGCCAGGTAATCCTGATGCAGCTGGCGCACCGCGACCGCGTTGATCTTCACGGGGTTGAACCCGGCCGTCAGCGCAGCATCGATGCCGTCGAGGGCCTCCTGCAGATACCCGCGGCGCGTGATGGCGTGGAACTGATCGGCGTCGAGCGTGTCGAGCGAGATGTTCACGCGCGAAAGCCCCGCCTGGCGCAGCTGGTCGGCCATGCGCGGCAGCAGCACGCCGTTGGTGGTGAGCGAGATGTTCTTGATGCCGGGCGTGTCGTTGATATCGCGCACCAGGTCGACCACGCCCTTGCGCACCAGCGGCTCGCCGCCGGTCAAGCGCACGCTTTTGATGCCCAGGTTCGAGAACACGCGAACCACGTGCGCGATCTCCTCGATGCGCAGGATATCGGTATGGCACATGGACTGCACGCCCTCTTCCGGCATGCAGTAGATGCAACGGTAGTTGCAACGGTCCGTCAACGATATACGCAGGTAATCGATGGTGCGGCCGTGTCCGTCCTTCATGAGGTCCCCTCTCGTTTCAGAATCCCCAGTGTACCACGGGCGAAGCGAATGTATCCGGCTCGGTAGCAATTGTCCCACCGAACCAGCAAACCCGTTCGCCGAAAACTTCTTGCGCCGCGGCGACTGCAAAGACAGCTCGAAGTCGCCCTCGAGCCGAAGCGCCCGCGACGCTGTCCCAAACCGAAACACGCCCGACCGCAGCCAAGCGCGCCGGGATCAGCGTTGCACCAGGTACAGCTTGTCGTCGGGGATGCGGATCCACAGCTCCTCGCCCTCATGCGGCAGAAGCGCGGCATCCGTCTTCAGCTTGTCGACGCGCCAGAACAGGTGCTGGTGCAGGTACTTCATCTCGTCCTCGGTGCGCTCCACCGCAGGCGCCGCTTCGGGGCTGCGATCGAGAAAGCCCAGCAACGCCGTGCGCTCGAAGCGCGAGTCGCTCACGCGGTCCACGCGCATGCGGAAGCAGTTGCGTCCCAGGCCGTCGGCGCGTTGCAGATAAAACGCGCGTACGCCCAGGCATTTGACGCCCTCAGGCACCTCAGAGGCCGTTTCCACCTGCACGCCCCATTTCGGCAGCCACACCGTATGCGACCCGCGGCGCTGCGCCGGTGTGGCGTTCTTGCAGCCCGACAGCTTGATGCCCGCCTGGCTTTGCGGGCGGTTCACCAGGTCATCCCCCGTGCCCATCTCCATGATGTGCCCGGATTCCACCACGGCGATGCGGTCGCAGAAGCGCAGCGCCTCGTCGATGTCGTGCGACACGTACAGGATGGTGCCGCGGAACGCGTCGAACAGGCTGACCAGGTTCTGCTCCAGAACGCTTTTCAGGTGCGCATCGAGCGCGGAGAACGGCTCGTCGAGCATGAGGATGCCCGGACGCGCCGCGAGCATGCGCGCAAGCGCCACGCGTTGCTGCTGGCCGCCGGAGAGCTGCACGGGATAGCGCTTCTCGAAGCCCGACAGGCCGAAGCGCTTGAGCTCGGCCTGCACCATGGCATCGCGGTCGGCCGGCGATACGTCCTTGGCGATGCCCGCCGCCACGTTCTGCGCCACGGTCAGGTTGGGGAACAGCATGTAGTTCTGGAACAGCAGGGCGGTTTTGCGCTGCTGCGGCGAAAGGTCCACGCGCGCCTTCTTGCCGGGCGCACGGTCGAAGAACACCGTGCCGTTGACCACGATCTTGCCCGAATCGGGGCGCTCGATGCCGGCGATGGAGCGCATGGTCAGGCTTTTGCCGCACCCCGATGCGCCCAAAAGCCCCAGCGTCTCATCCCCTGCAGAGAAATTCGCCTGCAGCCGGAACCCTTTGAACTTCTTCTCGATGTCTACTTCAAGGCTCATGCTTTACTCCGAACGCTTGCGATACTTGGTGGTGTGCCCGCTCCACAGGTTGATGAACACGATGACCACCAGGGAGAACACGATGATAACGCCCGTCCAGAACCAGGCGACGTCGCTGTTGCCGTTCATCCACTCGAAGTAGATGGCGATAGGGATGGTACGCGTGATGCCCACGTAGTTGCCCGCCATGAACAGCGTGGCGCCGAACTCGCCCAAAGCGCGCGCGAACGCGAGCACCATACCCGCCGCGATGCTCGACCACGACAGCGGCAGCATCAGGCGCACGAAGATCTTCGCGTTGCTCCACCCCAGCGTGCGGGCGGCGTCGAGCATGTTGCGGTCAAGGCTCTCGAACGCGCCGAGCGCGTTGCGGTACATCAGCGGGAACGCTACCACCACCGCGGCGATGACGCACGCCGTGGGGCTGAAGATGAGCGGGAAGCCCGTCTCTATCCAGAATCGGCCGAACGCCGTGTTCGAGCCGCAAACGAACAGCAGGATGAAGCCGCACACGGTAGGCGGCAGCACCATGGGGATGGTGAAGATGGCGTCGAAGATGCTCTTCGCGCGCGAGCTGAGGTTCAGGCAGAAATACGCCGCCAACAGGCCCAGGATGACGATGAACACGATGGCGATGCCCGTGGTGCGCAGGCTCACCCACAGCGGGCTCCAATCCAGGTTCTGCAGAAACTCGCCCGCCGCGGCCAGGCCCGTGGCCTTCGCGACGATGCTCACCTGATCGGCCGGCGCGATGGTGCCGAAGTCGGCGAACGAGGGCTTGGCGTAGTTCGCGTTCTCGCTGTCGGTGATGTCGCTGCCGTCCACCCCGATGGCCAGCACGTACGCCTTGCCCGAGATCTCCTGGTCGAACATAAGCCGCACGGCGCCCAGGTCATACGTTGGCTGCGTGGTGAAATGCCACGTGGAGATACCGCTTAGGGGCACCGAGCCCGACGACTGGCCCGCATCGAGCGCGCAGAACAGCTGTTTGAGCTGCGTTTGCGTCTGCCCGTCCTCAAGGTCGAGCGAAAGCTGCTGGGCCATGGCGGGCGGGATGTAGGCCACCACCTGATCGTTCACGGCGATAAGCTGCGCCGCCTGGCCGACCCCCTGGCCGATCAGGTACGCGTAGCCGCGATACTCGCCGTCGATGCTGCGGTTGGAACCCTTCTGCGCACGCGAGAAATCGCTTATCGCAAAACTGCTGCCCTCGAGCGCCGCCGCATCTCCGTCTTTGGACACCTGCACCGCCGACGTATCCACATCGCCTGCGGATTGCGCATCGGAATCCGAAGAGGCGGCAGCTGGCTTCGCGCTCACCGCGGGCGCATCCACATCACCCAACGCGTCATCGGCAAGCGCCACGGCCGGCGCGCACAGCGCCAGCGCCGCTGTAACAGCAAGGCTTGCGATAAGCCTTTTCGCACGTTTTCCCTGTTTCGTCATATATCCCGTCCTTGGACGCGGTAAGGGGATGGGGCCGAATCGTCCCCATCCCCTTGCTTCGTTCGCTTATCTGCTGTGCGGTTCCAAGCGCGGCCCTTACGCCAGCTCGAAGCCCCACTTCTGCCAGATCTCCTGGGCCTTGTCGCTGCTCAGGCACCAATCCAGGAACTCCTGGGTGGCAGCGGCGTTCTTGCTCTCGGAGGTGACGGCGCCAGGATACACGATGTTCTTGTGCGTGTTGGCCGGCACGGTGCCGACGATCTGCACGCCACCGAAACGATACACATCGGAGGTGTACACGAAGGCGACGTCGACGTCACCGGACTGGGCGTGCTTGCACACGTTGCCCACGGAGGTATCGGTGACCACCTTATGGCCGGCATCGACGAAGGCCTGGTAGCTGCCGCCCTTGCCGGAGATGTCCTTGCCGGTCTTGCCCTCGTCGGCAGCGGCGGGGGTGTACACGCCGACCGTGGACAGGGACTGCGCGGCATAGTTGCCGGCAGGCACGGAATCGTCGCCCACGCAGATGGAGTACTTGCCGGCAGCGATGTCGTCAAGGGTGACGTCCTTGATGTCGGCGCCTTCCTTGGAGACCATGACCAGGTCGTTCTTGAACATGTCGACGCGGGTGGAGGAATCGACGTAGCCCTTCTCCACGGCGGTGTCCATGGAACCCTTCGAGGCGCTGATCAGCAGGTCGGCATAGGAGCCGGCACCCAGCATCTCGTTGAGCTCGCCGGAGGCCTTGTACTGCGTGTCGGCGAAGGACACGTTGTCATGACCATCGGCGATATAGGCGGCCTGGACCTCTTCCATGGCCTTGGACAGGGAGTTGGCCGCGAACACCTGCAGCTCGACCTGCTCCTTGTTGTTGTCAGCGGACTGCTCGGTGGCGGAATCGCTCTTCTGCTCGGTGGAGCCGCTGTTGGACGAGCAGCCGGTCAGAGCGAAGGCGCCGACCATCGCGAACGCGCATACGGCCGCGACCACGACGCAAAGTTGCTTCTTCATGTCTTCCCTTTCCTTCCTGATGAGATACCCCTCTTTGTACGCAACAGCGAACAATTCGTTGTTGGTAGGTATATTATTCTCACCCTCGTATGTTAGTCAATCGACAATAATCCATTTTCGTGAATTATTTCGCTACTTGAATACTCGGAAATGGGAACAAGGCGCACATGATGGCAAATAGGCCGGGAACGCGAAACGGTGCCCGGCCTTGGTCCCTTGCTTGAGCCACGTCGGCGTGCGAAAAAGACAGCTCGCCTATCGGGAAGCGGCGGGCAACGTCACCACCACGTTGTTGAGCCCCACCGTGTTCTGGTACTCCACCTCTCGCACACCTTGGCGCAACATACGAATGCCAACGGCGGAACAAGGATCGGCAGCTGAAAGGTCCAGGTCCATGGGGTTGAACGCCGCGCCGTTGTCGCGCATGCGCAACACCAACGTGCCGTCGCGCTTAAGGATAAGCTTCACGTCGATGGCCGGGTGCTTCGTTTTGGCAAAGCCGTGCTCGACCGCGTTGGCGGCCATTTCCTCCACCGCCAGCGGCACCAGATAGGAACGGCGCCCGTCGATGCCCTGCGCATCGCACCACGCCGCCACCTGCTGCGAGCACGCCGCTACCGATGCGATATCGGGTTCGCAGGAAAAGGCCCGCCAGGCCCGCCAATCCTGCTGAAAGGTTTCGGGCAGGTACATCATCTTGTCGAGCAAGCCGGCTCGCTCGCACGCATCCGCCGCAGCTTCGGGCGCATCGTGGGCAGCCCCCTTCGCCGCCCGGCGCTTCCACAGCACGCTGGCCACGACCAGCTGCAACGCCAGCGTGACGGCCTCGCCCACCAGAAACGACGTCCACACCGCCGTCGCGCCCCAAAACCATACCGTTCCCAGCGCGAACAGCACGGCGAACAGGCCCGACTGTCCCACGGCGATGGCGCTTGCGGCGCGCACGTTGCCCGTGCCCTGGTAGTAGTTCACGAACAGTTGGTTGATCAGGTCGATGGGCACGCACAGGATGAACGCCCTCACGGCGACCACGCCGAACGCCTCGGCGTCGCCCTCAAGGCCGAACAGCCCCACGACCTGGGGCGCGAACGCGAACACCGCCGCGCACAAAGCGCACGACAGCACCAGCCCCATGCGCATGCCCGTTCGCAGCGTCGCCTTCAGCGCGTCGCGGTCCTCCTCGCCGAAGAAGATGCCGCACAGAAGGGTGGCCGTCTGCCCAACGCCGATGGTCACCGACGACGCGAACGAGTTCACCGACGACAGCATGGACAAGGCCGCGACCGCGCCGGCGCTCGCCACCGTCAGCAGCAGCCAGTTGAACGTGAACGTGCGCACCATGACGGTGGCGCGGGTAAGCGAATCGGGCAGGCCCGTCTTCAGCACGCCGACAAGCTGCCCCGCATGCGGCACGGGGTTCACCAGATGCAGCGTGTTGCCCTTGCTGAAAAAATGCGTGCAGCAGATGCCCACGGCCACGCAATACGCCAGCGCCGTGGCCAGGCCCATACCGTGAAGCCCCAGGTCAAGCACGCAAACCGCCACCAGATTGAATACCACGTCGCACACGCTCATGCCGACGATGGCCACGATACCCAGCTGAGGCGTGTTGTCCAGGCGCGTGAACCCCATGAGCAGCTGCAGCAGCACGATGGCGAACGCGCCGGAGCAGATGCCGCTCAAATACGCCGCGGTGTCGGCGTGCAGCTCGCCCGATGCGGCGCCGAGCATGGTCGCCAACGCGTCGGCGCCGGCCACGCCGCCCGCCGACAGCGCCGCGCCCACCGCAAGCGCCGCGGCAAGCGACACGCTGAACAGCACGTTCACCCTATCGGCGTCGCGGTTGCCCAGCGCCCGGGCGCACAGGGCCACCGCGCCCGTTTCAAGGATGCCGGCGCACCCCGAGAACAGCATGAACACGGAAAGCGACATGCCGACGGCCGCCACCGCGCCCGACCCCAGCAAGTTGCCGGCGATCACGTTGTCGATCATCATGCCGAGCGTTGCCGACAGGGTGATGAGGATGGACATGGCCAGATACTTGCCGAACGTCCGCTTGATCAGCTCGCTGTTCTCGGTTTGCGCCCCCATGACTCCCTACCCTTCGATTTCCCCGTCGATGAGCGCGAAGAAGAAGCGCCGCTTCTGCTCGGTGTCCACGATGTGCACCGGCTTGATCTGGTTCGGGGCCTTGCCGTGCATGACGCGCATATCGCGCCACAGCTGGTTGGTCTCGTCCTGCAGCACGCGCGCGGTGGCCGGGGCGAACGTGCCGTCCTCGGTCATGTAGTCCACGTCGTAGTTGCCCGCGCGCAGCTCCTCGTCGGTGATGCGCGACAATTCGGCCAGGTCGATGGCCGCATGGTCGGCATGGTAAAACTCGAACAGGTACTCGTAGCGGGCCGGATGATGGTCGACGTCGGGGTACACGCTGAAATCCACGAGGTCGAGCCCTGCGCGCGCTGCCACCTTGTCGGCCACCTTGCGCAGCACAAGCTCCGTGGTCTTCTCGCCATGCATGTTCACCGTCTGGTCGAGGCGGAACAGGAACTCCATCGTGGGCATGGTTCCCTTGTGGCCGACACAGCGGATGGCGTCGCGCATCTTGTAGCGGTAGAAGCCCGAACGGCTGGTGATGATGACCTCGTAGTCATGGCCTTCTTGCAGGTCCTCGACGCCGAGCGTGTGGTCGTAGTCGGGATCGTCGACGGGCACGAACTCGAAGTACACGCTGCGCGGCAGCAGCACGCTGGAAGGGTTATCCAGCTCAAACGGCACGGAGAACGCGCCTTCCGAAGCGCTGTAGCCGGTGTAGAGGATGTGCACGTCGTTGCCGATGAAGCGGCGCAGACGCTGCGTGTAGGGCGCGAAACCGCCGCCGGCAACGCTGCGAATGACCAGCAGGTTCGGCCACATGGCCGGCGTGATGGGCTCGTTGAAGCCGCGCTCGAAGATGGCGCGCAGCTCGGCAGCGCGCTCGGGGTTGGGCTCGATGCGCGCCTCCAAACCGGCACGCACGTCGGCCGGCATCTGGATGGACGCATCGATGGTTCCCTGCTCGATGTCGCGCACGAGCAGCTCCCAGTTGTCCTCGACGTAGCGCATGAGGTCGAGCACGCCGGTGATGAACACCGATGATATGTCGCGGATGTCGCGCTCCTCGATGGCGAAGCGCGCATGCAGATAGCGCGTGTCGGTGCCGGGTTTGGTGAACACGGCCTCGTCGGGGCTGGTAGTGGTCGCCGCAAGATACGGGCGGGCGTCGGCGATGGCCTTGCACGACAGCGACCCGAACGAGATGCCGCTTTTCAGCGTGGCGTAGTGGCTTTCGATAAGCGTGAGCATACGACCACCGGCCAGGCCCTCACCCGCGCCCACGTAGCTGCGGTAATACGTGTACGCGCCCGAATAGCCCATAAGGATCTCCGCCATGCGCTTGGTGTAGGGGATGCCCTTGGGATTGCCCATGGTGCCCGAGGTTTCATTGAAGTGCACGATTTCCTCGGTGGTCACCACGCCGCGCGTGCCGTGCTCCATCACCTCGTAGATATAGCCGGCGTAATCGTCGTAGTTGGTGAAGGGAACGGTGCGTTTGAAGTCCTCGACCGTCTTGATGTCGGCAAAGCCGTGATCGCGGCCGAACGGCGTGTCCTTGTTCGCCTCTATCATCTCGAAGAGCAGCTCTTCCTGCACCTCGCGCGCATGCAGCACGTCGGCCTCAAGCTGCTGCTCGAGCGCCTTTCCCGCCGCGTATTGGCGTTCGTGCATCATGGCACGCAAGGTTGCCACATCGGGCATCTGCGCGGGCGCGCTCGCCGATGCGGGCTGCTCGCGATGCACGTCGTTGCCGGTCAGTTCCGAGATCTTTTCGTCATGCGCCATAGCAGCCCCCTACTGTTCGACGGTCAGGATTTCAGTGAAACCCGTGGCGTCGAGCACGTCGGCGATGTACTCGTTGGGATGGCGCAGCACCAGCCCGCTTCCCACCTTCGCCAGCTCCTTGTGCGCGAACAAGAACACGCGCAGACCGGCGCTCGAAACATACTGGGTGTCGGCCAGGTCGATGGCCAGGCTGGCGACGCCTTCCAGGTTCTCGCGCAGGTAGCCCTCCAGATCCGGGGACGTGTTCGTGTCCAAGCGCCCAGACAGGGCCACCTCGAGCGCGTCGCCGTTTTTCGTTGCCTTGATCTCCATATGCGGTCCTTTCTCGAACGCTTCCCGTATTTAAACGAATCGCTTCGTCATACGCAAGATGTTGCGCCCGTCGGCGCGAGTGTAGCGCAAGTCGTCCATGTACTTGCGCATGAGCAGGATGCCCAGCCCGCCTTTGCGCTGCTCATCGGTGGGGTCGACCTTCTTCGCGTTGTGCGAAAGCGGGTCGTAGGCAATGCCCTGGTCGCTGAACACGAGGTGCAGGCAGCCCGCGCGCTCGTCGACGGCGGCCTCGATGTCCACCGGCAGGCGCGGCTGACCGTCGGGGAACCCGTAGTGGCAGATGTTGACGAAGACCTCCTCGCAGACGAGCATCATCTGCGCCATCATCTTCGGCGTGCGGCCCTCGCCCTCGCAGATAGGCTCCAGGAAGGCGAACAGGCTATCAAGCTCGGCATCGTCGGCCGGCAGCGTAAGGCGTTGCACGGGAAGGTTCCAGCGGAAGGCGAGCATGGTGATGTCGTCAGCCTGCGGCGCTTCGCCTGCGAAGGCGTCCACGCTTGCCGCCAGGGAGTTTACAGCGGTTTGAGCCGAAGATGCAGCCGCTGCGCTCGCAGCCGCCGCAACGTCCGACGCTTGCACGTCCGAGCCCACGGGGGCGCCTTCCCCACCCGACGCATCGATTCGCGCCAGCGTTTCCAGCAGGCGCTCCTCGCCGTACAGCTCTTCAGCCGCGTTTGCCGCTTCCGACACGCCGTCGGTGTACAAAAGCAGGCCATCGCCCGGGCTGCACATAAAGCTGCCTTCGCGATACTTCACCACATCCATAGCACCCAACACCAAGCCTGGGCGGCATTTCAGGTAGCTGAGCTTGCCGTTTTGCTTGAGCACCGGCGGGTTGTGGCCGGCGTTGGCGAAGCGCACCTCGCCGGTTGCCGTGTCCACCACGCACGCGAACGCGGTGACGAACAGCATGGCGTCGTTGCGCTCGCACAGCTGGCGGTTGGCCAGGGTGAACGCCGTGCCAAGATCGTCGGTTTCCAGCAGGTACTGGCGCAGCAGGCTTTGCGCGCGCATCATGAACAGCGCCGCGGGAACGCCCTTGCCCGACACGTCGCCGATGACGAAGGCCACACCGCGTTCGCCCACCTCGAACACGTCATAGAAGTCGCCGCCCACCTCACGTGCCGGGCGCATGAAGCCGGCGATATCGAGCGCGAAGCGTTCCGTGAGCGAATCGAAGTCGTGCGGCACGGCGCTCATCTGGATCTGCCTGGCCACGTCGAGCTCGGTGGCCGTGCGCTGGCGCTCGGCCGTGACGTTGTACAGGCGCTCAATGAAGCCGACCATGTCGCGGCGCATCTTGTTGGTGGACTCGTACAGCTCGGCAATCTCGTAACGGGGCTTCGTGCCGCGCTCATCGACCGCGATGCGCATGTCGCGCCTGCCCTGCTCGACGTCGGATTCCATGCGCTCGATGAAGGTCTGCTGGTCGAGGGCGAGCACTTCGACGGGACGCGTGAAGCGGCGCTCCAGGATGTGCAGGAACGCGAACATGGGCAGGAAGATGGGCACGATGAGGATGGCGGCCTCATGGAACATGGTGTGCACAACGGTCTGGAAGTCCTCCTCGTCGCCGGAGGCGAAGGCGATGACCAAGACCGAAACGAGAAGCATCAGCAACGCCGACGCGATAACGAACCAGATGACGAAGCGCTGAGTGAGGTTCGCCTTCTTGATGTTGCGGTACGGGACGTGGATCCAACGCGGCGGGTTGGGCATAAGCGGGCTGCGCTCGAGCGCGTAAAGCAAGGGCAGGCCGATGTAGAGCAGCATCCACACGTTATTCAAGCCGCGCGCGGCGAACGACGGGCCCGACTCGGGCGGCGCGCCGACGAACAGATAGACGGCCAGGTTCACGCACGCGCTGTCCACCAGGACAAGCCCCATGTACAGCGCCGTCTTCGACGCCGAGTCGAATCGCGGGTACGGGCGCGGGCTTTTCGCGTTCACAAGGTACCACACCCAGCGCGGCAGGCCGTTGTACATGATCTGTATCATGAAGTAGCCCGCCAGCATAAACGGTGTGGCGCCTTCGTGCAGGATATCCGAAACCAGGTTGGCCGTCGCGCAACCGAAAACGCCCGGCAAGCCGAAGAACAGCCCGAGCACCGGCCCCAACGCCGACGCCGGACGGATCTGCACGACGTCGTTGAACTGCGGAACCGCCAGAAAGCCTTCAAGGACCGCCAGGTACACGACGAAGCAGGCGGCGAACATGCCAAGGCAGCGTTTCCAGCCAGGCCGCAATGGCGCCTGCGGGGCTTCTGACGCAACGGAAGCTACCGGCGACTCCCTGACATCGCGAACAGCGGTTGCGGGCATCTCATTATGTTCCGGTCGATCCGATTCCATGGTGTCGCACCTCCCGCATCCGTTCGCTAAAACGCCATCCAGATTCGTTCGCCCTTACTATAACGAATGTCGCTGGCGCAGAAGAAGGCAAACCGAGACGAAGGATAAAAGCCATCCCCGCCCCGGCAACCGGCAGGATGCCCGGCCCTTCGCAGACACGCCGCAGATAGGCGATGCGGATTCGTCCAATCTTCGCCGGATCGCAATAGCATCCGCAAGCCCGCCCACCTGTCGCGGCAGGGCGCTACGACAACGAAGCGATCGCCTCGGGAATGGCGGCCACCACGTCTTCAGCGGTTACGCAAATGCTGGTCAGGCGCTTTGCCGCCGCCCGCGCCGCCCGCGCATGCAGCGCCGAAGCAAGCACGCACGCGTCTACCGGAGCCAAACCCTGCGCAAGCAGCGCCGCAGCCATGCCGGCAAGCACATCGCCCGTTCCCGCCTTCGCCAAGGCAGAGGTTCCATCCGACATGCGCACGATGGTTTCACCGTCAGATATATAGGTAACGGGGCCTTTTACCATGGCGGTCACGCCATAAGCTTGCGAAAGCAACAACGCCAACTGCGCCGGGTCATCGGTAGGCAGGGCCAGCGGAGCGGCAAGGCGCGCAGCTTCTCCCGCGTGCGGCGTGACAACCGTGGGCAAGCCGTCAATGAAGCGGCGGCGCAGCAGCAGGCGGCCTTCGGGAGAGGTCAGCGCGTCAAGGCCGCCGCCGTCGACAAGCACCGCAGCGGCCGCGCCCTCGAGAACGGTGCAGGTCAGCTGGGCGGAAAGAGAATCGGCGGCATCGAGGCCGCTACCGACGAGGAACGCCAGCGGATGACGGGGCGCCACGGGGCCAAGCGCTTTCGGGCGCGGCGCCGCATGCACCGGACGGCCCGATCGGCATGCGCGATACGCGCCCGCCCGCCCGTCCGAGCTTGCGGGCGCAGCCTGAACCGCGGCAGGGCTGCCAGCGACGCTCCCCCGTTCATCGGGATCGAGCTGCGCGTACGCCGCCAACTCATCCCACGCGCGCACCACAAGCGACGGGCTTGCCGCGCGCACCGGCGCGACGGATTCGGGCGAGCAGGCAACTTCGGTATACCCCGCGCCCATGCGCTGCGAGGCAACCGCCGCAAGACATGCGGCGCCTGGATAGTCGGCGCAACCGGCAATCAGCGTCAACTTGCCGCGCGAATACTTGTTCGCCAGGTCGTCAGGCCACGGAAGCAATGCCGCCACCTGCTCCAACGTATACTTCTTCGCTCGCTGCATCCGTCCTCCATTCGCCAAGCGCTACGCACATATGCTCGCACCCAGTGTACTCCAACCACGTAAGAGCCAAGTAAAACATGGCGTTCGCCACCGCAAGCAGCCCCGCAAACAGGAAGCCCGGCGCCAACGCGCAAGCCGCAGCACCGCCCCAAGCGCAAGCGCGACCGCGTCAATCGCCAGGGAAAGCCGAACCCCTACGCGCACCAGAGCCCCCAGCGCGCGCCAGAGCCATCCCAGCGCGCGCCGGGACGAAACCGGACTTCGGAGCGTTAGCCTGGCCAAGCATCGGACTTCGGGGTGCTAATCGGGCCAAGCAGCGAGCTCCCGCTGCGAAGAATCGTCAATCTTGTCCAGCCGTGGTCGAAATCGACAATTCTTCGCAGCCTCAAGGCCAAAACGCTCGATTATTTGCGCTATCGGAAAGCCCATACGCGCACAACCGGCAAAAACGTCCGTATCTCACTTCCGAGACCGCGAAAAACCGTCCGTTTTGACCGCCAACGACCAAAACAGACGGTTTTTCGCATCGCGCCCCCACACGACAGCCCAACCCCATGCCCAACAAGCAACACTTCCATCATCGATCTCAGCGTGCATTCCGTAAATGCAGTCGCAAACTCGCAGCCGTTAGCCACGACGCTTGCGCAAGCCCTCCGTATCACAACTATCTTGCGCAAACCTTGCCGATTCCTTACGCAAACCTTGTCGATCTCTTCCCTGACCCTTACCAAAACCTTCCCTATTCCTTGTACCGCAAAATTCTCGTTCTACCTGGGGAAATACTCTGATACCTTAGATTGCATGACTATTGTGATCTCACATATTTCAGCAATCGAGTACTGGCTTGCGCACGAATCGCTCAAGCCCAAGGCCACGTCTGCCCATGCAGCAACCGAACTCCCGTGCGCGAGTCCCACCATCGATGACCGCCGCCGCGCCGAGCAGCTTCTAAAACAGTGCACCAGCATCCCGTTGCATATTGCTACCACGAAACCGTTCCATAACAGCACGCGCTTCCGCTGCCACGTTTGGTCCCCGCCCGTAGCACGGGCGCTCTACAGAATCGCGGATGACGTTTACGTTTGCTCCCCCGAACTCGCCTTCGTCCAATCGGCGGCTGCGCTCGACAAAATCGATACCGTGCGTTTAGGGTGCGAATTGTGCGCAACGTATTCCATCGACCGCCACGCACGCGGAGGGTTCTTTCAGCGCAATGCCATCACCACGCGCGAAAAGCTCAGCGCGGTCGTTTGCGAAAACCAGGGGGCAAACGGGATCAAAACCGCACGATGGGCGCTCGATCACGTGCTCGACCGATCAGCGTCGCCTGCCGAAACGAAAGTTGCGCTCGCTCTTACGCTCCCCTGCAAAATCGGCGGAATGGGACTCCCCCAGCCTTCGCTGAACCGCTTCATCCCGCTCAACGCAGCAGAGCAAAAGGCGCTCAATAGAAGCTATTTCCTTTGCGACCTCTATTGGGAGCAAGCAAAGCTCGCCATTGAGTACGACAGCGATGCCGAGCACTCCGGATCCGACCGCATCGCCTCGGATGCCGCACGAAGGAATGCGTTGCTCCGCCTGGGAATCACGGTCATCACCGTGGGAAACCGGACGTTTCGCGACAGGTCGGAATTCAAAAGAGTCGGCGCAACCGTCGCGCGGCTTCTCGGAACGCGCATCAGGCCGAGGAGCGAACACTACGACCGTCGACAAATCGAGCTTCGCAAGCGTCTGAGCAGCCAACCGATTTGGGAAAGCGCCCGTTATAGCGAGTAGCGCCATTACGGACAAGATCGCCGAACCAGTGCCGATCCGGAGAACGCACACGAACGAGGTTCCGCGCAAGTCCAGGCAAGCAAACTATAAGGGATTTTTCGCTTTCCGCCGAAACACATGCGCCGCTTTCGCATTCGACGCACGCGGCACAGCGTAAGTCGCCTACAGCGAGCTCTTCAACAAACCAGTTTGTTGATGCAGCGGATCCGGCAGGCAAGGGCGCTGCCGCGCCCAACGGGCGTTCATCTGCTGCGACCATCAAGCGCGCGTGCTTTCCCCAGGTACACGAGCACCTAGATTGTGCGCCATCTAAGCTCGCCAGACAGTAACGTCACAAGCACGAAAACGAAGCTGCCGCAGCAAGCGAACCATGCTCAGCAAGCGAACGAACACGCTGGGGCGACGGATTCGCAAATTCGCCCAGACAAGAACCGTTCATTTTGTCCCTCGGCGGCCAAAATCAACGGTTCTTCGCCACTGAGTAGGCCAAAAGAAACGATTATTCGCGCCGCGCTCCCCATTCGCACGAAATACCGTCAATATTGTCCATCCCGCGCCTCAGAAAACGCGAAGAATCGCTCGTTATGTCCCGCTGGGGCCAAAACGAGCGATTCTTCGCAATTCACACCCGCGACCTACGTACGCCTCGCTTCGCGCCGGCGTCCAACTTGCGAGAAGCGGTCATCGAGCCTGACGCGGCCGCTAATCAGCCTCCCCTTGCGCATGTCGGACCATGCCCATAGCCGAGTGCGCGTCGGGCACCTGGGACTGCGCGGGCGCAGGCGCTGCCGCGTCCAGGTCGTCGAGCATGGTGCGCGCCTCCTTGAACTGTCGCGCCAGCTCCTCCATAGGGTCGCGCCGCTCCTGCTGCGCGCGCACCGATCCCTCGGTGATGGCCATGGCGCACGCCACCGCATCGGTGTGCGTATACGACAGCGAAAGCGGCAGCTCGCGAACGCCGAGCGCCTGCGCCACCTGCTTGGCGCGCCCGGTGAGCACGGCGTACGGGCGGCCCTTCGATGTGCGGCGAACCTCCACGTCGCGCACGCCGATACCCTGGGAGAAGCCCGTCCCCAGCGCCTTGAGCACCGCCTCCTTCGCCGCGAAGCGCGTGGCGTAATGGACGGCCGGCTGCGCGGTGGCGTCGCAATAGCGGCATTCCTCGGCGCTGAACACCTTGCGCGCGAACGCGGGGGACCGTTTGAGGATCTTGCGCATGCGCTCGATCTCCACGATGTCCACGCCCAGGCCCACGGCTCCTTCAACAGCCCCGAACGCAGCTTCCACCTGCGACGATGCGTCGTCGTTTCGGCCCTCGCCCGCTACTTTCGCGTCCTCGACCACAAGCGACCTCCCTGTAAAGCAAGCGGGCGCCCGAACGGCGCCCGCACCAACGTTGCCCTTATTGTACGCGAACCTATTCCACCGTAACGCTTTTCGCCAGATTGCGCGGCTGATCGACATCGCAGCCGCGGGCCACGGCGATGGCGCGCGCCAACAGCTGCAACGGCACGCTTGCCGTGATGGCCGAGAACGCGTCGCGCACCTTCGGGATGTAGATGACGTGATCGGCGTGCTTGCGGATCTCCTCGTCGCCCTCGGTGGCGATGGCCACCACCATGGCGCCGCGCGCCTTGCTCTCCTGCAGGTTGGACACCAACTTGTCGTAGACGGGGCTTTTCGTCGCCACGGCGATGACGGGGAACCCTTCGTCGATCAGCGCGATGGGGCCGTGCTTCATCTCGCCGGCCGGATAGGACTCGGCGTGCAGGTAGCTGATCTCCTTGAGCTTGAGGGCACCCTCTCGGCTGACCGCCGCGCCCATGCCGCGGCCCACGAACAGCGCACTGCGGGCGTCCTTGCACGCCTGCGCCGCCTCCTCGACCGCCGGGCCGCACTCGGCCAGGATGCGCTCGACCTGCTCGGCGGTATCGGCCAGCTCGCGGAACAGCAGGCGGATCTGGTTCATCTTCAACTTGCCCTTGACCTGCGCCAACAGCATGGCAAGCAACGTGAGCGAGACCACTTGGCCCAAAAACGACTTCGTGGAGGCCACAGCGATCTCCTTGTTGGCCTTCGTGTAGATGACGCCGTCGGACTCGCGCGCCACGGGGCTTCCCACCACGTTGGTGATGCCGAACACGCGCGCGCCCTTCACGCGGGCGTCGCGGATGGCCGCCAGCGTGTCGGCCGTTTCGCCGGACTGGGAAACCGCAACCACGAGCGTGGTGGGCGTGATGATGGGGTTGCGATAGCGGAACTCGCTTGCGACCTCGCACTCGCAGGGGATGCGCGCCCAGCCTTCGATGAGGTTCTTCGCAATGAGGCCCGCATGGTAGCTGGTGCCGCACGCGATGATGTAGACGCGGTCGATGAGGTTGAGCTCTTCCACGGAAAGGTCCAGCTCGTCGATGGAAAGGGCGCCGCCCACCAGACGGCCCGCAAGCGTGTCGCGGATGACGCGCGGCTGCTCGTGGATCTCCTTGAGCATGAAGTCGGGATATCCGCCCTTCTCGGCCACGTCGAGGTTCCAATCCACGTGCGTGACCTTGGGGTCCTCGATGATCTGGCCGGCGGCGGTGTAATAGGTCACGCCTTCGGGCGTCAGCCTTGCCAGCTCGCCGTCGTTCATGACCACCACGTCGCGCGTGGCGTCGATCATGGCGATGATGTCGCTGGCAACGTAGGCGCCCTCGGCGCCCTGGCCCACCACCAGCGGGGAATCCTTGCGCGTTGCCACGATGGTGCCCGGCTCGTCGGCGGAGACGACGGCCAGGGCGTACGCGCCCACCAGACGCTCGCATGCAGCGCGGACGGCGGACAGCAGGTCGGGCGCGCCGTCGCGCAGCGCCTGCTCGATCAGATGCGGCACCACCTCGGTGTCGGTGTCGCTGGTGAAGGCATGCCCCGCGGCCTGCAACTCCTCGCGCAGGTCGGCGAAGTTCTCGATGATGCCGTTGTGCACCACGGCGATGCGGCCGTCGCAGCTGGTGTGCGGATGGGCGTTGGCCTCGCTCGGGCGGCCGTGGGTTGCCCAGCGCGTGTGGCCGATGCCGCAGGTGCCTTCGAAGTTGAAATGCCCCAGCGTGTGCGCCAAGCTGGAAACCTTGCCCTTGCGGTGCACCACCTCGAGCTTGCCGTCCTGGTAGATGGCCACTCCGGCGCTGTCGTAGCCGCGATACTCAAGGCGCGACAAGCCCTCGATCAGGATGCCCTGCGCCGGGCGCGTGCCCGTGAAACCGACGATTCCGCACATGCGATTGCTCCTCACAGGTAGGTTGCGGCCCGAAGGCGCCGCACGGCGGGAGCGAACGCTCAAAGCCGAGCTGCCTGGTCGGGCTTTTCATCGCGTACATGGTAGGGCAGCGCCCGGCGCACGCGCCAAGGCTGCAGACAATCTCTAACGCGCCAGCCGCTCGCCCCGCGCACAGCGCCGTTCGCAGCAAGCGGACATGCGCGCAACGGCACAGCGTCACCCCTCCCCGAAAGCGCGGCTTCGCTCCACTCGCAGCTAGCGGCAAAGCCAACGAGGGCCGCTGCGGTGCCCCGAATTCGCGGGAGCGTGAAGGCGCCGCGTACTTTGGTACGCAAGCCTTCAGGCTCGTGCGAAGGCGGGGTGCCGCAGCGGCCCGCAGTGTCGAGTCAATTCGCCGTTCGGCAGAACGGCGAAACCGTTACACCTCCGCAATTACCTCGACTTCTACCAGGGCGCCCTTGGGGAGCTTGGCCACGCCCACGGCCGAGCGGGCCGGACGGGCGTCGCCGAAGGACTTGGCGTACTCAGCGTTGAACGCGGCGAAGTCGTCGATGTCATCTAGGAAGCACGTGGCCTTCAGCACGTGGTCGAAGTCGGTGCCGGCCTCGGCTAGGATGGCCGCCACGTTCTTCATGACCTGGGCCGTCTGCTCCTCGATGGTGGTGCCCACAAGCTCGCCGGTTTCCGGGGAGAGCGCAATCTGGCCGCTGGCGAACAGCAGGTTGCCGCACACGCGGCCCTGCACGTAGGGGCCGATGGCCGCGGGGGCGTTCGGAGTGGCGATGACCTTCATGATGGTCGTCCTTTCCGGGGCTTGCGCCCCAACATGCGCGCGCAAGCGCGCGGAACGGCAGCGCTTCGCACGCTTCGCCCCAAGCTGTCACATGGGGACGTAGCACTATCTGTCCGAAATCGGGCAGCGTTTCCCACGCCTTGCGCCAAACGTTAAACCTAGGCGATGCGTCGAATTTTGTCGCGCTGATATGGAACCTCACCATTGTAGCGCCTGCAAAGCTATGATGTTCACCGACATTAAACCGCCGCGAACCGAAAACAAAAGGGGTGAAACTATGCTGACGCTGGACGCATTCGAAGAAGCCGCAGCCAAAGTCAAGGAAGTTACACAGGAGACGAAGCTTATTGAAAGCCCCTACTTCAGCGAGATTTCCCGCAACCGCGTGTTCTTCAAGCCGGAGAACATGCAGCGCACCGGCGCCTACAAGGTGCGCGGCGCCTACTATAAGATCAGCACGCTGACCGACGAGGAGCGCGCGCACGGCCTGATCACCGCATCCGCCGGCAACCATGCGCAGGGCGTCGCCTACGCCGCGCAGCATTACGGCGTCAAGGCCACCATCGTCATGCCCACCACCACCCCGCTCATCAAGGTCGAGCGCACCAAGGCCCTGGGCGCCGACGTGGTGCTGGCCGGCAACGTCTACGACGAAGCCTACGAGCACGCGCTCAAGCTTGCCGAGGAGAACAGCTACACGTTCATCCACCCGTTCAACGACCTGGGCGTCGCCACGGGCCAGGGCACCATCGCCATGGAGATCGTGCAGGAGCTGCCGCTGGTCGACTACATCCTGGCGCCCATCGGCGGCGGCGGGCTTGCCACAGGCGTGTCCACGCTGGCAAAGCTGCTCAACCCCCACATCAAGGTCATCGGCGTGGAGCCCTCCGGTGCCGCGTGCATGAAGGCCTCCCTTGAGGCGGGCCACGTGGTGAAGCTGCCGCGCGCCAACACCATCGCCGACGGCACCGCGGTGCTCGAGCCCGGCGACAAGATCTTCCCCTACATCCAGGAGAACCTCGACGGCATCATCACCGTCGATGACGACGAGCTGATCGCGTCGTTCCTGGATATGGTCGAGAACCACAAGATGGTCGTGGAGAACTCCGGCCTGCTCACCGTGGCCGCCCTTCGCCACCTGGACTTCCAGGGCAAGAAGGTCGTCTCCATCCTCTCCGGCGGCAACATGGACGTCATCACCATGTCCTCGGTGGTGCAGCACGGCCTGATCCAGCGCGACCGTATCTTCACCGTGTCGGTGCTTCTGCCCGACCGCCCCGGCGAGCTGGTGCGCGTGGCGCAGGTCATCGCCGACAACAAGGGCAACGTCATCCGCCTGGACCACAACCAGTTCGTCACCACGAACCGCCAGGCCGCCGTGGAGCTGCGCGTCACCATCGAGGCGTTCGGCACCGACCACAAGCAGCAGATCGTCAAGGCGCTCGAAGGCGAAGGCTTCCGCCCGAAGCTCATCAACGCGCATCTGTAAGGCAAACCCGGTGAGGGAACGAAGCGCCGCGTAAGCCCCTCGCCCTACAACCGCATACGCAAGTCGCACAACGCGCAGGCCCCTGACCGGTTTCTTTCGGGATTCGATTGGTTGGGGGTTTGCGCGTTTTCCCGTTTTGCACAGGGAAAACGCCGACGGGCTTCTCGAAGGGGCCTAGGAAGAAAGAACAGCATGGAAACCGCACTCATCAAAGTATTCGCCTTCGTCTGCATCATCATCGCAGGCTACTGGATGGGCCACACCGGCAAGCTCGGCAACATGCCCGGCGAGTTCGTGTCGAAGATCGTGTTCACGTTCACGCTGCCTTGCGCGGTGCTGCACGCGTTCGGCGCTGCCGACTTCTCGCCGGAGATGCTGCTGCTCGTGCCCCTCGGCTTCGCCTTCGCCTTCGGCGCATACCTGGTCACCTTCGCCATCACCCCGCACGCCAAACGCGGCGACCGCGCGTTCTACCTGCTCAACGGCTGCGGATTCAACCTGGGCTGCTTCGCGCTGCCGTTCGTGCAGGCCATCTTCTCGCCCACCATGGCCGTGGCCACCTGCCTCTACGACGCCGGCAACGCGTTCATGATGGCAGGCGGCTCCTATGCGCTCACCGGCCTGATCGCCGGAGGCGAGCGCATCCAGCATCCTGTGCGCTTCGTCGCAAAGCGCCTGTTCTCAAGCCTGCCGTTCGATACGTACCTGCTGATCATCCTGCTGTCGGTGGCGGGAGTTCGCCTGCCTGCCGAGCTGGTGGCGTTCACCGAGCCCATCGCCAACGCCAACTCGTTTCTGGCCATGTTCATGCTGGGGCTCATGATGAGCTTCTCCGTCTCGCGTGAGCGCATGGCGAAGGTGGCGCGCCTGGTGGGTTTGCGCGCGGCGTTCAGCGTGGTGCTGACCTGCATCGTTTGGCTGGCGCTTCCGATCGATAGCGTCATGCGCGCCCTGCTCACGCTGCTGGTTTGGAGCCCGGCAAGCGCGCTTGGGCCTATGTACACGCAGATGTCGGGCGGCGACGGCGGCCTGGCCGGCTTCGCGAACGCCCTCACCATCATCCTTGGCGTAGTCGCCGCCGCCACCATCGCGCTGACGCTGGTGTAGTGCGGGGCATCGACGGCTAGGCGCTGCCGCCTCGCCGTTGGCGGCTCATATGCCCACCGTTGGCGCGCCAGCTGGGAAGCGGCGATCCACCCGCCGGCGCCATGCGGACCGCCGCTTCCCAGCCGCATCCGCCTTCCACGCGAAATCTTTTGCGAAGATTCCCCAAACATGTTGACTGCGGTTTACTTATGCTTACTATGTTAGCCACGGATTACATGAATGGGAAGGAGCCGCCGTGATCATAGGCGCATCGGGTGCGAAGCCGAGCCGCACCGCCGATCTTGAGCGCAAGCTGGTGCACCACTGCTCCCCTGCGCTTGCCGGGCTGAAGCCGGCGAACATGTTCGTATACCGCGAAGGCGTCGATGCCGACGGAAACCCGGGAGAAAACGCCGCACTCGATACCCTTGATTCCGCCAAACTCACTCATGAGCTGGGGATATGCCGCAAAAAGCTGGAGCCGTGCGGCGTGCGCATCGAGATACTGGCACGACGCAAGACCGGCCTGTTGTTGTACGTGTACCGTCCAACCATGCTGAGGGCATACCTTGCGCAGCCCGATATCTTCCGCTATCTGAAAGACGAGGGATACGACCCCTCCGACCTTTCCGCCTGCATCGCCAAGCTGCACCGCCGCATCTGCGGCACCGACCTTGCCGCCACGCTTTCCGGCAGCTGCGCGTTCCCGCACGAGATCGGGTTCTTCCTAGGCTACCCCTACGACGACGTGGTGGGGTTCATCGAGAACAAGGGCGAGAACAGCCTGTGCAGCGGTTGCTGGAAGGTATACAGCCGCGCCCGCGATGCGCAGGCGTGCTTCTGCTGCTACAAAACCTGCACCGCGGCCTACGAGGACCTGTTCGACGAGGGCGTGCCCATCGACTGCCTTGCCGCCATCGACGAGAACTTCCCCGCCCAGGAGGCGTTCGCAGCAGCAGGGTAGCCTACAGCCGCAAGCGCGAAAGCCCGCAAGTCCGCAAATGCCGCAAGCATCGAACACCGGCGGCGAAACGCGCCCTTGCCGCATTCGCGCCGAACGGTCGGCGCGCTCGCCCGAAGCGCCTCAACCGTTCGGCACAAGACCGACGCTTCCCTTGTAAACGAAAGGATATGCAGATGAGCAAAGTAGCAGTGGTGTACTGGAGCGGCACGGGCAATACCGAGGCCATGGCGGACCTGGTGGCGCAGGGCGTGCGCGCAGCGGGCGGCACTGCCGACCTGATGCAATGCAACGATTTCAGCGCTGACCGCATCGGTGACTTCGACGCGTTCGCCTTCGGCTGCCCGGCCATGGGCGACGAGGAGCTTGAGGACACCGAGTTCTTGCCCATGTACGACGAGGTTGAACCCGCGCTGTCCGGCCAGAAGGTTGCCCTCTTCGGCTCCTACGATTGGAACGACGGCGAATGGATGGAGCTGTGGGAGCAGCGCGCCGACGAGGCCGGCCTGAACGTGGTGGACAGCGTCATCGCCAAGGATTACCCCGACGATGACGCCGCCGCCGAGTGCATGCGCCTAGGCGCGCTGCTGGCGTAACGCGGTTCGCGAAACCGGCGATCGACCACGGAAAAGGGCTTCCCGAGGGAAGCCCTTTTCACGTTTGGGGCAAGCCGCGGCGCACAATGCCGCGGCCGGCGCCCTCCCTTGCCATAGATGCGAACCGCCCGGCGGAGAGGCCGCCGTATGCGGCCCCTTGCCCTTCGACGGCCTGCGGCTAGCGCTGGATCACGTAGTAGCCGGCTTCGCGGACGACATCCTTCACGCGGTCCATATCAAGCGGCTGCTTGGACAGCACATGCGCGTTCTTCGCCGCCAAATCGACCCGCGCCCACACGCCGTCGATGCCGTTCAGCGCGTTCTCAACCGCAGCGGAGCACCTTTCGCACGTCATGCCGCCGATCGGCACATCCGTCGCATGCGGATAGTTCGCCTCGTCGGTATCCTCGACATGTGCGCGCTTTGCCTTCTTCGCGCTCTTCCCGCCGCAGCACGAGCCATCGCCCGAGAACGTGCGAACGGCTCTTCTGCCTGCAAATACAGCGGCAACGGCGATAACTGCGCAGATGATCACGGTCGCGACCATGGTTCCACCTTTCTTAGCTTTGGTTAACAGTACAAGGCGATTGTAGCACTTGTATACCCCCATGGGGCATATTCGGAGCGGTATTTCCCATTTATTCGCTAGGCTTATCGACAGCATGAAAAACCAGATATCTGATTTTCGAAATACCTCGCAAGCTGAATCTCCTATATTCCTATTGACCCGCTTCCTTTGCTTCGGTATAACTTACAACCGTCATCACGTTATATGAGAACAAGAAAGCAATAGTAATCGATTTGGGAGATAGCCAGATGTCTGAGAAGCAGAAGTACGCATTCGAAACCCTGCAAGTGCACGCCGGCCAGGAGCAGCCCGATCCGGCCACCGACGCCCGAGCCGTGCCGATCTACCTGACCTCGTCCTTCGTGTTCAAGGACGCCGCCACCGCCGCCGGCCGCTTCGGTCTGACCGAGCCCGGCAACATCTACAGCCGCCTGACCAACCCCACGGTCAGCACCTTCGAGGAGCGCGTGGCCGCGCTCGAGGGCGGCGTCGGATCCCTGGGCGTGGCGACCGGTTCCGCCGCCATCACCATCGCGGTGCAGAACATCGCCACCGCCGGCGACCACATCGTGTCCTCCACCAACCTGTACGGCGGCACGCTGAACCTGTTCGAGCACACGCTGGCCGAGCAGGGCCTTTCCACCACGTTCGTCAACCCTGCCGACCTGGACGCCGTCGAAGCCGCCATCCAGGACAACACCAAGCTGCTCTACGCCGAGACGCTGGGCAACCCCAACTCCGACGTGCTCGACCTTGAGGCTTGGGCCGACATCGCGCACCGCCACAACGTGCCGCTGATCGTGGACGCCACCTTCTCCACCCCCTACCTGCTGCGCCCGATCGAGCACGGCGCCGACGTGGTCGTCCACTCCGCCACCAAGTTCATCGGCGGCCACGGCACGGCCATGGGCGGCGTGATCACCGATGCCGGCACGTTCGACTGGGCCGCCAACGCCGATAAGTTCCCCGGCGTGGCCAAGCCCAACCCCAGCTACCACGGCGTGGTGTTCACCGAGGCCGCAGGCCCCGCAGCCTACATCACGAAGGCCCGCGCCACGCTGCTGCGCGACCAGGGCGCCACGCTTTCCCCGTTCAACGCATGGTTGCTGCTGCTGGGCCTGGAGACGCTCTCCCTGCGCGTCGACCGCCATGTGGAGAACGCGCTGAAGGTGGTGGAGTTCCTGAACAACCATCCGCAGGTGGCTTCCGTGAACCATCCGGCGCTGGCAACCGGCCGCGCCAAGGAACTCTATGACGAGTACTACCCGAACGGCGCCGGCTCCATCTTCACCTTCGACGTGAAGGGCACCGCCGACGACGCGCGCAAGTTCACCGAGTCTTTGAGCCT
The DNA here is from genome assembly GCF_934636665.1 of uncultured Senegalimassilia sp. GTDB lineage: Bacteria > Actinomycetota > Coriobacteriia > Coriobacteriales > Eggerthellaceae > Senegalimassilia. The sequence continues at coordinate 191,870 of NZ_CAKUAT010000001.1, forward strand.
GTTCAGCCTGCTGGCGAATGTCGCCGACGTGAAGTCCCTCGTCATTCACCCGGCTTCCACCACGCATTCCCAGCTGACCGAGGACGAGCTGCTGGCCGCCGGCATCAAGCCCACCACCGTGCGCCTGTCCATCGGCACCGAGAACATCGACGACATCATCGCCGACCTGGCCGCCGGCTTCGAAGCCATCAAGTAGTCTTCCGACGACCGGATGCCCATGGCGGAGCGCGCTACGGTTCCTATTTCCCCGGCCGGTAGCGGAGCACCCGGAGACGCCAGGCAAAACTGAAGGGACTGACCCCGGAAGAGCTCCGGAGTCAGTCCCTTGTTGCGTAGCCTTTTATTTAAGCCACCCGAGTTTTGCAGTTTTAGGGCGCAGTTCAACGAGGACCGCGCCCCGCTTGGCGTACGCGTACCCGCGGCCGGCGAACAAGTTAGCTGAAAAGAATGTCACGGTAGATTCTCTCGTCCGATTCCAAGAAGACGTCGAACACCACATGGATGCCCGATTCGCTCTCGTCAAGCCATCCGCGCACCGTGCGGACCGCGATTTGCGCGGCCTCTTCCTGGGGGAACCCGAACACGCCGGTCCCGATGCAGCAGAACGCGATGCTCGCCGCCCCCGCCTCCAGAGCAGCATCCATGCAGCTTTCGTAGCAGCTCGCCAGGAGCGCCCGGTCTTCAGCGTCGGGGCTTCCGTCCGCGATGGGGCCCACGGTGTGCACGATTCATTTCGCCGGCAGGTTGTAGGCTTCCGTCATCTTCGCCAGGCCCGTCGGCTCGGGACGGCCTTGCGACCGCATGATGCGCGCGCATTCCGCACGCAGCTGAATGCCGGCATAGGTGTGGATGGCGTTGTCGATGCAGTGGTGGCCTGGCACCCAGCAACCCAGCAACCGGGAGTTCGCCGCGTTCAC
>NZ_CAKUAT010000002.1 GCF_934636665.1 uncultured Senegalimassilia sp.
TCCGATTCGCCGTCCGCTCGCGCTGCCCTCGGCAGCGCCTAGCGAGAACGGCTTACACCAACATTGCCGACACTACCGCAGCAAGTGCGCCAATACATACGAAAAGGGGGCCTGCGGCCCCCTTTTTTTCGCAACTACAAACGCTACGGCGGCTGCACGCTGCCGCACCCTCGCCCGCATTAGTAACCACACGCGTTACCGCGCGCAGCAGCAACAGCAGCCGCAGCGTCAACGGACGGTCGCTCGCAACCTCTTACTTACCCATGAGCTTCTGGATGCGCTCCATGGCCTCGACCGTGGCGTCGGCGTCACCGAAGGCGGTCAGGCGCACGTAGCCCTCGCCCGAGGGGCCGAAGCCTGCGCCCGGCGTGGTGATGATGTTCGCCTCGGTCAGCAGCTTGTCGAAGAACTCCCAGCTGCCCACGCCCTCAGGCGTCTTGCACCAGATATACGGGCTGTTCACCGCGCCGTACACGGTGAAGCCGGCGGCCTCGAGGCCCTCCTTAATCACGCGTGCGTTATTGCGATAGTAGGCCAGCGTCTCCTCGATCTGGCGCTCGCCTTCCTCAGTGTAGATGGCCGCGGCACCGCGCTGGATGATGTAGCTGGCGCCGTTGAACTTCGTGCACTGGCGGCGGTTCCACATGGCGTTGAGGCTCTGGCCGTCGCGAACCAGCTCCTTGGGCACCACGGTGTAGCCGCAGCGCGCGCCGGTGAAGCCCGCCGTCTTGGAGAACGAGCGGAACTCTATGGCGCAGGTCTTGGCGCCTTCCACCTCGTAGATGGAGTGCGGCACGCCCTCTTCGGTGATGAAGCGCTCGTAAGCGGCATCGAACATGATGATGGCGTCGTTGGCGTTGGCGTAGTCGACCCACACCTTCAGCTGCTCGGCGTTGAGCACGGTGCCGGTGGGGTTGTTCGGGCTGCACAGGTAGATGACGTCCGCGCGACCCTCGGGCAGCGCCGGGCAAAAGCCGTTCTCAGCGGTGGTGGGCATGTACACGATGTTCGTCCAGCGCTCGGCGGCCTCGTCGTAGTCGCCCGCGCGGCCGGCCATGGCGTTTGAGTCCACGTACACGGGGTACACCGGATCGCACACGGCCACCACGTTGTCGACGTCGAGGATGTCGCCGATGTTGCCGCAGTCGGACTTCGCGCCGTCGGAGATGAAGATCTCGTCGTCGGCGATATCGACGCCAAGGGCGTGGAAATCGCGCTTGGCGATGGCAGCGCGCAGGAAATCGTAGCCCTGCTCGGGGCCGTAGCCGTGGAAGGTCTCGGACTTCGCCATGTCCTCGACGGCAGCGTGCATGGCCTCGATAACGGCCGGGACCAGCGGGCGCGTGACGTCGCCGATGCCCATCTTGATGAGTTTCGCCTCGGGATGCGCCTCGGAATAAGCGGCAGTACGGCGGGCGATCTCGGAGAACAGATAGCTGCCGGGAAGTTTCTGGTAATTCGGGTTGACCTTAGCCACGAAGGGCCTCCTTGCACGTTCGGTTTCCGCAAGCGGCGGCGCAGCCGCGACCGCCGCAGTTTTCATACGGGTCAATTTTGCAGCGGATTTCCCCAAGATTTCCGAAATGTAACGTAGGGGTTCCCGGATTTAACACGGAAGCGTCGGCACAAGGCCGGCGCTTCACGAATGCATCAAATTACGATCCGGGAGCCGCCCGAGCTAGCGGATGCGGTTCGCCATATGGCAGCCGAGCTAGCGGACGCGGTTCATCATCAAGCCGCACGAACTAGCGGCGTGGTTCGCGATCCGGTCGCCCGACCTAGCGGATGCAGTTCGTCATCTGGCCGCGCTCGGCGACGGGGACGTCGATGCCCGCGGCCTTCCCCGCCTCGATGCACTTGAGCAGCCAGGCCATGTTCTGCCCGATGTTGCGCATGGTCTGCAGGCCCTCCGCGTCCTGCGCGGCCTCGCCCGGCAGGCGACCGTGCACGTTGTTCCAGTACGTGGACGACACGACGGGCATCTCGCAGATGGTGAAATACTTGTTCAGCACGTCGAACGACGCCGTGGTGCCGCCGCGGCGCGCAACGGCCACCGCCGCGCCGGGCTTATGGCGAAACGCCGCGCCGCCTGCATAAAACGCGCGGTCGAGTGCGCACAGGATGCGGCCCGAGGGGTGCGCGTAGTACACTGGCGTGCCGAACACGAAGCCGTCGGCCTGCGCCGCCTTGGCGATCAACTCGTTCACCACGTCGTTAGCGATGGCGCACTTCCCGCCCAGCTCGGCGCACTTGCCGCAGGCGATGCAGTCGTTGACGGGCATGTTGCCCAGCCACATGGTTTCCGTCTCGATGCCGTGCCCCTCAAGCGCGGCGGCAACCTCAGCGAGCGCAACCGACGTGTTGCCCTCCTGCCGCGAGCTGCCGTTGACCAGCAAAACCTTGCTCATAGGAATATCCTCTCGTCCGGATGACCCTGTAGATGTCAAACCCATTGTACAAGCGCCAAGGGCCGCCAACCAAAGAAGCACACACCCCGGGCACTTCGGGGAGGTGGCGCTGTATACCCGACATTCGCACGCTCGCTTGTGCGATGGCGATCACCGGGATGCGGCAGGGGTAGAGTTCTGTACGGTTTTGCAGAAAACCAGGCCGGATTTTGACATGAGTCTGAAGTTCTGGGCGGTTTTTCGCCAGCTTCTCTGATTACCGATGCAGCCGACCTGGGGAAACACCGAACCCTGAAGGCCTTTCGGGCAAATTCGACCTGCAGAACCGCCCAGAAGATTCGATGTTCTAGAACCGCGCGGCCTGCTTCGCCGCTCCTCTCCCAACCACACACTCTCGCGGCCAACATCACCCCGCCCCTTGCGCAGTGCGATTCCGGACAGTTAGCGCTACGTCCCCAAAGTGTCCGCCCGCGCCCCGTACCCCGGGCTCGCCTTATAATGAAGGGCAACATCACGCCGTCGCCTGAAAGGCATCGCCATGAACCACCTGCCCACCGACCAAACCGACATCGCACCCGCCAGCCCTACGCATATCGAGGTGCGCGGGGCGCGCGTCCATAATCTGCGGAACGTGAACGTCGACATCCCGTTGGGCCAGTTGGTGGGCGTGTGCGGCGTCTCGGGCAGCGGGAAAAGCTCGCTGGCCTTGGGCGTTTTGTACGCGGAAGGCTCGCGACGCTACCTGGAGGCGCTGTCCACGTACACGCGACGCCGCATGGGGCAGGCCGCGCGCGCCGACGTCGACGAAGTGCGCTACGTCCCCGCCGCGCTGGCGCTGCATCAGCGCCCGAGCGTCCCCGGCGTGCGCAGCACCTTCGGCACCATGTCCGAGCTGCTGAACAGCCTGCGCCTGCTGTTCAGCCGCGTGGGCAGCCACCCGTGCCCACACTGCGGCACCTTCGCCCCGCCCTCCATGTCGGTGGCGGCCGAGCAGCCGATCACGTGCGCGAACTGCGGAAAGACCTTCTTCGGACCCGGCGCCGAGGACCTTGCCTTCAACAGCGGCGGCGCCTGCCCCACCTGCGGCGGCACTGGCACCGTGCGGCGCGTGAACGAGGCCGCGCTGGTCCCCGACGAGAGCAAAACCATCAACGAGGGCGCAGTGCTTCCCTGGGGAAGCCTGATGTGGGACCTCATGAAGCAGGTGTGCGGCGAGATGGGCGTGCGCCTTGACGTGCCGTTTTCCCAGCTCACGCCCGAGGAACGAGACATCGTCTTCCATGGCCCCGCCGAGAAAAAGCACATCCTGTACAAGGCGAAGAAAGGCGACAACTTCGCCGAGCTCGACTTCACCTACTACAACGCCGTCTACACCGTGGAGAACGCGCTGGCGAAGGCCAAGGACGAAAAGGGCCTGGCGCGCGTGGCCCGCTTCCTGACCGAAGGGCCGTGCCCGGATTGCAAGGGCACGCGCCTGTCGGCGGCGGCGCGCGGCCCGCTCGTGCGCGGGATAAACCTGGCGAAAGCGTGCGAGATGACGCTCGACAAGGCAGTGACCTGGGTAGACGACGTCCCGGAAACGCTTGCCGAGGACCTGCGCCCCATGGCGGTCTCCATCTGCGAGTCGTTCCAGCATACGGCGCGGCGGCTGCTTGAGCTGGGGCTGGGCTACCTGTCGCTCGACCGCGCGGGCTCCACGCTGTCCACTGGCGAACGCCAACGCGTGCAGCTGGCGCGCGCCGTACGCAACCGCACCACCGGCGTGCTCTACGTGCTGGACGAGCCCTCGATCGGCCTGCACCCGGCGAATATCGACGGCCTGCTGGGCGTCATGCGCGACCTGTTGGCCGACGGAAACTCGGTGGTGATGGTCGACCACGACACGCGCATCCTGGCCGCGGCAGACTACCTGGTGGAGATGGGCCCGGAAGCCGGAGCCGGCGGCGGGCACGTGGTCGCCTGCGGAACGCCGGCCGAGCTGCGGGCTGATGCGCACTCGCTGATTGGGCGGTACTTGCCGGTGACTGGCGAAGCGGGGAACACCACGGACGCGCCGACGCGTGGCAATGAGCTCGTGTCGCGTCCGCAAACGAAAACGGAAGCAGTCACCTCGATGGGCGAAACGCAGCCGCAGACCGAGGCACTCGCGTGCGCCACACCCGACCCCATGGCGAATGCGCGACCTCGCTGCCCGGAAAACCAACTGTTCGAGCGCGGCACCATCCACCTGGAAACCAGCCCGTTGCATACCGTGCACGCGCTTTCCGTCGACCTGCCCGTCAACCGGTTGACAGCGGTCACCGGCGTATCCGGAAGCGGCAAGACGACGCTGGTTCTCGAAGAGCTGATTCCCGCGCTGAACAGCGCAAACGCTGGCGAAACCCTGCCCGCAAGCGTGCGCGGGATCGACCCCGCCGGTATCGTCCGCGCGCAGCTCATCGACGCAACCCCCATCGGCGCGAACGTGCGCTCGACCGTTGCCACCTATTGCGGCGTGCTCGACGACCTTCGCCGCGCTTTCGCGCGCACCGAGGAGGCAAAAGCCGCGGGCCTGAAGGCGGGCGCCTTCTCCTACAACACCGGCAAGCTGCGCTGCCCCACCTGCGACGGCACCGGCCAGGTGTCGCTTGACGTGCAGTTCCTTCCCGACGTGGACGTTCCCTGCCCCGATTGCCGCGGCCGCCGCTACAGCGGCGAGGCCGACGCCATCACTTGGAACGGGCACACGCTCGCGCAGCTCATGGCCATGAGCATCGACGAGGCGCTCGACGCGTGCGCCAGCCTGAAGAAGGCGCACGCCATGCTGCAAACGCTGCATGGCCTGGGGCTTGGCTACCTCACGCTCGGCGAGGCCACGCCGGCGCTCTCCGGCGGCGAGGCGCAGCGCCTCAAACTTGCCAGCGAAATGGGGAAAGCCCAGGACGGGGCGCTGTTCGTGTTCGACGAGCCCACCATCGGCCTGCACCCGCGCGACGTGCGCACGCTGCTGAACGTGTTCCAGCACCTGGTTGAGCAAGGCGCCACCGTGGTGGTGATCGAGCACGACCTGGACTTCATCCGCAACGCCGACTACGTCGTGGACATGGGCCCGGGCGGCGGCCAAGCAGGCGGACGCGTGGTAGCGCACGGGACCCCAGCGCAAATCGCCCAAAACCCCGCCAGCCTAACCGGCAGCTATCTATAAGGGGAAAGAAAACGCGCGCTGGCCAATGCGTTCGCAGGGTACTCCGGTCCGCGCTGATAGCTCTCGCGGGAAGGGAGGCGTGTTGGGATTCGATGCACCGCCCTTCATCATGGCCGGCCAAACGACCGAAGCCCAAAACGTTGTATGCCTATGTTGGCCCAGCCGATTCGTCTGATTTGTCCTCGCAACCGACACCACACCCGGCAAAATGCCCTATACGGCCCCCAAAACCACGGCAATCACGAGCAACACTACCAAAAACGCAACGTTCCACGCAGTGAACACGAGCAGGTAGCGCCCACGAATGCCGGGGCGGCCTACCATGACCGCCTTGAACGTGATGAGGCTTGCCATAGACGCGATGAGCGTGCCCAAACCGCCCAAGTTCGTGCCCACGATCAGCGCCTGCCACTGATCGGTGAACCCTGAAAGCAGCACCGCGGCCGGCACGTTGCTGATAACCTGGCTGCCCCCTACTGCGGCAAGCAGCGCGTTGCCGCCCACCGCCGCCGAGAGCGCGTCGTGCAGCACCGGAACGCGACCCATGTTCCCCACGAACACGAACAGGGCCGCAAAAGTCGCCAACAAACCCCAATCGACCCGCCGCAACAGGCTTGCGTCCGAAAGGGAAACGCCCAGCAGCACCAACGCCAGCAAAACACGGACGTCCAACACGCCCAAAACCGCAGCCAAGCAGCATGCGAACAAAACGCCGTACACCGCCAACCGCTTACGCGAGCAAGCGGAGAAGCATTCAGGGGAAGCGGATTCGGGCGATATGCCAACCGACGGATGCACATCCGCCAGACGAGTGCTCGAAGCCCCGTCCGCAACACAAGCGGTTATGGTTTCTGACATAAATCTTTCCGTAGCCACCCCGTGCGCAGCTTGATAGTTATGCACGGAATCTTCCGCAGCGTCATCGGACGCAAAACCGCCCGATGATGAACATCGAATCCCAAGATCCCCAGTCGCAAAATCACCCAATGGCGCAAATCGGCCAACGCCACCGGCCTCGCGCACTTCCCCGCCTCGAAAGCACAGCGCGCACGCAAGCGCCAGCATTGCAGCGGACGCAGCGGTATACGGGCCCATGAGCTGCAGAAACTCCCCAACGCTCATACCTGAAGCCGTGAACAGGTACAGGTTCTGCGGGTTGCCCACAGGCGTGAACATGCTGCCGAGATTCGCCGCAATGGTCATGAGCGTGGCCACCAGGCACATGCGGCCCTCCATGCCCGCGCGGCGCAAAACCACCAAAGCCAGCGGCACGAACGTGATGAGCGCGACGTCGTTGGTCACCGCCATGCTAGCGAAGAACGCAAGCCCGACCAGCACGCCGGCAACAGCACGTTGCGTCCGAGCGCGCACGACCAACCACGCCCCCGCAGCATCCAACACGCCGAGCGAGCGAAACCCCGCCACCACCGTCATCAGACAGAAGAGCAGCGCCAGCGTACGCCAATCAACGTACGCGGCATACCCGGCATCAGGCGGCACAAGGGCGCACGACGCCCATGCCGCCGCAACAGCAACGACCAGCACGGTCTCGCGCGCCGCAAAAGCCCGAATCGCGCGCGCAGCCGAGCGAATCGATATGTTTCCCGTCTTAATCACGAGATGCAAGGGTAACACGCCATCCCACCCGTCGCATTATCGCGATTCCGTCAGCTTTTCGCCGATTGAAACATGACCCCGTTATGCTAGATATCTGTACGCGCAATGCGCAGCACGGCAATACCCATCCGAAGGTGGTTCCAACGCATGTTATTCGCCAAGATCAAGCAGCATTACGAAGCCGTGGTGGCGGTGTGCTGCTTCCTTATATTGTTCACGAACGTGGGCCTGCCCTCCACGTCGTTTTCCGTATACCAACCCTACCTGGTCGATCTACCGGGCGTCGGGCATTCGGGCGGGTCGATCATCGTGTCGGTGCGCACATTCGTGTCGCTTCTGGCGATGCTGGTGGTCGGACGCTACTACGACCTGGTCGATTGCCGCATCGGCGCGTTCCTGGCAACGCTATGCGTCAGCGCCGGGTTTGCGCTGTACTCGCTGGCCGACAGCAACTTCGGCATGCTGTGCGGCGCCTCGGCGCTGACGGGCCTGGGCTACGGCTTCGGCGGCATGATCGCCTCGACCATGCTGATCAACCGGTGGTTCCGGGCGAACGTGGCCACCGTGGCCGGCGTCGCCGCGGTGGGCTCGGGCGTGGCGGCCATCATCATCCCGAACGCGGCGGTGGCGCTCATCAGCGCCTTCGACCTTCAGACCGCGTTCAGGGCGGAAGCGGCGTTGGCCCTGGTCATCGGCGTGACCGTATTCGCCCTGCTGCGAAACGACCCGCGCGACATGGGCCTTACCCCCTACGAGGGAAGCCCCAAGGCGGTGCAACGCGAGCAGGAGAAAAGCGCCCAGCAGCTTGAACGCGTAAGGAAACGCCACGTCAACCGCGATCTTTCCCCGCGCACCATGCCGCTTCTGTTCCTGGCCATGATCATCATCGGCTGCGTGTCGGTGGGCGGCGGCAACTACCTGGCCGTGCTGTTCACCTCCGAGGGCTTCTCCGCCGAGCACGCCGCCACGCTGGTCGCAGTCAACGGCGCATGCTTGACGGTGGCGAAGCTGGTCAGCGGCATGGCGTTCGACCGCTTCGGCACCAAACGCGGGTCGGCGGTCTTCTTCGCCTTGTACATCGCGGGCACGGCGGTGCTGTGCCTGTCGGATATGGGCAACACGGGGCTTGCAGGGCTGGGCGTGCTCATGTTCGGCATCGGCATGTCGCTGGGCACCGTGGGCATTTCGGTATGGTCCATCGAGCTGGCTCCGCGCGGCAAGGAGACGCGCACCATCAAGAACTTCCAGGTATGCTACGCGCTGGGCGGGTTCATCTTCACGTTCCTACCAGGTTTTTTGACCGAGGCATTCGGCACCTACCTGGTGTCATACGCAGCCCTGCTGGCCATGCTGGTGGTTGCCGCCATCATCGTGATCGGAGTCTACACCGCCACCGACAAACGCACGAACGCATAAAGCAGCGCAACGTTTACTCAATCGCCAGCGCCATGGAGCCGCACTGCTCGTAGAGGTACTTGAACCAGCTGTAATTGACGGTCACGTAACCCTGCGTGGGATCCATGATGCACGCGCGGTGACCCTCCACGCCCAGCAGCACCACGCAATGCTCCAGGTCATAGAAGGAATTCGCCTCCAAGGGCTCGTCGAAATACGGGTCCTCGAAGTCGAGCGTGGTCCACACGAGCACCGGGGTTCCAGACGACGCCTTGCTGGCAAGCTCGTCGAAATCGGTGCCGGTGAGGTTGGCAAAACGCTCGCTAGCGCCCTCTTCCTCCAGATAGGCGTTGCCCGCCGTCTGGATCGCCGGCGGCATGCCCTCGCCCGCCCAGTACGGATCGCCCCAGAACGCCGAGGCATAATCGTCGCCTTCCACGTCGAAGGGCAGCTGGTTCGCCACGATGGAATCAGGGTCGGCATCGTGGCCCATTGCCTGCAGCACCGCAGCGAGCGAATACACCTCGCAGCCCGCCGGCATGCTGGGGTACTGGAACAGCTCGGGCACGCTTGCGCTCGTACCGCTCAGGCCGGTGAAGTCGACCACCTGCATCACGTTAGCACGACCGAAACCTCCCGCGGCTTCCTGCCTCATCGCGCCCAGGGCATCGCGACGATTCCGGGAGAACCCGTCGGCATCGTCGGGGCGCATGCCAGGCGCAACGGCCTCCGCGGCTTCTGCATCATGCGGCTGCTGCTCCTGCTGCGCCTCTGCCGAGTCGTCGGCGGCGTACGCCGTCTCCAGCGTTTGGGATTCCAGGGCTTCCTGCGCAACATCCTGATCGCCGCTGTTTGCGCCGGCGTGACCATGCGTTGCCAGAATGCCGACGACCACCAATGCAGCCACGACAACGGCCACGGCCGCCATCAGCGAACGCCCGCGCACAGACCAGCTGCTACCGCCGATCACCGCCCCGCCGACGCTGATGAACGCGCCATTGTGAGCAACACGGGAAGCATCCGCGCCGTGTCGCGCACCGCCACGGGAACGGGCAGCATGAGGAACCGTCACGCGCGCGTGACGGGCTGAAGAGCGCGAGGCTGCGGCACGGCCGCGCTCGGCGGAGTCGTCGGCCTGTTCGCCAGATGCACTGCGCTCGCCGAGCATCTCGACCGGCACGGCGAACAGCGCAGCTTCGGCAGCATCGCCATGCGGACGATGCTTAACGGGCGCATCGACCGAGTCGGACGAGGCGACATCGGCGGCGCGGCCAGCTGCGCGCGCCGCGGCGGACGACGCAACTTCAGTCGCTTGTCCGATTGCGCGCGGCGCGGCGGACGCTTTGCCGGCCGCGCTTTGCCCGCCCGCCGTCACACGCGCGTGGCGACCCGGGAGCGGAATCTGGCGCGCATGACGTCCTTGCGGCGTCTCCTGCTTGTCAAAATGAGTGTCGATAGGTTCTCCCATCACGTTCTTCCTAGAATTGCGCGCACGCAAAAGCGCACGGTTCACGTTCGTTTCGAACATGATACCGACCGCAGCTGAAGCCTTTCTGAAAAGCCAAAACCTTGCTGCAGTTAAACCACAATTGGGTAACAGAAAGTCAACAAAGGCGAACTAGATGGAGTTTTGCGTCTTCGATTGCTTCTCGGAAACCATCGCCCACAGGAGCCGCAAAACGGCAAAACAGCGGCGGCCATCCGCGCAAAACCGCACCAAGCGCCTTCCGAAGCAGCTCGCGCACAACCCCCGAAAGCTGCGCCAACGGGCCTCTTACTCGAGCTTCTGCTGGACGCCCACGTCCTCGGGCTGGATGTCGCGCACGATGTGCATGGTGACGGTGGCGGTCAGGCGCACGTTGCCCTGCTCGTCCACGATGCGAACGTCGGCGATGGAGCTCGTGCGTCCCGTGCGCACATCGCGCGCCTCGACGAACACGTGCTCGCCGAGCATAACTCCCCTGATGAAATGCACGTCACAGGTTTGCGTGACCACGTACTTGCCCAGCGTCCAAGGCGCCGCGCACCCGCAAACGTCCACCAAGCTCATAAGGTAGCCGCCGAAGGCGTTGCCGAAGAAGTTGCAGGCCTTCTCGGGCACGACGACCGAGTTGCGCACGAAGCCCTCTTCCATAACCTTGGGCTCAAGGTTGCCAAGCCACTGACGATTCGTCTCGTACATCTCCAGAAGGCTCTCGCGCACAAACGCTTCCATGGGCAGCTTCCTCTCTTCAACCATCGCCGCAAACAGGCATCTCAAACCGCCGGCAAAAACCGGACGCGTTGCCAAGCGGCCTGAAACGCTTGACGCCACACCCCCGAAATGCGGAGGGAGCGAACCGGGTCAATCGGCGGCAAGAACGGGCCAAACAAGTCAAACCAGCCGAACCGGGGGCAAAGACGCATTCGCGCAAGCCGCCTGTCACCCCGAAACACAATCCGGACACTTGGTTCTACGTCCCCGAATTGTCCGGCCGAAGCGTCCGGGGTCGGACACTTTGGGGGTCGGACACTTTGGGGACGTAGGATTATGTGTCCGGGTTAGCGTTGTCCACGCTGGCGTTTCTTTTCGGCGAAGTGCTCTTTGGTGACGATCTTGGTGATGAAGGTACCCTCGGAAACCACGTCGCCGGCGTCGTCTTTGGCCACCACGTGCCAGAACTGCTTGCGGCCGCCGTAGCTGGGATCTTCGTGCTCAAGGTCGGCGAAACCGTGCAGGATGCCGGATTTGCCCGGCTTCTTGTGGCGGATATCGGACTCCAAGCCGAACGGCAGCTCCTTGTCGAAATCGGTGCGCGCCTCGGCGCCGCGACTTGCGCACGATTCCAGCAACGCAAGGGTGGCGCCGCCGTGCAAAAAGCCATGCGGCTGGTAAATCTCCTCGGAAATGGGCATGGACATCTCGATATGCTCGGGAGTGACCAGTTCGCAGGTGATGTGCAAAGTATCCAGAAGGGTCATGAAAACCTCCGAAAACGAAGGGGCCGCGAAAACCGCGGCCCGCAGCCTATTGTTTATCCGTTTCAGTATACGTTGGCGAACCCGGACCTTCCCCGGGCAAATCCTCCGACGTGACCGAAGGCGAAACCTCCGGCAGATCGGCAGCCCAATCGGCAGCGCGCTCATGCGGCATGCCATCCGCGTTCGCCGGCCGCGCCGCATCCAGCGGCACCGTCGCGCCAGCGCGCTCGGACCCAGCTCCTGCCGCAACAGGCACCGTCTGGGCGGCAGACGCAGGCATATGCGTTTCCGCAAAAGGCACCGTTTGAGCGGCGACACTCGCCGTGACGGCACCGCCCACCTCGACAGCGCCGTCCGCCGCGACCCCGCCAACTTCCGCCGGTACCACACCCGCGGCCCGCTGCCCGCCATGCGCCGCATGCGCACCGGCTGCATCCGCCATGCGCGAGCGCAGCGCGGCCGCACGCTTGCGGCGCACCGCGTCGGCGTGCGCCTCTTCCTGCAAACGCGCCGCGGTAGCAGCCGTGCCGGCGACGGCGCCCATGTCCTGGTCGTACGCCGCCTTCTTCACGTCGCCCTTGAACGCCTTCGTGGTGTTGATCAGCACGGCGCCGATGATGAACGGCATCCAGAACACGATGCCGCGATACACTAGGCCGATGGCCGTACCGGCCGCCGCCGATTCGCCGAAGCTGGTGAACGCCACAACGACCGCCGCCTCGACCACGCCCACGCCCTGCGGCGTGACCGAGATCATAGCGAACAGCGTTGCCACCACGTAACCGCACACCAGAGCCGGCGCCGTGTCGACGCCGAACCCGATGCCCACCAGCGCGAAGCACGAAAGCTCGCACAAACTGGCGATCAGCGAGCACCCGTACGCCTGCAGCGTGGGTTTGGGGCTGTGGCCGATCATACCGGCGGCCTCGGAAAACGCCTGCGCGATGCGTTCGGCCCACGGCTCAAGCGGCTTTTTGCGCACGCGCGCAACCACTTTGCGGCTCAAACGCTCGACGGGCCGCAAAAGGCGCATCAGCGAATCGGGCTTTTTGTGCGCCAGGATAAGCAACGCCACCATGGTTCCCACCAGGCACAACACCACCATACCCATAAGGAACCACACAGGCGACAGCCCCACCGTGACGGCCAAGAAGATGAACGCGCACACCATAAGCGTGGAGAACGCGCCGTCGATGGTGATCTGCATGAGCAGCGCCGCACCCGTGGCCTTGCCGGCGGGGATGCCGCGCCGTCGCGCGTCGTCGACCACCAACGTGGTGCCCGCCAGGTTCATGGACGGCGCGATGGTATTCATGAAAAACGTGCCGAAGACCAGCGGCAACGTTGATTTCGGCTCCATGCGCTCTCCCACGGCGGCGAAGCTGCGCGAATAGGCGAAGCTTTGCGCGAAGTACTTCCCCAGCTGCGTGAGGACGGCCGCGACCAGCGGCAGGGGGCTTCCCTGCTTCATGGTCTCGCCCAACTCAACCAGCTGGTCGCCGCGCAAAAACACCACCGCAAGCACGATGATGAGCACCACGCCCATGAAAAGGTTCTTAACGTTGAATTTCATGCAGCCGCCTAACGTTGGCCCGCGGTGTCGTTACAGCTCAGAAACTCGCGCAAATCGGTATGCATCAGAAAATCAAGCTCGGCCTTGCCGCGTTCGTCAAGGTCGGTTTCCACGAACAGGAAGCCGTAGCAGCCGAACGTGGGCACGTCGAACTCGCGCAACTCCAAAACCCTATCGAAGCGCTCGGAAAACGCCGGGTAATCGAATTCCTCGGTTCCCGTCACGCCCTCCGGCGGGTTGAGCAGCGACATGGTGTACACATGGTCGCCCGCATACGCGAACGCCGCGTCGTAATCGGGCAGCGTATCGGTCAAAAACGCCTCATAGGTGCGGAACCCATAGGCGTGCTGGGCAACATCGGTGCCGCCCAGGCCGGCGAATCGCAAGGGGTTGAACTCGATGGGACGAATGACGCCGCCGCCCTGCTCGTCCACGCGCACTTCCACGTGAACCGGAAAGTTACGTGCTCCTACCAGGGCGTTCACGCGCGAAAGCCATTCCTCGAAGGCAGGCGCTTTCTCGCGCACGATGGCCGCCGAGGTAGTGTACATGCGATCGGACGTGTCGTCGGGACCGGCGAAATCATGACGCAGCACGTTGAGCACGTGCGCCGCGCCCTGCTCATCGAAGAATGCGTCCAGAGCATATTCCTGCCCCGTGATGAACTGCTCCAGGATGAAATCGTTGCCAGCGACCACGCTGTCGGGATACATGTCCGCCCAAGCAGCCGCGTTCGACGCGAAATCAGCCAGCGCCTCGTCCCAATCACCACGGCAGCGCACCGCATGCACGCCCATGCTGCAGAACCCGCGCGCGGGCTTCACCACGAACGGCATATGCGGCTCAAGCTCGGCGAAATCAAGTTTCCCCAGCTCATCAGCCGTGCATGAACGGAAGAAGAAGCCCTCATCCATCTGTGCCAGAAGCTTGCGCATGGCAACCTTGTCCTTGAACACGGAGATGGCGTGCGTAAGGCCGGGATTGTCCGCATGCGAGCAGATCCACTCGAGCGTGTTCTCGGAGTTGGTGTAAACGCGCTCGCCCGCGGAAAGACGCGAGGCGGCCTCGGCCTCATCGACCAGGTGCAACGCCCGCCCGGACGCAAAAGCCGTGCGCTCGGAGAACGCATTGCGAAGCACAGGGTGTTGCGAAGATTCAAGCCATTCCAACAACTGCGGCGAAGCATACGGTTCGTCAAGGATGACCATGGCAACCCCCTTCTCTAGCGGCCAACGCAAGCGCAGCCCTCTAAGCATGATAAGAAAGTATACCCCCACGCGCACACCGCCGCACCGCCGCAGGAAAGCCCTCACGCAAAGAGTATGCTGCAGCCCACCCCTTGCAGGCGGCGGTATACTGCTGCGCAGCGAAACCGATTCGGACAGGAGGCATCAGTGCACGGCAATATTTCAGTAAGGGACTGCGAAATCCTGGACCAGAAGAGGGCCAGGCTTTCAACCGCAGTCCCTTACTAAAACGTAGTCTCGACTACGCACAAGTGCCTGCTGAAAGCCAGCCAGTCCTACGGCTTTAAGGCGGTGATGGGGAACACGTAGATGTCGTGCTCAGCGTCGTAGCGGCAGAAGGGTGAGGTTGCGGTGAGGACGGCCGAGAACGCAGGCTTCGGATTGCGCGCGGCAGGGTTCGCCGCGACTTTCTGACGCAAGCGCTCGATGTTCCTGATGCCGTCGGGTACCTTGGCCTCGCCGAGCTTGACCTCCAGCGCCGCCCAGCGACCGTCGCGCAGTTCGATGATGGCGTCGACCTCCAGACCGTCAGAGTCGCCGTAGTAGCGCAACGACCCCGGGTGAGCTCCGGGCATGCAGGCGGCGTAGGCCCGGAGGTCGTGAATGCACAATGACTCGAAGAGCAACCCGAACGTCTGCCCATCGGACAACAGGCGCTCAGGGCCCATGCCAAGCGCAGCGGCGGGGATTGAAGGGTCGGCGAAGTAGCGCTTGGGCTTGGTGCGCAGGCGCGACTTCGCGCGCACGGGCGCATCCCAGCCGTGCAGGCTTTCGATTACGTACATGCTCTCGAGCATGTCAAGATAGGACGTCACGGTAGAGGTAGCCGGCGCACCGAACTCGTCGCCAAGGGCCGCATCCTGAGCGATGGTCTGCAGGGTAGCCGCCGTAGCAACGTTGCGTGCCAGCGAGAACACGATACGCCGGGCCATATCGGACGTGCCACCCTTCCTGGGAACGCTGACCTCGAACATGGCGTCGAGGTACTGGTCGACGACCTCTGCGGCCGTTTGGGCGTTGGCCCCGAGCAGGGCGGGCCAGCCTCCGCAACAGATGGCATCAGCCAAGGGCGCCAAGGAAGCATCGCACGCCGATGGTTCAAACGAACCCTCGAACAGCCCCGACAGCGACACCGCGCCCGTAGACAGCCCGCGTTCCCATAGCGTCATGGTGCTCATATCAACACGCGCTATGCGGCCTGCCCCACTGTGGGTAACGGCGTCTTTGGCCGGGGTGGACGAACCCGTAAGGATGAACAGCCCGCGCTCGCCGCCGGCGGCATCGACCGCGCGGCGCGCGGCGTCCCACGTGGAAGGAACCTCCTGCCACTCGTCGACAACGTGCGGGTGCGCCCCCTGCAGAGCCAGCGTGGGGTCTGCTTCGGCCAACGCCTTGACATTCGGGTCATCCAGGTGCACAACGCTCTCGCCGAACGCCAACGCCGTCCAGGACTTGCCGCACCACTTCGTACCGCGTATCTCGACCGCACCGAAGGTATGAAGCAGCCGATGCAATCGTTCGTCCACAAGGCGCGGATGATACGTTTTCGGCTTCTCCGTTCCATAGGCTAGCATAGTCGAACATTCCTCTCTGACATGGGCATACTATATTTTCGAGGATTATCATACTCGATTTTCGAGGAGGAATACACTCTGTTTTCGAGGATTCATATCGGTGATTTTCGAGAATTTGAAGAACAGTGCGCACCCGATTGAGGGACGTGCGGGCAGTTGGGAGCCGGCAACCGAGCCCACCCCTTGCGGAGCGCAATGCCCAGCGAATAGCCCGACTCTTGCGGAGCGCGGTATACTGCTGCGCAGAACAATCGATTCGGACAGGGGGCATCGGTGCACGGCAATATCCCAGATGCGGTAGACCATGCGCTGCGCAGTCCTCGTTCCCTGGCGCCGTTGGTGCTGGTCATGGGCTTTTTGGGCGCCACGGCGCGCTATGCTCTGGAGATGCTCCTGCCCGCGCAATGCGGATTCCCCGTCGCCACGCTTGCAGTGAACATATTCGGTTGTTTCACGTTGGAGATCGTCAATCAATTCGTCGCGCGCCGAACGAACCTGCCGGCGCCGTTGGTGAGGTCGATGGGCATCGGGCTTATCGGGGCGTTCACCACCATCGCTGCGCTTTCCACCGAGAATCTGGCGCTTTTGCAGCAGGGGCGTTACGGCATGTTCGCGTTGTACCTGGGTATCACCGTGTTCGCCACGTTCGGGGCCGCCTACGCGGGGAAGCGCATCGCCGACGCTATGGGCCCGCGCTATAGCGCGTATCACCAAATCGCGGCCCCACGCGACAGTGCGCAACACCAGGTCGCAGGCCCGCAAGCAGATTCCCCGCAGAACGAAGGCGATGCGCGATGAGCCCGCTGACGCTGATCATGGTCGGCCTAGGCGGAGCAGCCGGCGCGCTGTGCCGCCATAGGGCGCTTTCGTTCATGAAACCCCGCTCGAACAGCTGGTTTCCCTGGCCAACGCTGCTGGTGAACCTTACGTCGTGCACGGTCGCCGGGGCGGCACTTGCAGGGGCCGCCGCACTGGGCCAAACCGCCTACATAGCGCTGACCATGGGGCTTCTGGGCGGCTTCTCCACGCTTTCCACCATGAACTGCGAGGCTGTCGATATGGCCACGGAAGGACATCACGGAGAAGCGGCAGCATACCTGGTGGTCACCTACGGCTCAACCCTAGGCGCCGCCGCACTGGGCTTCGCCTTAGCGCACGCGGTTCTGGGAAGTTAACGCAGGCCGGCAGCCCTTTCAAGCACACAAGCCTTAGCTTTGGTGCCGTCAATACTTTTGCGCAAACGCACAAAGCGGCGCAGCGCGAGCACAATCGCCCGCGCTGCGCCGCACGCCTACCGCAAGATCACGCCGTTACGCCGCCCGCAAGCTCACGGGCCCAACGCTTCCCTACAGCCCCACCTTCGCCGCCTGATAGGTGCGAATGCGGTCGCGGAGGTTCTGCACATCGAACAGCACCGACACCAGAAACGCCACGGTGAGCGGAGCGCCCACGAAGCCGTTGCGCGGCGCCAGCATGAAGATGAGCGGCGCGCCGAAGATCATGATGGGCACCAGCAGCATCACAAGCAGGCTGCCCATGCGCTTGTACAGGCCGTAGATGATGGACGCCATTACATACAGGAACAGGCCCGTTGCCGAGGAGCCAGCGATGGAGAGCACCGCAAGCGCCGCCACCTTGGCGGCGACCATGAGCGCCTCGTCGCGCAGGCCCTTCTTCGCGCGGGCGAACACCTCTTCGCCGGTTTGCTGCGGCGCGCTTGCGGCGCGGAACGGCGCGAACGGGTCGAAGGGGTCGTATTCCACGGTGAAGCCGCCGAACGGCCATTCTACGCCACCGGTGCGCTGACCTGCGCCGTTTTGCCCCGAACCCGGGCGCTGCGAGCCAGCCGCACCGCTGAAGATGTCGTCCCAGCTGGTCCACACGTACGTAGTCTGGCCCTGAGCCGCGTCGCCGAACGGCCAGCCGGCGAACGGGTCGAACGGGTTGCCCTGACCGGACGCACCGCCCTGCCCCGCCGAGCCCGTCGGGTGCGCATAGGGGTTGCCCGCATACGGACGCGGGTCGCGGCGCGGATCGAACTCGGGCGACCAGCTGCGGTCGATCAGCACGTCGCGCGCTTCGTTGATCTGTTTGGTAAGCTCCTCGGCCTCGGCGTGCTCCTTCGAGTCCAAGGGGAACTTGTCGGGATGATGGGCGATGACGAGCTTGCGGTGAGCCTTCTTGATCTCATCGTCGCTAGCCCCATCGGCCAAGCCCAGTATTTTGAGTGCTTCTGATTTCTTCATAACGCCGACTATACGGGACGATGCCCACCGCACAACCAAAACGCCGGGGATGTCACGCATTCGTCAGAAAAAACCGGCGCGAAAACCGCACGGAACCACCGAAATCAGCGCATAAAGAAAGCGGCCCGCCGAAAAGGCGGACCGCTCGCAGGTTTCGCTTCCCCGCACCCTTGCAGGCGCAGCGGACGCAAACGATGCCGGCAACTCGAACGCGAGCGCATCACGCGCACACGCCCTCAGCGAGGCAGACGCGCCAAGCGGCGCACCCCCGCCCCGCCCGCCGGCTTCGCAAACTAGTGGCGGAAGTGGCGATGGCCGGTGAACACCATGGCGATGCCGTGCTCGTTGCACGCCTGGATGGACTCCTCGTCGCGCACGGAGCCGCCGGGCTGGATGATGGCAGTGATGCCCCACTCGGCCAGCGTGTCCACATTGTCGCGGAACGGGAAGAACGCGTCGGACGCGCACACCAGGCCCTTGGGCTCCACGCCCATGCGCTCGCACGCCTCATGGGCGCGCTTGCATGCCAAAAGCGCGCTGTCCACGCGGTTGGGCTGGCCCGGGCCCATGCCGATGCCGGCATGGTCGCGCGACACCAGGATGGCATTGGACTTCACGCCCTTGCACACGCGCCATGCGAACATGAGCTCGTGCATCTCGGCGTCCGTGGGCTTGCGATCGGTGGGAACGGTGAAGGTTGCCGGATCCTCGGACACGTGATCGACGTCCTGCACCAGCACGCCGCCGTCGACGGAACGGACCTCGACGGCAGCCGGGGCGTCGATGCCGCCGGTGCGCAGCACGCGCAAGTTCTTCTTCTGCTGCAGAAGCTCAAGCGCGGCGGACTCGAACTCGGGGGCGATGAGCACCTCGACGAACTGCTTGTTCTCGTTGATGTGCTCGACCATCTCCAGCGTGACCTGGCGGTTCGCCGCGATGATGCCACCGAAGGCGCTCTTCGGGTCGCAGGCGAAGGCCTTGTCGTAGGCCTCGGTGATGTTCTCGGCCGTGGCGGAACCGCAGGGGTTCTGGTGCTTCAGGATGATGACCGCCGGCTCGTCGAGCTCGCGCACGAGCGACCAGCACGCGTCGGTGTCCAGGATGTTGTTGTAGGACAGCTCCTTGCCGTTGAGCTGCTGGGCATTGACCAGGCTGTGCTCATGGGCGAACTCGTCCACGCGGTAGAAGACGGCCTGCTGATGCGGGTTCTCGCCGTAGCGCAGGTCCTGCTGCTTCTGCATGTACAGGGCGCACTCGGGCGGGAACTCGCCCTGAGCCTCAATGCCCTCCTCGCAGCCGCAGCCGCAGCCCTCGCCGTGCTCATGCGGATGCGCGGCCTGGACCTGGTCGAACAGGAAGTCGGCGATTGCGCCGTCGTAGGCGTTGGTGGTCTCGAACACCTCGAGGGCCAGCTCCATGCGGGTCTCGCGCGTGGTGGCGCCGCCGTTGGCGCGCATCTCGGCGAGGATGCCCTCATAGGTTTCGGGGTCGGTGACCACGGTGACGCTCTCGAAGTTCTTCGCGGCGCTGCGCAGCATGGAAGGACCGCCGATATCGATGTTCTCGATGCAGGTGCCGAAGTCCGCGCCGGACTCGACCGTCTTCTCGAACGCGTACAGATTCACGACCACCATGTCGATCATCTGGATGCCGTGCTCGGCCGCCTCGGCCATGTGCTTGGCGTTATCGCGCTTGGCCAGCAGGCCGCCGTGCACCATGGGATGCAGGGTCTTCACGCGGCCGTCCATCATTTCGGGGAACTTCGTCACCTCGTCGATGGGCGTGACCGGCACGCCGGCCTCCGCGATGACGCGGGCGGTGCCGCCCGTGGAGATGATCTCCGCGCCGAATTCGTCATGCAGCGCGCGGGCGAACTCGACGACGCCCGTCTTGTCCGTCACCGAGATGAGTACGCGCTTGACCTTCGGATCTGCCACTTGCTCTCTCCTTACCTTGAGCCGTTCCTTGTTAGTCCGTTCCTTATCGCAAAGCGGGGCTTTGCGCCGAAGCGCCGCCCGCAAGATGCCTGTTTCGGGGTTGCCTGCCGGGCCCTAACGGCCCAGGCTTTCCTCGTGGCGCGCCCGCGCCTCGGGGCTGTAGCGCTGCGTATATCGTACATCGACCAGCTCAGCCACGATGGAGATAGCCAATTCCGCCGGGGTTTTGGCACCGAATTTCAGGCCGATGGGCCGCTTGATGCGTTCCCAGTCAGCCTCGGAGGCGCCGCGAGCCAGCACCAAATCGTGCACGGTGGAGTTCTTCCCCTTGCAGCCCATCATGCCGACGTAGTGCACGTTGTGCCTGACGGCCCACACGCAGCCCTCGGGGTCGAACATGTGGCCGCGCGTGAGCACGCACACGTAGTCGCCGGGCGCGGGGGCGAGCTTGTCCAGCTCGTCGAAGTTGCCGCCGTCGAGCAGCACGCGCTCGGCGTCGGGGAAGCGCTCGGGCGAGAGGTACGCCGGGTCGTAGTCGACCGCGGTGACGGCGAAGCCCACATGCGCGGCCAGCGCGCTCACCTCGGCAGCGGCGTCGGAAGCGCCGAGCAGCCACACGCGCACCTGGTTAAACAGCGGCACGGAAAGCCAGGTCAGGCCGTCGAATTGCTCGTTATGCATGCCGGGGCCGCGCGTGATGTCCTTCATCTGGAACACGTCGCGCGGGCTGGGCGTGCGCGCGGAGACGATCTCCTTCGCGTCGTTGCAGAAGAACACCATGCCGGCGCCGTCGGCCGAGCCGGTGTCGCCGTACTTCTTCGTGACCTCGTTGTCGGTGTTGGCCTGCGCGGCGGCGGGGTCGAACACCACCTTGAAGCCCAGCCATGCCAGGTCGCCCTCGGCCATGGCGCGAGCGGCGCGCTCGAAGGTGGGCGCGTCATCAGCGGTGAGGGCGGCGGAAAGTTTCCCCAGGTCATCGGGCGAAACATGCATGTTGCCCTTCAGCGCCTCAGCGGAAAAGCACGGGAAGTCGGCGGGCGAAAGCTCCACCGCGCGTCCCGCGCGCAGATCGGCGGCGATGCCCGCCAGCGTTTCCCTACTCAGCAAGGTGCACCTTGCCCTCCGCATCGACGCTCACGCGGCCGGCGGCCAACCAGCCCAGCACGCGCGGGTACAGCTCGTGTTCCACCTGGTGGATGTGGGCTTCCAGGGTTTCAAGCGTGTCGCCCTCGGCCACGCGCACCGGCTCCTGCGCCACGATGGGGCCCTTGTCGTAGTCCTCGTTGGCGAAGTGGACGGTGACGCCCGTGACCTTCACGCCCGCGTTGAACGCATCGGCGATGGCGTGCGCGCCCTTGAACGAGGGCAAAAGCGCCGGATGCAGGTTGAGCACGCGGTTGGGGAAGGCGTTGAGCATGACGGGCGTGACCTTGCGCATGTAGCCGGCCATGACCACGTATTGCGCGCCGGCTTCCTGCAGCGCGGCCACAATCTGCGCGTCGGCCGCCTCGGGGTCGGCGTACTTTTCACGATTCATGACCAGCACGGGGATGCCGGCGGCGTTGGCGCGCTCGATGCCGTACGCATCGGGACGCGACGCGACCACCTTCACCACCTCGACGGGCAGGCCCTTCGCCGCCTCATCAAGAATGGCCTGGAAATTCGTGCCGCTGCCGGAGAGCAGCACGCCGATCTTCAACTTTTCGGACACGAGACAGCCTTTCATCAAGCGGCGCCCAACCAGCCCCGCGATTCGCACTATGCAACCAGTATACGTGCAGGCAGCAAGCCCAGCCCCCCGCTCTCGGCAAGCGCCATCAAGTATTCAAGGGGAAGGAGAAACGAGAGGGCGCGTTCGCGAACGAGGCCGCCGCAGCATACACGACGTTCACGGACGAGGAGCTGCAGCGCTTCTGCCACACCATCGCGTTCCTCTGGCAGATACATCCGTTTTACGAGGGGAACACCCGTACCGTCGCCGTGTTCTCGGAGTTGTACCTGAACAGCCTGGGGTTTCAGGTGGCGAACGACCCCTTCGCCAAGCACGCGCGCTACTTCCGCGATGCGCTGGTGCGCGCGCAGTACCGTAACGCAGCGGCGAAGATCTTCCCCGACAACACGTTCCTGATGCGGTTCTACAAAAACGTGATCGGAGAAGACGGCGGCGAAATGAATCGCGCGGACATGATCTGTGCCCGCCTGTTCGACGACCCCACCCTGCTACGCAACGTCGACCCCAAGGATGCGTTGCGTAAAGGGAAGGATGCGTGAACGGGGAACGGAGGCGTACTCACTTCGGCAGTTCCTTAAACACTGATTTGGCTACATATAAATCAGGAAATCGCTCGGAGGAATGATTCCGTTTCAGTACAGGCGGTCCCCCAATCTAACGGCATGAGCAGCGTGCCACCAATCTTTACTCGATTTTGGGCATGCGGGACCCTCCGTAACGTATGCGTCGATAGCACAAAATGATCCGTCGTGCTCGATATGAACCGGGTCGGACAACTTACGCTGCACTCAAGTGTTTATGAGTATGTCTTATAATCATTGTCAATATTATGGGTGCATGGCTTTTACAATTACGCGGATAGGTTTCCTCATGGTTTTCGACAAAGAGGCTTCGTTTGAAGAGGCGGTAATTACCGTACTGAAACAGCACGGGTGGAATGATGCGGAAGGAGTCCTTCGGTACCCCACCGAACAAGACCTTATCGACAACTGGGCAAAGATTCTATTCAACAACAACGCCGGCATAGACCGCCTGAACGGCTGCCCGCTTACGCAGGGTGAGATGGCGCAGGTCATCGAGCAAATCGAAACACTTAAGACCCCGTTGGCGCTCAACGGGTTCATCAACGGCAAAACCGTCGCCATCACGCGCGACAACCCCGATGACGCCCTCCATCTGGGTAAGGAAGTCAGCCTGAAAATTTACGACCGGCAAGAGATCGCAGCAGGCCAAAGCCGTTACCAAATCGCCCAGCAGCCAATCTATCCCGCAAAAAGCAAAATCCTTAACGATCGTCGTGGTGATCTATGCCTGCTTATAAATGGCATGCCGGTCATCCACATCGAGCTCAAGCGCAGCGGCGTGCCCGTAAGCCAAGCAACCGGCCAAATCGAAAAATACGCCCACGAAGGTGTGTTCACGGGCCTCTTCCGCCTGGTGCAAATCTTCGTGGGATTGACTCCCGACGAGGCACGGTACTTTGCCAACCCCGGAACAGGCGCGTTCAACCCCAACTTCTTCTTCCACTGGGAAGACTTCAATAACGAGCTCGTCTGCGCAGGCGACAAACCTGGCACCGACGAATGGAAGAGATTCACCTCGACACTTCTCTCTATTCCCATGGCGCATCAGCTCATTGGGTTCTACACCGTGGCCGACAGCTCTGATGGTTGCCTAAAAGTCATGCGCAGCTACCAGTACTACGCCGCCGCAGCCATCTCAGACAAGGTCCGCAGATGTAAATGGGACGAACCACGCCACAGCAGCACACCCGGTCGCCCCGGTGGCTACATCTGGCACACCACCGGCTCCGGTAAAACCATGACCAGCTTTAAATCTGCTCAGCTTATCGCCGACTCTCATGATGCCGACAAGGTCGTATTCCTAATGGATCGCATCGAGCTTGGCACCCAGTCGCTCTCGGAGTACCGCTCTTTTGCCGACGACGCCGATGACGTGCAGGGCACCGAGAATACGCAGGTCCTCAAGTCCAAACTCGCCAGCGACGACCCCAAGAATCGCCTTATCGTCACCTCCATCCAGAAAATGAGCAACGTGAAGGCCGGCGAAGCCAGAATAACTCAAGCCGAGCTTGACCATCTTGCCGCCAAGCGTATCGTATTCATCATCGATGAGTGCCATCGATCCACCTTCGGCGATATGCTCCAGGACATACGCCGCGCGTTCCCCAATGCCCTATTCTTCGGTTTCACGGGAACACCGATCCTCGATGAGAACCAGAAGAAGGGATCGACCACGGCCATGGTGTTCGGCGAATGCCTGCACCGCTACAGCATTGCTGACGGTATTCGCGACAGCAATGTGCTAGGCTTCGACCCCTACATGGTGACAACGTTCGACGACCACGACGTACGCGAAGCGGTTGCCCTCGAGCAAGCAAAGGCCGCAACCGTTGCCGAGGCCATCTCCGACGACCGGAAGAGCAAGGTCTTCTACCACTATATGGACTCGGCAAAGGTCCCCATGGGACCGATGGTCGACAGCGCCGGCAACCACATCAAGGGAATCGAGGATTTCCTCACCCGCGCCCAATACTGGCCCGGCACCCCGCACCACGGAAAGGTTGTAGAGGACATCCTGCGCCGTTTCCCTGTACTCTCCCACGGCAATAAGTTCCATGCAATCTTGGCGACGAGCTCCATCCCGGAGGCAATCGACTATTACCGAGCCTTCAAGGAACGCGCTCCGCAGATGAAGGTGGCCGCCCTTTTCGACCCGAACATCGACAACAACGCCGGCTCCACGGTAAAGGAAGACGCCCTGGCCGAGCTCATAGAAGACTATAACAAGGCTTACGACCAGGAGTTTACCATCCCTACATGGCCCGCCATGAAGAAGGATATATCGGCGCGCCTGTCCCACAAGAAGCCCTACGTCAACGTTGACTCCAACCGCGATTCCCGCATCGACCTGCTCATAGTGGTGGACCAGATGCTCACGGGCTTCGATTCCAAGTGGCTCAACACGCTCTACCTCGATAAGGTCATCGATTACGAAAGTATCATCCAGGCGTTCAGCCGCACAAACCGACTGTTCGGCCCCGATAAGCCTTTCGGGACGATTCGCTATTACCGCCGACCCCACACCATGAAGGGCTATATCGAAGCAGCAGTGAAGCTGTATTCGGGAGACCGCCCGCTCGACATGTTCGTCCAGAAACTACCAGACAATATCGCACTGATGGATGCGCGCCTGCAGGAGATACTCATGGTCTTCGAGGCCGCGGGTGTTGGAGACCTCTCCAAACTCCCCGCATCGCAGGAAGCAAGACGCAAGTTCGCGAAGGAATTTGTCGAACTTAATGAATTCCTTGAAGCCGCGAAAGTACAAGGTTTTACCTGGGAGCAAGACACGTACGTGTTCAAGAAGGAGCCTAAAGAAGGCGCGCGCTGCGGCGAGTCCATCATCGTTCAGCCCATTATCGATGAGCGAACCTATCTCATCCTCGTACAGCGCTATAAAGAGCTCTTCTCTGGGGGTGCGGCGGACAGCGTCCCCGACGCACCTTACGAACTCGATGGGCACATCACGGAAATCGACACAGGCCTCATAGACAGCGATTACATGAACTCTAACTTCGAGAAGTGGCTGAAGTGCCTAGAGCAAGACGATAAGGGCCTCGCAGCTGCACGCGAAGAGCTACACCGTTCTTTTGCATCTTTAAGCCAAGATGACCAGCGCTTCGCAGAGCTGTTCCTACACGACGTGGAGCGCGGCGACGCAACCCTTAAGGAGGGCATGACGCTGAGAGACTACATTACGTCGTATGCCCACAAAGCCAAGAATGCTCAGGCCCAACGCGTCGTCGAAGCGCTCGGCATAGATGGCGATCTTCTCACCACCATGACCGCGCTTAACTTGACGGAATCGAACATAAATGAATTCGGGCGCTTCGACGACCTGAAAGACTCGGTAGACAAGGCTCGTGCCAAAGCTTTCTTCGAGCAGAAGGAAGGTAAAAGCCTGCCGCCGTTCAAGGTGAATACCCGCGCTGCAGCGCTTCTCAAAAAGTTTATCCTAGAAGGCGGCTTCGACATCGACGAGTGAGCGGCATCATCATCCTTCATCAGCGTGAGCCACCACACATGATGAAGGAGACAAATAATGCTCATCGCCATCACCGAAGACTCCCTCTTTTGCGATTACTACTCGCAATGGGTCAGTGTCTATAAAGAGGGAGCCATCCGCGAGGTCACGATGGGGAAATATCGACTCACTCAATCTTGGCTTGCCAAGCTTATCCCTAACCTCAAAATCAAGGACCTGGACCGAACCTCGTATCAGCAGCTCATCAATGGTTACGCCGAGCATCACGAGCGGCAAACGACCATGGATTTTCACCACCAGCTGAAAGGCGCGATCCTCGACGCCGTTGATGAGGGTCTCATCCCGCGCGATCCCACGCGAAAGGCAATCATCAAGGGCAAGCAACCGCGGGCAAAGAAGATAAAGTACCTCAACCAATTCGAACTCCATGCTATGCTTGGCGACCTCGACTTGTCGACAAGCGAACCAAGTTGGGACTGGCTTATTCTCATCGTCGCCAAAACAGGCCTGCGCTTCTCCGAGGCGCTAGGACTCACCCCCGAGGACTTCGACTTTGCCCATCAAACGCTTTCCGTAAACAAAACCTGGGA
Source organism: uncultured Senegalimassilia sp. (assembly GCF_934636665.1). Taxonomy (GTDB): domain Bacteria; phylum Actinomycetota; class Coriobacteriia; order Coriobacteriales; family Eggerthellaceae; genus Senegalimassilia. The sequence continues at coordinate 26,533 of NZ_CAKUAT010000002.1, forward strand.
CTACAAAAACGGTGGCGGCTTCGTTCCCACGAAAAACGCCTCGTCAGTACGGAAGGTTCAGCTCGACTGGCAACTAATAATGCAGCTTTCCGGGCTCTTGAGGAGCCTTCCCCCGACCGAACCAATATTCGTCAAGGGTAAGGTATATAACTCAACAGCGAACAGCGTACTGGCACGCCACTGCAAAAATGTCGGCGCGCCGGTGATATCCGTCCATGGGTTGCGTCACACACATGCATCGCTCCTCTTGTTTGCCGGCGTATCCATAGCGAGCGTATCGAGAAGGCTCGGTCATGCAAGCATGACCACCACCCAGGAAACTTATCTTCATGTCATTCAAGAGCTTGAAAACAAAGACATCGACATCGTCATGAGAGCCCTTTCCACCCTCATATAACCCATATCAGTAAACTGTGGCTCACGCTGATGAAGGGTGATGAGGGTATCGAGCTCGTCTAAGTATTTGCCGATTCTTACCTGTTCGTCTCTATTGGGTAAAGGAACCGTGGCATTCCCTACGAGCTCTTTGTTCAGGTTATTTACCGTGCTTCCAGAGGCGAACATTCGGTACTGGTCAAGCATTTGGGATGTGCCCAACATATGGCAGAGAAATACAGGATCAAATTGGTTTTGAGTATCTCGGATTAGCAGCCATCCGTCATGAATACAGCCCTCAACAGCCATAATGTACGGTCTACCGAAGCTCATAGAGTTAGAGAGAACTAGGTCGCCTGGATATACTTGCCTCGTTTTCGAAAGCCCCTCGAGCTTAATTTTCTCTGAGGTAGAAGTGATGTATCGCCCCATGCTAGGCGCGTCACCAATCTTTACCCAGTTCAGCCCTGCGGGGTCTTCCGTAATATATGCGTCGATGGGACGAGGCGATCCGCCTCGCTCGATAAGAACCAGGTCAGAGAACTTACGCTGTTCCCAAGGGTCAGTAAAACCGACGAAGCGGATTTCAGGCACATTGGTCTTTTCCGTCATGCTATTCACCTCCCAACAGTTTCCGCAGCTCAGCAATGCCCGCCATATCGTGTTCGTTGCCCGTGAGCTGGCCCAACATCACCGCCAACTCGTTTTCCGCCTCAGTAATCTGGTTGCATACGTCCGAATAGGTTGTCGCGTACTTTGCGTTCAACGCGACGACCTTTGCGATGAAATCGCTTATGACAGCATTAGGCAGCTTGAGCAAATCGTATTGCAGAGGCTCAATCCACTTCGCAGCAAGCAATTCGTCGCACTGGGTGCCAGTCAGGCCCTCGATGACCTCCTTGGTCTTTTCCTCGAGCGCGGCAAACGCCTCCTTGCTTGCCTTTTTGAGGTTTTTCTCCTCGTCAAGCAGGACCTGAGCGCGCACAAGGCCCTGCTCGAAGTCGCCATCCGGATGCTTGCCGATGCTTTTCACGGCCTTCTTGAGGGATGCCGCAACGAACGCTCCGTCATCGTTGAAAACATCGCTCGAGTTCTTCTCCTCCTCATCGAGGTTATCGAGAATCTCGTCAAGCTCTTGGGAGATCTCACTTAAACGGGAATCGCGCGCGACGATTTCCTTAACATCGTCGGCGAGCAGCTGTTCTTGGACGAGCGCAAACGGCAAGATGCGGCCCGTCCAGCCATCCTGCACTTCGACGTCTTTGCCGTTCTTCTTTTTCATCACCATATTCGGATCGACTTTGCGCACGGCCTCTTTGCCCTCGGTTTGGATAACCTCGAGGTCGCCGGAGATGTCCGTCCACGCATCGTCGAGAGCTTGGTAGGCATCGTACCCGTCGACGAGCGCAACACCATGAAGGGCATCGCGGAGCCATGCTGCAATATGTTCTTCTTCGGCCACGGCATCGACCTGCGATGCACCATCCACCAATCGCTTCCGCAGCTCCTCGGGCAGCTGTGCCAGTGTATCCCGATAGCCACCCAAAAACGAGACGACGTCGGCGTTGGCCCTCACCGTTGCCGTCACGTCGTCTGCCACGGAAGCAAGGCACGGGCCGCCGCCCTCACCGTACAGCTGGCCCTTCAGGCTCGGCCATACCTTCCAGTAGCGGTCGAGAGCGTCGACCTCGGCCTTCGGAACTCCGCCGAACATAGTGGCGTACATGTCCCAGCTCTCAGCAGCTTCGGACGAATCCACATAGCGCGGGATATTGAGGTTGTAATCGTTGGCGCGTATCTCGTCGATGGTCACCAGGCGGCTGAACTTATCGACGGTCGCCCCAGCCGTGACCGCGTCCACGATGCGGCGTATATCGCTCGCACGGAGCTTGTTGTTCTTGCCTTCCTTCGCAAAATGCTTCGAAGCGTCCACGACCAGTACATCGCTGCTCTCACGTTGTTTGCGGAGCACCATAACGATGGTTGGGATGCCGGTACCGAAGAAGATGTTGGCAGGAAGCCCGATGATTGCCTGGATATGGCGGTTCTCCACCAGGTTCTTGCGGATGGCGCCCTCCTCGCCGCCGCGGAACAGAACGCCGTGGGGCAGAACGATGCACATGATGCCGTCGGGGCGCAAGTGATACAAATCATGCAAAAGGAAGGCGTAATCGGCTTTGGATTTGGGGGCAACGCCGAACTTGAAGCGCGGATCGAGTTCCTTGTCTTCCGGATCCCAGCTCTGGGAGTATGGCGGGTTCGACACCACGGCATCGACGAACAGCGGGTTGTAGGTCTCGTCCTTGTTCTCGACCGTATCAAACCAGGGCCAATCGTCTTCGAGCGTATCACCATTGCGCGCCACAATATTGTCGGGGAGTATTCCGCGCATAACCAGATTCATACGCGTGAGGTTGTACGTGTTCTCCTTAAGCTCCTGCGCATAGTATTTGATGGAGTCCGGGTCGCCGCTGCGGCGCGCCACGGCCTTGCCGATATTGATAAGCAGCGAGCCCGATCCGCTCGTGGGGTCGTAGATGGTGATGTTTTCGCGTCCGGCCAGGTGCCACGAGACTATCTCGCTCATGAGCATGGACACCTCGTGCGGCGTGTAGAACTCGCCGGCTTTCTTACCAGCGTTGGCGGCGAAGTTGCTGATAAGGTACTCGTAGATGAAGCCGAGCACGTCGTAGTCCTGGCGACCGTCCATCGGGATGTCCTTGATGAGGTAGATGAGGTCACGAGCAGCCTTGGACTGGCTCCGTGCGTCGGTGCCGAGCTTGGAGAGACCGGTCCGCAGCGTGTCGAAGATGCCGTCGAAGACACGCTTGCGAGCAGGGTCGATGTTGCGGCTAAAGGCATTGAGAGCATCGCGAACGTTCGAAATCTCGAAGTCGCCGCCCTTGGCGACCCAGGTAGAGAAGAGGTTCTCGTAAGCGATGAAGTAGCCGCACTCGCCCTTGACGAACTCGACCGTTTCCTCGTCGTCTTCCACGAGGCTTGGCAAATCTTCCTCAGCGAAATCACGCGCCTTCAGGCGGGCGATTTCGGTTTCGGAGAGAAACTTATAGAAGATGAAGCCCAGGATATAGTCCTTGTATTCGTTTGCCTCGATTTTCGAACGCATCTTGTTAGCGGATTCCCATATCTTTGATGCCAATTGCTGCTTGTTCATCTATTTATCCTCGCTTCTGTAAACTTGGTTGAGCGTCTCACCGTCGTTGTTCACCCATTCGATCCAGCCATTCTGGCTGCCGCCAAGCACGAAGACGGCGGCAGCGCTGGGCGTCGAGAATTCGAGGTCTTCAGCAAGATCCGCGACGCCTGTAAAGCTGTCGAAGATCTCGCTGCGCAGCGCTGCGACGCTCGCATTCTTCAGCACAGGCTTGGAGAGGTTCACCTTCGAGCCGGCGAGAACCGTAAAATGCCCAGTTGCCTTATCGTAGCGCCCTGTTCCGCGTATCCCATTCTTCTTCGTATGGAAGACGGTCGTAGCGCCGGCAGGGCCCTGATCGATTCTGTTCAGGTCGTATCCCAGCGCCGCCATCCTGAATAGGATTCGTTCGTGAAGGCGCTCGACCGCTTCCTCCTTGTACGGGTCGACATAAGGCTTGGGCGTGTCAGAATTATCGGTTTCATACGAGCCATGGGTGCGAACGTATTCGATAGCCTTGGCTTCCAAAACGTCTAAGGCATCTTTGCTGATGTTCTGGTCGTCGTCGAGAAACATGACCGCTTTATTCCAGAACTCTTTTCTTGCCTTGTGAGTGTCAAGACGCGTGATACCTTGAGTAGTTTTGCCAGCGTAAACACGACTCACGTTGCCGTGGTCCTCATCCAGCAGATAATAAATACCGCGTTGTGGGATATTGGGCAGCGCCTTCGCCTCGGCGAGATCTTCCCTCGGGATGATGATGGCAACCAGCGACTCTCCCTCAACACGGCAGATGCGAATGCGGTCCGGCTGCGCATCGATGAGTTGGATCGTGAGGGTCTTGACTCGAATCACGCCTCTATGCCCCCTTCTTCGCGAACTCTTCAATCATGCAGATGCGCACGAAGGTGGAGAAGTTCATGCCGCAAAGAGAGGCCCCTTCTTTCGCCGCATCGCAGAAGATGTCGGGGATGCGCGGAATCACGGAGACCTGGTCGCCGCCTGCCGAGTAGCGCCTTATATCGGTCTTGCTGGCTTTGGATGCAACCAACTCCGTGCAGCTCCTCATCGCACGCTCCTTGCATATGAAGTGTATAGCATTACTTTAAAGCATTATATGCTACGACCTGCTGCAATCGGCTCTCATAGCGCAACGTCGCAGCCTGGGCAAACCGAACCCCAAGGGACTTCGATTCGTCATTTCTGACACGTAAATCAAAGGGCCGCTGGTTGTTCCAGCGACCCTCCTTTGTCCCCGCCTCACGTAGAGTCCACAAGGACTATTTCACTTGAACCATGTTAAGCCATTGACCCGTTTAAGTGAACGACAATCAACCGAACGGGGGCGGAGGAACGCCTACACAACGAACCCTTCTTCCTCAGGGAGCCGGCCGTTCAGCTGGTAGCTCTCAAAGATATGACGGAGCAGGCATAGATAAATACACGGGTGATACCCAGACGTCTTGGCATCGACGCCGCACAGCTTGTCGACCACGATGTCGCCACGGTCCATCATCCCCGCAAAATCAGGGTGTCTAACGATTGCTTTCTCGACGCGCCCCTTCCCGCCGTTAGGCAGTCTTTTGACCCTTCCGTGCATCGCCAGCTCGATGAGACAGGACTTGCTGATGGTGAACTGCCCTTCCTCGCTTACGAGCGCATTGCGCGCGTCCTTATCTCGGACGTTCCAGTTTTCGCCAGTGTAAGAGTAGATAGCGATTTCATCGTCCTCCACCTCAAGCCGGGCGTGTCCCGCATAACCAAGCGACATCGGCGCACCTCTTTCTTCCTTACACCCGATTATAAATGCCCGCTTGTCCAGTGCGCGACCAACCCGCCCGATGGCATGCCACATCAAGAAGCACCGCCCCTGCACATTCGCTTCCGGAAAGTTAAGGAGGGAGGCCTCCAATCATTCACGAACGCCAACGAGTTCAGCGAAAGAGGCTTGCTGCCAGTTAGCCAACGCGGTGATTGCCCGCTCTACCGCATTCGCTTACCGCGCGCCTGCTTGAGCCAGTTCTTTTTGAAACGGCCTATCCCACCAAAAAACTTGTTGTATGTCTCGCCATCCTCCTTGGCCTCGTACTTGACCAACGCCAACTCTATCGTGCAAAGGTAGTCGGCAACCTGTTCGAGGCGATAGTCGGTCATCGATGTCTTGCGGCGCTGCACCACGCCCTTGGAAAGGACCTTGCTTATCGAGCGGTCAAGCGCCCGCTTCACGATATCCTGGCCGTTGTCGTAGTAGACCTTCACGTCGTCGAAGGATTGGAAAAAGCCCAAGTGGTTGAGCAAGACTTCCGAAATATCGCGCCTCATGCGTTCCGTGAGCTTATCCAAGTCAGCAAACTCGCTTCGACGGTAGGCAAACGTCGTATAGGAAATAGGCAGCTTGCGAACAAACGACGAAAAGTAGGCAAGCATAGCCTTGCGCTGAGATATGCCAAGGTTGGCGTAATCCTTGTGGCCGTTTATAAGAGGCTCAGAATGGAACGGAATATTGGGAAGATCAGCCCTTGCGAGCCTTGTTTCGTAGCCCGTGACCGCCTCGGTAATGCTCTCCGCTTGATCGTGGAAGACGAGCGTAAGCAAATAATAGCGCGCCTTCCCGCCACGATCGCCGCTCTCGTCCACGAAGATGCTGAGCTCCTTGGCCACTGAGCCTCCTACGGTTCTGATAAAAAAAGCCGGGGGACTCCCCCGGCACTTGGAGGTAGCTAACAAGCCACCAAAGCCTTTATACCATGCTCCAAAAATTCACGCAAGGTCGCGCATAGGCGCTTCGCGAAACTAGTGTCGGATACCCTGAAAGACCCGGGGATGCCCTTCTCGCTAATCAGCTCGATGCGTATGTGGGCCAGCATACGCCGGTTGAAGCTGCGTGCAGTCTGAGGTCTCGTTTTCAGGCCCCCTTGTCCAACTAGAACAACAAGAAGGCCACATGAGCGCAAACGGCCTGGGCTATGATTACGACACCTGTTTCGCTAGAAACAACTTATAATCCCCCATGCCTCGAGCGACGCAAAAGTCAGCACAAGCAAAAGGAGCAGCACCAAGATGCATTCCGATTCCGCACTGAACAGATGGAGCGAACCCAGGCTGATGTCGATCGCCGCTCGCTTGCTCAAGGACGGCTTCACGGGCGCTGACAGCTTTGTCATGTCGCCAGCGTGCCTCTACGCTGCGCTCGAGATGCTAGCCAGGGGAGCCGAGGGCAAAACGCTCGAAGAGCTCGAATCGGTCCTCGGCAACGCGGAAACACGCCAAGAAGCATGTTCCCTATTGTTCGCAGCTACCCCGAAGCATCAAACCCCGAGCAACTATCGTCTCAGCATCGCCACCTCGTTGTGGGCAAACAAGCACAGCGCCCCGCTGCGCTCTAGCTTTTCCCGGGCCACAGCAGACATTAACGGTCAGGTTGCTGAAGTGGACTTCGCATCACCCGGGGACAACACCCAAATGTCAGCATGGCTAGACAGGAACACCGGGAGCAAGTTCAACTCGGCGCCAGAATTCGATACCGACACCTTGTTCGCCATCATCAGCGCGCTGTACTTCAAGGACAACTGGGTCGACCGCCTGGAAGACGAGGAGGTCGAGATGACCTTCAACATAGCTTCTGGTCCGACTGTCACGATGATGGGCGGCTTCGGCCTCAACGGGCACCTGCTTAGCGACAACAGGGCAACTGCGGTTTCGTGGCCCATGGAGTCTGGCGCCGCTGTAGTGTTCGCCAAACCCACCGACGCCGCTGCAATCGGCGACTTCATCGGGAGCGGCGAAGCCTGGGACGCCATCATGCGTTGCCGCAAACGCATAGGCACCACCCAACCAGCCGGTGGAATAGAGCTCCTAGTACCGGAACTCGAGATCGAATCCGACGACCAAAACCTCAAAGAAACGCTTCGCGCCATGGGAATAGCAAGGGCTTTCACGATAGAAGCCGAATTGGGTGGCATAACGAAGGCAGGCGCCATGATCAGCGAGGTTATCCAAAGCGCCAAGCTGGCTCTTGATCAAAATGGAGCCGAGGGCGCAGCGTATACCGTCATTGCTGCAGATATAGGCTGCATCCCGGAACCCATGCCGGATTCCGTGAGAGTCGTCTTCGATCAGCCGTTCGCATTCGCCGTCTTCTCGCGTTCCGGCGCGCCTTTGTTTACTGGAGCATATATGGGTCCCTAAGCCCGCAATCGAGAAGACCGCAGTCGGGTTTCGTACGCCAGGAATTTCTGCTGCAGCTTATTGACACATGACCGCCTAAGCGGTCATGATGCTCTCTGCTGGAAAAACCAATTGGTTTTGTAAGGGCGTGTCCGCGAAATCGGATGCGCCCTAGTTTTTTCACCGAATACGCGCGAGTGAACAGGGGACGGAGGTGTGTTCACCCGATATGAGAACACACCTCCGTCCCCTGTTCAACCCGCGAGGACACCACGTCACAACCGGAAAAAGCCGTCCTTGTCTCGCTTTCCACTTGTTACGAACCGCCAGCGAGCAACGCCCGATACAGGAAGGGCTGCCAAGCACTCTTGGCAGCCCTTTTGCTAACGCACTGGAACTGACGATTGCTAACTATGCTAACGGAACCTGTAAAAGCTAACACGTGCAAACTTAAATGAAGGATGCAATCCGGTAGTAAACGAAACACCGAAGAAGCCGACTATAGCAACAGATTCGCATCAAGCCCGATGCTCCTGAAGCCCGCGGTTAGCACCCTCACGCGCTTCCCACCCGCGGCACAAAACCCGTGCGCTACGAGGCGAAGCGGGCGGCGAACGGGATGGGAGATGCGGCGGCCGAGGGCAAAACCGTCACGTGCGGCGTCATGACGGGCTCGTTCGCGGCGCCGGATTCGCGAAGCGCGCGGCGGATGCCGGCGATAACGGCACCTCGTTGGGCCATCTCCGGCGTCAGCGCGACATAGCCGGCAGGCTCCCCGGCGGCGGAAGCCGACATGCCGGACAGACGCACCACCGCGGTGTTGTGATAGACGGCGGGCCACCAAGGGGTTTGCGCGCCATCGTGCGCCATATCGCGTTGCGCCTCGTCGGCAAGCAGCAGAATCGAGCGGCCGAACGCGCGCTGAGCGCGGAACAGCGCGCCGGCGATCCCGTCGGCGATAGCTTCCGGGTACGCCATGGCGCTCGGGTCGTTCGGCGTGCTCACGATGGCCAGCTTCGTGCGCGGGGTGAGCGCACGCTCCAGGGCGCCAAGGTCGGGCAGCATCGTTTCCTCATCCAGCGGGACCTCGACCAGGCGAGCGCCCCGATCCTCGACGAGCGCACGACACATCTGGCCGCAAGGCGCAAACGCGAGCACCTCATCCTCGGGCTCGAGCACCGCATCCACGAACGCATTGATAGCGCTGTCGGCGCCGCCGGTCATGACGATGTCGGAAGCGGCATAGGAGGTGCCGAAACGACACTCCAGCAAAGCAGCAACAGCCGACGACGCGCCCAGACGTCCTTGCGTGAACTGTGAAACGAGCATTTCCCTTCCCTCCTAAGCGCAATCCGCGCACTATGAGACAACCCCGGCGCATACGGCGCAAGGGACAACGCCGCGCCTTCGCGACGATAACCACAACAATGGGGAAACATATCGAGCATCGAGTCATAACGCATGCCCGATGGGAGAAATCAGAAATGCTCAAGCCGAGCAGGATGCTTTCGCAACGATGGGGATTGTAGCGCACACCGCAAGCAGAAAACACCCCTGAGCGCCGATTTCCTCGCAAGCGGAAAAGTCGGGGTAACACACCGTTTCCGCAGGTCAAACACCCCTATAACCCGAAAATAGGGATAGGTTTTTGGAAAGATACCCCGATTCGCACTAGCGTTTCGGCATCGCAAAAAAAGGGTGCATAAGCGGCCTTTTGAGCTGCCTGCCGCCTCTCGGACAAGAGAACGAACAGGGGACGATGGCGAGTTCACGCGAACGGTTACCGGGTGAACAGGGGACGGAGGTGTGTTCACGGAAACCTTTCGAGAACGCGAAGACCCAACGTGAACACACCTCCGTCCCCTGTTCACCAACACTGGGCCGTCAATGCAGTTTGACACTGAGAGTAGATGCAGCCTTTGAGCAGGTTTGCGTGCGGGTAAAGGCCATGCGGTAGAATCGCAGCACGTCGTTGCCGCAGATGAAAGGATCGGAGCCAGATGATGGACGGCAAGCCGCCTGAATTCTCGCGGCTCACCCTCATGTGCCGCGACCATGAGATCGCCGAACTCACCTGGAACCACGACCGCCAGGCCGTCACCGGCAAAACCCATATCTTCGATGCAAGCCATGCGCCGCTCATGTCAGTCGACCCGCACGGCAGCATCACACGGGACCGGCTCTCGACCTGGTTCAAGAACAGGAGCATCCCCGACTTCCGCCCCGATGCCGTCGAGCGGCTGCGCGCCGTCGGCTTCCCGTCGGCCGCCTCCCTCATGGCGTCCGGCTTCGGAGCATCGCTGTCCGACCAATACTGGATCCGCCCGGCCGGCTCGGTTTCCACATGGCGCGACGTCAACTGCTTCGAAAACGATTTCAGCGAAGAGCTCGGCGAGCTGCTGCTTCCGCACGACGCTTCATCTGTCCCCTCTCTCATCGAGAAGATCAGGGGCGATGCGGACATCCTCGCCTCCTCGCCCGATGCGGCGCTGAACGGCAATCTGCCGAAGCGCTGGACGATCGAAGGCGGACAACGGGTACTGGTCAAGTCGGGGCGCGCCTCCGGAAGGTTCCAAGAACCGTTCAACGAGAAGATCGCCAGTGTGCTGTGCTCGCAGCTGCTCGACGAGGGCGGCTACGTCGCCTACGAACTCGAGGACGGCGGCTTCATGAAGTGGGCCTCCCGCTGCAAGCCCATGACCGACCAGGCAACCGAGTTCGTCCCGGCCTATGCGCTGCTTTGCGCGTCGAAACGCCCCTCGGACCTGGGGCTGTACGATTTCTACGTGTCCACCTGCGCCGCCCACGGGCTCGACGTACGCAAAGACGTGGAGAAGATGCTCGTAATCGATTACCTCATGGCGAACTTCGATAGGCATTGGAACAACTTCGGCGTGCTCATCGACAGCGAGAGCAGGGAGTGGCTCCGCGCGGCACCGATATTCGATACCGGCGCCGCCCTCTGGTGCGACCGCGAGCTTGCCCAGCCCTTCAACGGCTACACGACCCCGCGCGCCGGCATGATGCGGCCCTTCGCCCGCAGAATCGATGACCAGGTCGAACGGAATTGCCGCGACCTCTCCTGGCTCGACCCATCCGGGTTCAAGGATTTCTCCGAGCAGGCCTGCGACATCCTGCTCGGCAATCCCTTCGTCGCCAACGAACCCGGCAGAATCGACAAGATCAGGGCCGCCATCGACCTGCGCATCAAGGCGCTGACCAGACATGCCCACGAGGTCCGTCACAGACGCGATTTCATCGTGCCCGACATGGGCGCCGCCGCGTCGGACGCAGCAGCGAAGCAGGCAGAGCGCCATCTGTGTTTTTCGAAAGCCGAGACTCGTACGAGCCTCTGAGCATCGCAAAAAGGCTGCATATACGGCCTTTTGGGCTTCCTGCCGCTTCTCGGGCACGAGAGCAAACGGCGCCGCACCGCTTATGCGCTAGCGCAGGGCTGGCTATAGGGATTGCCGCAAAATCGCCCTCGCGTGAATATACCGAGCATGATAAGATGAGAACGTACCAGCGAAGCCCGGTGGGATTAAGGGTCACGGGCGGAGCCAGTATTAACGAGTTAGGGTCGGTTGCCGCCGGCCCTTTCTATTTCTCCTGGACTTCGTCCACTCGCTTATTTTTCTTCCGCCCACAAAGGTCGACAGCCATAAGAAGCACTGCCAACCAATTCGGTAACACCGACAAGATGAAACTCAGAATTTCTTTCAGCATAAGGCATCGCCTCTTCCTACATAGGTCGAAGCTCCGCCCGCGTTGGACTTCGCTGGCTTCGCTAGTATAGCAAATATAGTACATGTGTTCTATCTATTCGATACCTGTGAGCGTCATTCAAATGCAACGAAACGCTCCTCTGACGCGCTCAGCCCTGGCGGTCCAAGACAGGTGAACAGGGGACGGAGGTGTGTTCACGGGAGATACCCAGGAACACAAGGAACCATCGCGTGAACACACCTCCGTCCCCTGTTCACCCCTCGCCGCCCGAAAGGGCTTCACCCCGCAATGCGCGCAGGCGCAAGGTTTTCCGCGCATCAAAAAAGGACCGCGGAAGCGGTCCTTTCGGTTATGCAAGCTGTAACGCCGAAGCGGGGCCTAGCCCTGGTACCCGTACAGGTTGCCTTCGCCCGTGTACTGCACGTCGCCGTTGCCGGAGACGATGCGGCCGACGCGATAGGTCTTCTCGCCGGCTTCGACCAGAGCGGCCTCGACTTCCTCGGCGCGCGCGGGGTCCACGATCAAGATCATGCCCACGCCCATGTTGAACGTCTTGAGCGCCTGCGGCTCGGACAGCTCGGCGGCGTCGCACACGTACTTCGCCACGGCCGGCACGGGCCAGGTGCCCAGGTCAACCTGCGCGTCAACGCGCTCGTTCAACGCACGGTTGAGGTTCTCGGAGATGCCGCCGCCCGTGATGTGGGCCAGCGCACGCACAGCGCCCGGGCACGCCTTCAGCGTGCCGAGCACCTGCTTCACGTAGATGCGCGTAGGCGCGAGCAGCGCGTCGGCCACGGATTGGCCGTCCAGCGCCTCCACCGGCGCCAGCAGCTCTTCGCGGCTTTTGCCCTCCACGCACACCTTGCGGGCCAGCGAGTAGCCGTTGGAATGCAGGCCCGAGGATGCCAGGCCGATGAGCACGTCGCCCTCGGACACGCTTTCGGGGTCGAGCATCTTCGGCTTGTCGACCACGCCCACGGTGAAGCCGGACAGGTCGTAGTCGTCGGGATCCATGACGCCCGGGTGCTCGGCCATCTCGCCGCCGATGAGCGCGCAGCCCGCCTGACGGCAGCCCTCGCCGATGCCGGCGACGACCTCGGCCACGTGCTCCTTGCGCAGCTTGCCGATGGCGATGTAGTCCAGGAAGAACAACGGCTCGGCGCCGCACGCCAGGATGTCGTTGACGCACATGGCCACCAGATCGATGCCCACCGTGCCGTGCTTGCCGGCCAGCTGGGCCACCTTGAGCTTCGTACCCACGCCGTCGGTGCCGGAAACCAGCAGCGGCTCGGCCATGTCCTTGGCCGCCGCGATGCTGAACAGGCCGCCGAAGCCGCCGATGTCGCCGACGACCTCCGGGCGATACGTGGAGTGCACCGTCTCCTTGATGGCGTCGACGGCGCGAGCGCCCTCGGCGGTGTCCACGCCTGCTGCCTGGTACGTAACTTCCTGCTTCGTCACTGGATGCTCCTTATCTGATAGGCGGGAACCCGACCGACCCTGCGGCCAGCGTTCCCGCACCGTTAACCTGCTAAAACCCGAACACTTCGGGGACGTACCCCTATCTGCCCGGATTCGCGCGAACCGCGGACAACTGGCGCCGAACGCACCTCCGTCCCCCGTTCGCGATCAGGGACCCGTTCCCGTCCGCCCAACTCCGGACACTTAGTGCTACGTCCCCGAACTGTCCGGCGTGCTTGCGCTTGCTAGACGCTGACCTGGGTGTTCTCGGCTTCTTGCGCTTCCTTTTCGTAGGCGGCGGCGAAGTCGGCCTTGGTCATGAAGCTGTTGCGCGCGGTGTAGGCGGGGATGTCCACGGGGTACTCGCCCGAGAAGCATGCCTCGCAGTAGCCCGGCGTGCGCACGTCGGGCAGGCTGTCGCGCAGGCCCTGCAGGCTGATGAACGCCAGCGAGTCGGCGCCCATCCACTCGCACATCTCGTCGTTGGTCATGTTCGCTGCGATCAGCTGGTCGCGCGTGTCGGTGTCGATGCCGTAGAAGCACGGCCACATGACCTCGGGGCTGACGATGCGCATGTGCACCTCGGTGGCGCCGGCGTCGCGCAGCATCTCGATGAGCTTCTTCGACGTGTTGCCGCGCACGATGGAGTCGTCGATGACCACCAGGCGCTTGCCGCGGATGACGGAAGGCAGCGGGTTGAGCTTCAGGCGGATGCCCAGCTGGCGCATGGCCTGCGTGGGCTGGATGAACGTGCGGCCCACGTAGCGGTTCTTCACGATGCCGTCCGAATACGGGATGCCGCTTTCGAAGGCGAAGCCCATGGCCGACGGGATGCCGCTGTCGGGCACGCCGAGCACCAGGTCGGCATCGGCCGGCGCCTCGCGGGCCAAGATGCGGCCCATGTTGCGGCGCGCCTGGTAGACCGACTGGCCGTCCATAATGGAGTCGGGGCGGGCGAAGTACACGTACTCGAAGATGCAGCTGGCGCGCTTTCGCGGCTCGACGCCCTGCTCGGAGGTGACGCCCTCCTTGTTGAAGCGCACGATCTCGCCGGGCTCGACGTCGCGCACGTATTCTGCGCCCACGATGTCCAGGCCGCAGGTTTCGCTGGAAACCACCCAGCCGCGATCATCGGGCAGCTTGCCGATGCACAGCGGGCGGATGCCGTTGGGGTCGCGGAACGCGTACAGCGTGTCGGGGCTGGCCAGCACCATGGCGTAGGCGCCCTCCATGTACTGCATGGCGTAGCGAATGCCCTCGCGCAGATGATGCGTCTTCTGCGTGACGCTGCCGATGGCCTTGGCGGCCACCTCGGAGTCGGTGCCCGCGCGCAGCTGGATGCCCTCGTCGATCAGGCGGGCGCGCAGGCTGTTGGTGTTCACCAGGGTGCCGTTGTGCGCCAGCGCGATGAGGATCTCATCGATGGCCGAGATGTGCGGCTGCGCGGCCTCCCACGACGCCGCGGCGCCGCTGGTGGAATAGCGCGCGTGGCCCACGGCCACATAGCCTTCGAGCGCGGCCAGGCGCGACTCGTCGAACACCTGGGTGACCAGGCCCAGGTCCTTCGACACCATGATGGTCTCGCCATCGCCCACGGCGATGCCGGCCGACTCCTGCCCACGGTGCTGCAACGCCTGCAGGCCGAAGCACGTCATGCGTGCAACGTCCTCGCCGGGGGCGAACACGCCGAACACGGCGCACTCCTCCTCCAAGCGGTCGGGGCGCTCTCCCGGCAGAATCGAGGTGCTCATGCTGCTGTCTCCTTTGCCGCTTCGCTGACGGCGGCCACGTCCTCGGGGTTGATGCTGCTATCGTCGGCAACGGCGCTGCTTGCCGCTGCTGTTGAACCGGATTCGTACGCGAACAGCACCCACCGGCCGTTGCTGGCCAGGTTATCGCAGGTGGAGAACGCGAACGTGTGCTTCATATCGGCGGCGGAGGGAAGGCCCGCCACCGCGACCACGGAGCGGTCGACCTTGTCCTGCACGTAGGCCTGGCGCTCCTGCTCGTTGGCGAACGCCGTTTGAGCCAGGGGATCGTCAGCCGCGCAATGCACGATGGAGAAGGTGGTGAGCTGGTAGTTCACCGTAGGCGTGAACACGTACACGGTGCGATGCCCGTTGAACGTGTCCGCGTCGCCGAAATCGGCGAAGGGCGAGAACATGGAGCCGTCGTTCATGTGATGGCCGTACACGATGTTGTTCGCATCGGAGAAGTCGGCGGCGTTGGCCGCGGACAGGAAGATGCTGCCGAACGACACCCAGCTGGTCTGCCCGTAGAAATCGGTTTTGAGATAGTGCTCGTCGTCGGTGCCGTGCACTATGGGGAAGTTGACGGTGGTGCCGGGAACGTAAATCCACCCCACCACGTCGGGGTTGATGGCTCGCAAGGCGTCCCAGTCGACGGTGAAGCTTGCAAGGTCCATGCGCTGAAGCGCGGCGGCATCGGGGGCGTTGAAGCCGATCTGCTCGAGCTGCTTGTTGTTCTGCTGACCGTGCCAATAGCCGTAGCCGATGAAGGCCAGCGCGCCGGCGGCGCATACGAACACGATAAGGGAGATGACGAAGACGACGTGCCACACGCCGCCCGAGCGCTTGGGCTTGCGCCTGCCCTGGGAGACGGAAACAGGCCGCACGGGACCTTGCCCTTGCGGGGCCGCGTGCGCGCCGCGCGATCGTGCGCGGTTATGCTGGTATTCGGACAATTCTCGCCTTCCCAAGCGTCGGAGCGCGCAACGCACGCAAGGACGCCTCCGCAGTAGCTCGGAAACCTCATCTACCTGTTACATAGTACGAAACATCCCCAGGTCGGGGGACACGCCGCCGGCGAAATGCCCCAAATCAACGCAGGATGTTCGAAAAACCGCCCAGCACCCGCGCCGAAAACGCAAGGGAGCGCACCATGCGCAACGCACGGCACGCTCCCCCGCCTCGGACTGCCGCTAGGCATTCCGCGTTCGGCTTACTTCTTCTTCATCTCGTCGAGAAAGCCCTTCAAGATGAAGCCGATGATCACGATGACGATGACCGCCACTATAACCGGAATAGTCCAACTTGGCATGATGCAACCCCTTTTCATCTATATATACGTCGGCCGACTCCTAAACCGGCCGACGCCCTGCACCCAATGTGGTTATCGAGCAATAGTACCGCGCCTTCACTCGCCGTGCAACCGCACCTCGAGCGCGTCGTTGATGACCTCGAGCGCCTTGACGCGGGCGAAGCGCTTGTCGTCGGATTCCAGCACGATCCACGGCGCGAACGGCGTGGACGTCAGGCGGAACATGTCCTCAACCGCGCTTTTGTACTGGGGATACTTGTCGCGATTGCGCCAGTCCTCGTCGGTGATCTTCCACTGCTTCGCAGGGTCTTCCTGACGGGCGCGGAAACGGGCAAGCTGCTCTTCCTGGCTGACATCCACCCAGAACTTCAGCAGCACGGCGCCCCAGCGCACAAGCTCCTGCTCGAACTCGTTGATCTCGTCGTAGGCGCGCGCCCACTGGGCATCGGTGGCGAAACCCTCTACGCGCTCGACCAGCACGCGGCCGTACCAGCTGCGGTCGTAGATACCCACGTGCCCCGCCTTGGGAAGGCGCGTCCAGTAACGCCACAGGTGAGGGTGGGCAAGCTCGGGCTTGGTGGGCGCCGGGCTGGGGAAGATGGTGTAGGCGCGCGCATCGAGGGCCTGGGCCACGCGCTTGATGGCGCCGCCCTTGCCCGCTGCGTCCCAGCCCTCGAACATGAGCACGAGCGGGACGCGCGCCTGGTACATCTCCATCTCCAGCTTGTTCAGGCGCTTCTGCTGCTTTTTCAGGCGGTCCTTGTACTCTTCGTGGTCGAGGACCAGGCTGTGATCGACCTCGTCAAGGCTGGGAACCTTATCCACGATGCGGAAACGGCTTGCTCGCGGGGCGTGCGCGGCCTGCGCCGCCGCCTGCGCCGCGGCGGCTTGCGCGACGGCCTGCTGCTGCTCGGGGGAACGACCCTCCAGCGGGACCTCCTCGGCCGCGCCGGAGCTGTTGGCCTGCGCCTTCGCAGCGGCCGCAAGGGCGGCGGGGTCCTTCTTCGCATGAAGCGCCTTGTCGAGCGCGTCGACCAGCGTCTCGGTGATCTTGAGGTTGGCGCGGCGTTTGTCCTCGCCGTTGATCAGGTGCCACGGCGCATAGGAGAAGTCGCTGCCCTCGAGCAGGTTGTCGTACAGGCGGTACGCCTCCTCGTATTCGCCGATGGTGGCCATCTTGCCGTCGGACACGCGCCAGGCGGTGGCGGGGTCGCGGCGCAGGCGCGTCAGGCGCTTGCGCTGGGCTTCCTTGGTCACGTGGACGAAGAACTTCACCACCACGTAGCCGTCGTCGGTGAGCTGCTTCTCGAAGTCGGCGGAGCTGGCAAGGGCGCCGCGCAGCGCATCGATGTGGCGCTCCTCGGCGGCCTCGCGCACGGCGCGCGCCACGGTGGCGCGGGGGTGGAGCACCTTGCCGTTTTTGATCTTCACCTCGCCGAACTGGGTGTAGAGCATGCGCTGCACGGCCGAGGTGTACCACCCGCGGTCGTAGAAGGTGATGGTGCCGCGACCGCCGAGCGCCTTCCAGAACTGCTGCATCATGGGATAGAAGCCGCCCACGCCGTGCTCGGCGCCCGCGAACGACGCCGCGTCGACGGCGTTGAAGTTCTCGGTGACGTACACGCTGGTGGCGCGGGCGTCCAGGTTGTACATAAGGTCGGAGATGCGGCTGCCCTTGCCCGCGCCGTTCCAACCTTCGAACAGCACCACGAGCCCCACGCCGGCGGCGCGCGCCTCCTGCTGCAGCACCACCAA
This sequence comes from uncultured Senegalimassilia sp., assembly GCF_934636665.1. Taxonomy (GTDB): domain Bacteria; phylum Actinomycetota; class Coriobacteriia; order Coriobacteriales; family Eggerthellaceae; genus Senegalimassilia. The sequence continues at coordinate 44,231 of NZ_CAKUAT010000002.1, forward strand.
GCGCTCGGTGAGCGCGTCGCGGCGCGCCTTGTACTCTTCCTTCGGAAGCGGTTCCTCAGAGAAATCGACGGTCTCCAGCATAGGCGGCCCTCCCCTTCACAATCGATACCATCCCGCACGGCTAGCGGCCCCATATAGCGCGACGGCGCGTGCAGCATGGCGGGAATCCTTGCCTTCATGCTAGCACACGCCGAAGCGGGAACGGCGGCGACGGGAAATCGTAACCAACCGTTGACTTTAGCTGCGACGCCGGCGCATCGCGACGGCTGCCGCAAGGGCCGTCAACGCCGCGACAAGCGCTGCGACCCCGGTTGCCGCGGCACCGGTCTTGGCGGCCGCGTCGCCCGTTTGCCCGAGCGCTGCGGCCACGGAAGCGTTAGCGGAGCCGGTGCCGGACGGCGAGCCGTTGGGGTCGTCCGGGTTGTCCGGGTTGCCGGAGCCCGAATCGCCCGAGCCGGGTTTATCGGAGTCGGAGCCCGGATGATCGTCGGAATCGGAACCCGGGTTCGACGGATCGGAGGAGTCGGGGTTATCCGGATTGTCCGGCTTGTCTGGATTGTCCGGATCATTGGGCCCATTCGGGTTATCCGGTTTGCCCGGGTTGTCGGGGTTGTCGGGGTTGTCGGGGTTGTCGGGCCCGTTCGGGTTATCCGGGTTGTCCGGATTCGGGCCAGGCCCAGGTCCGGGGTCGGGCTTGTCGGGATCCACCGGATCCGGCCCAGGCCCAGGCTCGGGGCCAGGACCCGGAGACGGCGGATTGACCGGACCAGGATCGGGCGACGGCCCCGGGTCCGGTCCGGGCTCGGGCCCCGGACCCGGCTCAGGACCAGGCTCGGGGTTGTCGGGACCAGGCCCCGGTTCGGGGTTGTCCGGATTATCCGGCCCGTCCGGGTTGTCGGGACCATCCGGATTATCCGGCCCAGGTTCGGGCCCCGGTCCGGGATCGGGGTTGTCGGGGTTGTCAGGCCCATCGGGGTTATCGGGGCCCGGCCCAGGCTCGGGGTTGTCGGGGTCGGGGGTCGGACCGGGATCCGGATTGTCAGGATCGGGATCGGGACCCGGCTCAGGCGGATTCGGAGGATCAACCGGGTCGGGATCCGGGTTGTCGGGATCGGGTCCCGGACCAGGATCCGGGTTGTCAGGGTCGGGGTCAGGAGTCGGACCCGGATCGGGCTCCGGCTTCGCCTTCACCGTAAGCGTGCCCGGCACGATGGTCGCGGCGAAGTTCGGATTGTCGACGCTCGCAGTAATAGCGTATTCGCCAGCCGGAGACCGCTCATCCGCATCGCACGAATAGCGCACCTCCGCCCCATCCGTGCTCGCACGGCTCACCAAACTGCTGGTGAAGGCGGGGTTGGCTTCCCCTTCCATGCGCTCGGCGTCGTCGACCGCCACCAGAAGCTGGGCGGGCGCAACCGAGATGGTCAGCTCCACGTCATCAGCGGCAAGATAGTTGCGGCTCTCGGCCGCGCGAGCGATCACGCGCGCGATGCCGGCAGCGTTGATCGTGGCATAGCAACCCTGCAGCGAAACGGGCGCGTTGCCGTCAGCGTCCTGCACAAGTTCGAACGTCACCGGAGTCTTCGCCGTGTTCTGCAAGACGACGCCCGGCCCGCCGAACACGCCGGAATACGACGTCGGTCCCGTGATGGCCTGCGGCGCCTTCGCTATGACGAACGCGGCCTTCTGCTCCCCGATCAGGTTCGGGTTCGCTACCCGCGCGGTCGCTACGTAGCTGCCGCTGTCGCGCGGAGCCTCGGAGGTCGGGCCATACACGGTGCCGTCGACGCCCTCGTACGTCACGGAATAATCCTGCTCGCTCAGCCCGTGCGCATCCACCTGCACGCCGTGGGCATTCCCGTCGTACACACAATCAGCTGCTGCGATGTCGAAGGAAACGGGCTTTTGCGCGATCGCGAACTCGGCGACGGCACGCCCGACGTACCCGTTTGCGGCCAACCTTGCCACCACCCGATACGTGCCCGCATCCGCGGGAGCAGTGATGCCGGAATAGCGCGTGTCGCCCGTTCCCGTGAAGAACAGCCTGACGGAGTCGGCGCACTCAGCCGGGACACCCTTAAGCTCGGGGGCCTGCGGCTGGCCGTTGTACATGAAGTTTGCCTCGGCGAACGACATGTCCACCTTCTTCGGCGCCACTGTTAGCGCGAAGCGAGCGGTACGCGTCTGACCTGCGGAATCGGAGCACACGATATCGAAGCCGAACACTCCCGCGCTTTCCGGCGTTCCCGCGATCCGCACCGCGCCGTCCTCGGCAACCTCCAGGTGCAACCCCTCGGGCAGCGTGCTACCGGGCGCAACCGCATACGTATAAGGCGCGGTGCCGCCGGTGGCGGGCTTGAAATCCCCGACGTATTCGCTATGAGCAGTCGCAACGGGCAACCCGCATGCGTTGAACGCCAGGTCCTCCCGCTTGGCTATGGACACTTCAGCCCGATCGGTCTCGACGGACGTCACCGTGCCCAGATACGTTTGCGTAACGCGGCAATAGTACGAACCCGCATCCGCTACCGCAGCGCGATCGAGCGTCAGCGAAGCAGACGTTTCGCCCTCAAGCGCCACGTCCTCGCCGCCATCGATCACGCGGAACCACTGATAGCCCAGCTCGTGCGACGCCGCGGCCCCGCACGAAACCTCCTCATGGGCAAGGATTTCCTCGGCGGCATCGGCCGCAACCAAAAGCGTTGCCGTTCCGCCCTCGTGCACGCTAGCATCTTGCGGCTGCGCCTTCACCACCGGCTGACCCGCGCGGGCAAACGAGAACGCCAGCCGCTGCGGCGCCTCGATGCCGTTCAAGGTGACGCGGCAGCTTCCGCCCTGGTAATCGGCGATGTCCAGCTCGACGGAATCCGCGATCGAGCCGTCACGCACGTCGGCCACGGTCGCGCGCTCCAGGTAGCACCCGTCATAAGGCGTCGCCGTGAACGAGGCGCTGCCGCCCTGGGGCACGGCCGCGCCGACCGGGTCAACCGTGCCGTTGATCGCCGACGCCTTCACCTCAAGCTTGGGAACCTCCGCAAACCGCGCCGTCACCGTCACGTCGTCTTCGGGCGCGAACGTCCAAGCCGCATCCGTGCTCACCGGTCTGGAACCCACGGCGCCGTCCTTCCCGATTGAATACCAGCCATCGAAGACGTAGCCTTCATCGGGCACGGCGCGCAACGTGCACGAGGAGCCGTTCTCCACCTTGTCGACCAGGGCGCATCCCCACTCATCGTTTTCCGACGAGCCATCAACATACCCACCGTCGCGCGGATCGACCGCCACAACGTTCCACGAATCCCTTACGTAGTACGCCGTGTAGGTCTTGTTCGCCACCGCCGGCCGCACGATGATCGGGCTGAAGCCCACCGGCGCGCCACGTTCATCGATCCAATAGCGGAACCTCCAGCCGGGGAACGGGATGGTCACCATCCACGTCGCCGTCAGGTAGCCGTCGCCGGTGAAGGGGACCACCGTGGAGAAGCCCGCGCTGGCCGGATACGTGTCCACCTGCAGGTCGAAGCCCGCGTCGTAGAACACCGCCGTCAGCTGCATATCCTGCTGGGCTATACCCACGTACACGGCGTTGTAGCTCAAGATGGCGCCCGCGTCGTCGATCCAATGCGAGAAGCGATAGGTCGACCACGGGATGGCCATGGCAACGAACGGGTCGCCCTTGTCGCAGGTCTTCGTGGCGCTTGTCAAGCCGTTTCCGCTGGTCAGGAATGCCTTTCCGCGCAAAATGGAGCTTTGGGACGCGGTGATGGTGACCTGCCCGTCCGCCTCGAACTGCGCATAGTACATCGCATCGGACTTGGCCTCGAAGCTGAGCACCTCGTCCGTGCTGACCACGACATGCCCCTCCCGGTCGGAGGTCCACCCGACGAACCGGTAGCCCAGGCCCGCAACGGCGTTGAGCGTGACGGTTTCCCCCGCCCCGTAGGCGCCGGTGCCCCGCACGCGGCAACGGCGGTTCGTGGACTTACCCTTCACCACCGGGGTCGCCTTGACCGCAACCTCGTAGGGGTCGGCGAACTGCGCCTCAAGCTCCAGCACGCCGTCGTCTATGGCCTCGACCAGGTCCTCGTCGAGCACGAACCACGTATCTGCGTCGTCGGCGAAATGCGTCTTCGAGCCGTCGGCCCCCACCAGCTGCCAGCCAACGAAACGTCGGTCGTCGGTCTGCCGCGCCTGAATGTGCACCACCTGGCCGAACTCGTACACGCCCTCGCCCGAAAGCTCGCCCACGCCCTCGACGTTCGAGCTCAGCGACACGCCGTAGGAGTTGCGCGTGAAGCACGCGGTGTACGCGGCATCGCCCGTGACGGTCACCGTGCAGTCGGGAAGGCCGCTGACCTGCGCGCCCTGCGCGTCGCGCCAGCAATCGAAGGTGAAGCCGGGCTTGGCCGTGGCCGACAGCGTGGTGCGCTGCCCCTCGTCGAAGCCGCCGAAGCCGCTCACGTAGCCCGCCTCCGCCGGGGAGGCGATGGTGCTCACCGTGAACGAACCCATGCCGAACACGGCTTCCAAGTCGATATCCGCACTCACCGGGAAGCGGTACGTGGCATCGGTGGACAGGCACGCGCCACCGCTGAACCAGCCGACGAAATGCGCCCCTGCGGCCGGGACGGCGCTGACGCACGCCACCTCGCCCGCGGCGTAAGTGCCCGAGCCCGCGGCGCTGCCATAGCCTTCACCTGCGGAAACGTTCACGGTGAACTGCTTGGCAGCGAACACGGCGGAAAGCTTCGTATCGCTTGAGGGTACCAAGCGGTAGTCCGCATCGCGGCTCACCACGTTGCCCTTGGCATCGGCCCAGTATTCGAATGTATAGCCCGAAAGCGCATGGGCGGAAAGGTTCGCCGAATAGCCGGCGCCCACCGTCCCGGCGCCTTCGACCCAGCCCGCCGACCGGTTCTCGACCAAGTTCCCGTCCGCATCGGCCACCGCCGGCACCGCCGACACCTCGTACGAGCGCTCCTCGAAACGCGCCACGTGCACGTGGCTGCGCATCAGGCGGCACGTGAACTCCGGCTCGAAGGACTCCAGCTCGCCGGTAGCGGAATACCAGCCCGCGAACTCGTACCCGGGCGATGCCTGCGCCTTGAGCGCGACCTCCGCGCCGCGCTCGGTGAACACGCGGCTGGCCCGCACCGACCCGCCGTCGGCAGGGCTTGCCACAGGCAGGCAGACCACTTCGTAGGGCTTGAACGCCGCCGTGACCGTGCACCGCTCCGAGCTGGGGGTCAGGCCCTTCGCCACCACTTCGCATTCCATATCAAGGCTGGTGAAGATGCCGTTCACGTACCAGCCCCAGAAGAAGTACCCCGTCTTCGGCTCGGCCTTCAAGTGCAGCGTCTGGCCCAACGAGAAGGAATCGGTGGCCGGGGTGACCTCGATGCCGTTGCAGGTGACCGTTCCGCCAAGCCACGTGTCGGCCGCGATCACCACCTCGGGCTCCGCGCCCTTGAACACCGCCTTGTACGTCTGATCGCCCGTCACGCGCACGGTCAGCTGCTGCTCGGGATGCTTCTTGCGGTTGCCGTCCTTCCAATGGGCGAACCGGAAGCCCTCGTTCGGGTTCGCCTTGATGGTCACCGTGCTTCCGTACTCCACCGTGACCGCGTCGACGCCGGGATGCCCCTCGATCTCGACGGTGCCGCGTTCGACCAGGAGGGAATCGGTCTCCACGCTTATGCGGTAACGTTTGGGGACGAACACCGCGCGCACCACCGTGTCCTGCTCGGGAGTGAGCTCAAGGTGGTCGGGGTCCGTTCCCATGGGAACCCCGGAATCGCCGAGGTACCAGCCCTTGAACGTGAACTTGTCGCGCACGTCGTCGGCAAGCTTCACGGAAAGCGTGACGAGCTTGCCGCTTTCGCAGTAGCCGTCGCCGGTCACCGTGTACTTGCCGGCAAGCTGGTCGACGGGCTCGGCCACCACGCTCACCTTGCATAGGCGCTGGAAGCGGGCGGTCACCGTGCAGTCGGCCACCGGTGCGAACGTATAGGTTTGGTCGTGCGAGGCGAACGTGGGCGCGACGTCGGCGGCACCGTAGCTGATATACCAGCCGTCGAACAGGTAGCCCTCGCGGGCCTCCGCCGTGGCGGTGACGCTTTCCCCTTCAGGCACGTCGAGCACCTCGCCCACGCTTTCCCCGTTTTTGAGCGCAACCGTCCCGCCCTCGACGGGATCGGCGGCTGCACGGACGGAATGCTCATCCTTGCCGTCCATCACGGCCGTGACGCGCCCGTTGCCGTCCACACGGTACTCGCACACATCGCCGCGGTCGATGACGGTGCGCCCCGAATCGTCGGTTTTGCGCCACTCCACCAGCTTGTACTTCTTGTCCGGGTCGTCGGCGCGCGCCGCGGGCAGCGCCGTGAACGTGAGGATATCGCCATCGGCCGCCCTGACCACGCCGCCCTCCACGGGCACGCCGTCGCAGAGCACCTGCGCGCCCTCGCTAGGGTCGGCGCCCACCATGATGGTGCGGTCCGCCTTGCGGAACTTCGCCACCAGATGTCTGTCGACCTCGGCGGGGAACACGTACACGGGCGACTTCGAGACCTCGATGCCGTCCTCGAACCAGCCGACGAACGCGTAGCCCTCGCCTTCCGTGGCGATGACCTTCGCCTCCTGGCCCTGCCGCGGCGTCTGCACGTCGGGCGTGGCGTTGCATCCGGTGGGGATGCCGGCATCGACGCCCGTCACCTCGGCGGACGTGGTGATGCGCACGTTGCGCTCGAACACGGCCGTCATGGCCACCACCTCGGGCGTTGCGTCGGTGATGCGGATCTGCATGCGCTGCGACACGGAGCGCTCGACGCCGTCCTCCTTCCAGCACACGAAGCGATAGCCCGGGTTGGGAACGGCTTCAAGCTCGGCGATGGTGCCCTCGAAGTGGATACCGCCGCCGCGCACGATGCCGCCCTCCGTGGGATGAGCGGTGGCCACGATCTCGACCGAATGGTCGCCGTGGGGCTTGTTCGGGTCGTTGTCGTGCTTGTGATGATCGAAGATGTCCTTGATCTCGGTGAGGACGTTCTTGCCGATCTGGGCCAGCTCCTCGATGGTCTCGGCGCCGGCGATGTCGATCATGGCCTGCGCGATGATGGGGTCCACGATCTCGCCCAAGCCGTACACGGCGGCGACGATCCCCACCGTGCCCAGCACCGCGAGCAGCGCGATTTGAAGCGCTTCGAACGCCTCGTCGTCGTTTTCCGCCACACGGAAATGCGCCACCAGCTCGGTGTCGCCGGTCAACAAGAACGTGTACGAGCCATCAGACGCTGCGGGAACTGTGTTGCCCAGCGCGTCGGTGGCGTAATCGAACACGTAGCCCGGCTCGGGCACCGCGTTCACCGTCACCTGCTGGCCGACGCCGTATAGGCCCGAGGTCAAGAAGTAGCCAGGGGCGTTGCCGTCCTCGTCGGTGCCGGCGACGCTCAGCACCACGCTCGCGGGAATCGCCGAGTACCAGGGCGTGAGCTCCATCTGCGCGGATTCGTTCGCGGGCTTCGCGACTTCGTATTCGCAGGTTGTCTGATCGCTGATGGCCACGGAGTCGTCGCCATCCGCCGCGTACCAGCCCACGAACTGCGCGTTGTCAAGCGTCGCGGAAAGCTGGACGGTCTCGCCGACGTTGCGGTAGCAGTTCGCCGCATCAACCTGCAGATGGGCGTACGCTTCGGAATGATCGGTTGTTTGAGCAGGGTTGATATGCACCCCCACTTCCTTGAGGGAGAACCGCGCCTGCAGCGCAACGTCGCCCGCCGGCGTGAACTCGTACACGGGGGATTCACACACGCGCTCGCCCGTGGCGGCATCGAACCAGCCGGTGAAGACCGTGTCGTCATCGAGCATGCCCAAAGCCTTGGCGTCAAGCATGACCGTCTGGCCGCCTTCCGCGGAAAGGCTGCCCGTCACCTGTGGGACCTCCACCCCTTCCATAAGCGTCCGACCGCCCGTATCGAGCGTCTGCTCGTAGCTCACCTCGCAGGGAACCGGCTCGAACGTAGCGGTGTAAAGCGGTGACCGTTTCACCAACGCATTCGTCTGATCAGCGCTTTCGGCGTTCACGACCAGCTTCGCCCCGCCTTCAATGGGCTCGCCGTCGCGCAACCAGCCGGAGAAGGCAAAGCCCGCATTCGGCGTTGCGGTAAGCGTGACCTGGGTTCCTTCTTCATACATACCGGCGCCGGAAACGCTGCCCCGATCGGGCTGCGCCGACGCGGCGCGCACGGCCACCCACGTCTGCGAGAAGTCGAACGCGAACCAGCCGGTCACCTCGTCGAAATCCTGAACCCGATACGCGTACGACGCCTCGGTAGACATCAGTTCGCCGCGATGCATCCAGCCCAGGAAGCGGCACCCCTTCGCCGGGATCGCCGAAAGCTTGACGGTCTGCCCCAGCTCGTACGTGCCCGAGCCGCTCACCGTGCCAAGCGCCAGGCCCGACGCGCTTTTCGCGGACACGTTGACCTGTCCGTACTCCACCAGCACGGCGATGGGCGTCTCGCCGACAACGGCTTCGTATTCGATGGTGTCGCCGGGGCGGCTTCCCAGATAGTGCCCGTCAAGCAAGCTCTCCCAGTGGTCGAGGTGGTACTTCGCCGCATTGTATTCGCAGGTCAGCGTCACATGCTTGCCCGCATACGTCGTGAAGCTCGTCCCCATGTCGCGCCCGTCGACCATAACGCTCGCCCGCGCGCCGATAACCTGCCGCCCGTCGGCGCTGCCTAGGCGGACCTCGGGCGCCACCTTCGCCTTGTCGGCGAACACCGCCGTCAGCAGCGTGTCGCGTTCCACCGTGAACTCGTACCACTGGTCCTCGGAAAGGATGTTCCCTTCCTCGTCGGTCCAGTAGGCGAACGTCCTGCCGGGCGTGGTGGCGTTGGCCACTACCACGCAGGTTTCGCCGGGCTTGTACTGACCCGCGCCGGTCGCGCTGTCCCCGGAAGAGAGCGCGCCGTCGTAGCGGATATCCACCGCCAAGTCGGTGTTGCCTCGTTCGCGCATAGGCTCGGCAGAGTACGCGTCAAGGTACACCTCGCCATCGTCATAGGTCATATGGATGCGCTGGCCGTGGAAGCTTGAGCGGAACAGGTACCCGTCATCGGGGTACACCTCGATGAACTGGGCGAACGCGCAGTTCTTCAAGTCCTCATAAGCAAACGAGCTCCTGCCGTAACCGTGGTCGAACGTGACCTTCATGCCGGCAAGGGAGACCTTTTCGTCCTCGACGTACTCCATGACGCTGGGGTCGCACTCGATCCGAAGGCTCTTCATGCACTCGACAACGCTGACGGGGGTTTGGCCGTTGCAGCTTTCCCAGTTCCGCTCCGGAATGCCCGACCGGTACAGCCCGACCAAGCTCGACGGAACCATCACCTGCATCCCACGCTTGGGGAACGAGTCGGAGTCGATAAGCACCGCATGGTTGCAGCGGAAGTACACATAGTCCATGTTCGTGTCGGCGAACGCCCGGCTGGGCAGCTCCTCAATCTGCGAGCCGCTCGGCAAGACCAAGCCGCCGTCAAGGTCCGACCCGGAGAAGCACGCGTCGCCCAGCTGACTTACCGACGTGTTCGTCTCAAGGCCCGTCACGTGCAGGTTGGGGCAGTTGGCGAACGCCGCGAAGCCGACCGAGACGATCTGCTGGTTTTGCCCCAGACCCGTGTCGGAAAGGTTCTGGCACCCCTCGTACGCGTCGGCGGGGATAGACGTCAAGCCCTTCACATTCCCCAAACCGGTGGACTCAAGGCCGCTTTTCATGAAGCAGGCTTCCCCCAAAGCGCCGATTTCAGCGGGCTTCTTAATGGAAAGGCTGGTCAACGAGGAGCAGCCGGCAAACGCCTGCGCGCCGATCGAGCCGATATGCATATCCGAGAAGCTGATGAAGGAGAGCTTCGCGCAGGCGGCGAAGGCGAAATCGCCTATGGAATCCAGACGGTCGTTCTCGAACCGCACCGACGTCAGGCTCGTCGAGCCCTCGCACAGGCCCTTGGGGATGTCGGCAACGTGGTAGTCGATGATGAGGTTCGTGACGTCGCGCGCGGAGATGGCGTTGCGCTCGGGGTCGTCCTCGTCGACGGGCTTCGTCAGATTGCCCTGCTCGTCGCAAGCGCACACGTACCCGCCGGCCATAAGCTTGCCGAACGCGTACAGGACCCCCTGCTGCGCCGGATCATCGTCGGCGGCACGCTCGGCCGGATCGTCTGCCGCATCGGCGGCGTTGGAGCCAGTTTCGCCGCCTTCGGGCGATGCGGCGGCTTCGGAGCCCGCTTCACCATCTGCAGGCGAAGAGGCATCGGCGCCTTCGCCAGCACCCTTGTCGGCCGGCGACGAGGCATCGCCGGCAGCGTCGCCGTTCGAGGCCCCGGCGGCGCCATCGGCGTTCGACGCCGCTTCGCCCATGCCCTCCAACAACGCAGAACCCAGATCGCCAGCCAACGTGGAGGGGGACCCGCCGGCAACCGCCGCATCCTCGGTGGCACTGGCAGGGATGGGCGTGAACGAGACCACGAGCGCCACGGAAAGCAGCACTCGGAGAAGGGCATTGCAAATAACGACGCTCTTCATGGAAGGCACCTTTCAACTGCGTCTCCGACCCGCGGAACGCAAGGGAATGCATACCTTATATTGTAAGGGATGGCAGGGCCCCGCCACACGGAAATCGGCAGCTGAAGGCAGCTGCCAACCCAGCCCGTCACCTTCCCCTCCCCGACGAGTGAACAGGGGACGGAGGTGTGTTCACGTTTGATCTTCGCGCGCCCACAACGTAACGTGAACACACCTCCGTTCCCTGTTCAGGGCCTCACTATACTGGAATCCCGGCCGTAACAAGCCGCCATGGACCCTCCTTCCCCGCCTTCCCCGCCCTTGAAGACGGCAACGTTAAGGGAGCGTAAAATCTTCGCCCAGAAACCGTCGGCGCCGCCCGCGCACGTCAAGCGAAGGCCCGCAACCTTTATCATGGGTACGGCTCACTTCACGCCGACGCAGCGCGCCGGCGTCATCGCAAAGCGGGACCGGCGCGCAGCGCCATCGAGGAAGGATAACGGCAATGCCCACCTACGGCGTCATCGACCTGGGGTCGAACTCCATTCGCCTTGTCATCTACGAAGTGAAGGACGATCGTCGCAGCACCTATTCCAGCAAGGACTTCAAAAGCATCATCAACGACAAAGTGATGGCAGGCCTTGCCGCGTTCGTGGAAGACGGTATGTTCACGCCCGACGGCGTGGACCGCGCCGTCAACGTGCTGAAAAGCCACATGAAGCGCGTGCGCTACTTCGGCTGCAAGCGCGTCGACGTGTTCGCCACCGCCGTGCTGCGCAACGCCGTGAACTGCGCCGACGCCATCGCCGAGATCGAGCGCCGCTGCGGGCTGGCGGTCACGCTGCTCTCGGCGCGCGACGAGGCGCACCTCGGGTTCGTCGGCGCCCGTTGCTCCACCCCGCTCGAACGCGGCACGCTCGTCGACATCGGCGGCGGCTCCACCGAGCTCACCCGCGTCGAAGGCGGCATCGACAGCGACGACGTCAGCCTGGGGCAGGGATCGCTGTCGTCGTTCGCGCGCTTCGTCCGCAACATCCTGCCCGCGCCCATCGAGATGGACGCCATCGCCTGCGAGTTCCGCAGCAACCTGCGCAAGCTTCCCAACCTCGAGCCCTACAAGGCCCCCACGCTCTACGGCGTGGGCGGCTCCACGCGCGCGGCGGCCAAGCTGGTCCAGCAGCTCGACGAGCTGCAAACGCGCCCGCGCGAGGTCCAAGCCGAGCAGGTGCAGCAGATCCTCCGCACTTGCCGCGAAAACCCCTCAGCCTTCGGGCACACAGCCCTGAAGGCCTCCGCCGAGCGCGTGCACACCATGGTGCCGGGCTGCGTCATCTTAGCGGAGCTGTTCCGCCACCTTGGCGCCGACAAGCTGGTGATTTGCAAGCACGGCGTGCGCGAAGGGTACCTGATCGAGCGCATGCTCGGGGCCGTGTCGGCACCCCCGCAAGCGGATTAACCCCACCCGAAACCGAATCGTTACCTTTTTCACCCCATTATTTCCAGCCTGGTGGCGGATTCGGCCGGTCGCAGCATCAAAACAGAGTAAAATATGAGTTGAGGGGACGTGGTTGTTGGGGAACCGCGCCGCCCTGTCGTCGAACGTTATGCAATCATCGATTCCACTTGACCGCTCACAAGCGGCCGCACTCGCATCGAATCAACGAACACGCATCGCCCGACGCACGTTTCACTTATGACGTCGAGGGAAGGGAACGCCATGAAAGCAAACGAACCTATCACGCACGCGGGACACACGCCCTACATGCAGAACCGCGAGCTGTCGTGGCTCACGTTCAACGAGCGCGTGCTCGACCAAGGCGCCGATGAGACCGTCCCGCTGCTCGAGCGCCTGAACTTCATCAGCATCTTCTGGTCCAACCTCCAGGAGTTCTTCATGGTGCGCGTGGGCAGCCTGACCGACCTGGCGCTTCTGAAGAAGCAGGTCCTCGACTCGAAGACGGGCATGACGCCGGCCGAGCAGCTGACCGCCATCCACAAGCGCTGCCACGAGCTGTATCCCGTGCAGGAGCAAACCTACGCCGAGGTGCGCGAGGCCCTGGCCGCGCACGGCGTTCGCCACCTGCGCCCCGCCGATCTCAACGACGAGCAGCGCGCCTTCCTGGCCGACTACACGGCAGCCAACATCATGCCGTTTTTGTCCCCGCAGATCATCAACTCGCGCCACCCCTTCCCCCACCTGGAGAACGGGTCGCTCTACGTCATCGTGCGCCTTGACGAGGAAGTAGGCCCTAAGAAGCCCAAGAAGAAGGACAAGGCCAAGGACGGCAAAACCGTCAAAGCCGCCAAAATCCATCCTTCCGCCGAGGAAAGCGAGAACCTGGGCGCCGAGGGCGTCACCGTGGGCATCCTGCCCATGCCGCGCCAGTGCGCGCGCGTCATCAAGCTGCCGGGCGAGGGCTTCCAGTTCATCCTGCTCGAGCACGCGGTGGAGATGACCGCCGAGCAGGTGTTCAGCATGTACACCGTCAAGCACACCAACGTCCTGTGCGTCACGCGCAATGCCGACCTGGATGCCACGGAGAACACCGACGAGTCCGACGAGGATTACCGCGAGCACATGAAGCGCATCCTGAAGAAGCGCGGTCGCCTGGCACCGGTGCGCCTGGAGTCCGAGCGCCCGCTTTCCAGCGTGCTGCAGGAGCTTCTGCTCGATCGCCTGAACCTCAAGCCGCATCAGACCTACGTCACCAGCGTGCCGCTCGACATGAGCTGGACCTGGGGTCTTGGCAGCAACCTGCCCGAGCAGGAGCGCATGGCGCTGTCCAATCCCCCGTTCACCCCGCAGTGGCCGGCATGCCTTGACCGCAACCGCTCCATCATCGACCAGGTCTGCGAGCGCGAGGTGCTGCTCAGCTATCCCTACGAGTCCATGGACGCGTTCGTGCAGCTGCTGCGCGAGGCCGCTGCCGACCCCACCGTCATCTCCATCAAGATCACGCTGTACCGCCTGGCGCGCCAGTCGCACCTGGCTGAGGCGCTCATCGCCGCCGCCGAGTCCGGCAAGCAGGTCACCGCGCTGTTCGAGCTGCGCGCACGCTTCGACGAGTCCAACAACATCGAGTGGTCGCAGCGCTTCGAAGAAGCCGGCTGCAACGTCATCTACGGCTTCCGCGATTACAAGGTGCACAGCAAGATCTGCTGCATCACGCGCCAAACCAAGAACGGCCTGCAGTACATCACGCAGCTGGGCACGGGCAACTACAACGAGAAGACGGCGAAGCTCTACACCGACCTGAGCTTCATCACCGCCGACGAGACCATCGGCCGCGATGCCACCGAATTCTTCCGCAACATGCAGCTGGAGAACGCTTCCGACAACTATGACATCCTGTCCGTGGCGCCGCTGCAGATCAAGCCCGGCATCATCGCCAACATCGACAAGCAGATCGCTCTTGCGCGCGAAGGCAAGCCGTGCGGGCTGTTCTTCAAGACCAACAGCGTCACCGACAAGGACATCATCGTCAAGATCGCCGAGGCAAGCCAGGCGGGCGTGCCGGTCACGCTTCTCGTGCGCGGCATATCGTGCCTGGTCCCGGGCGTGTCCGGCTACACCGACAACGTCCGTGTGGTGTCCATCGTGGGCCGTTTGCTCGAGCACAGCCGCATTTACGGCTTCGGCCCTCGCGAGGACATCAAGATCTTCCTGTCCAGCGCCGACCTCATGACGCGCAACATGGAGAAGCGCGTTGAGATCGCCTGGCCCATCCTTGACGAGGGACTGCGCAACCAGGTGCTCGACTACGTCGCCACGTGCCTGCGCGACACGGCGAAGCTGCGCGAGCTGAAGGCCGACGGAACCTATACCAAGCTCGGCGAGCTGGCCAAGCCCGATGAGCCGAAGTTCGAGTCGCAGGACTTCCTTATCAAGGAGGCGCAGCGCGCCCGTGCAGCCGCTGCCGAGGCCAAGGCCACGCACAACGCAAACTCCCGCAAGCTCATGAACGAGCAGCGTCAGGCGCAGATGGCAGAAGCCGAGGCCAAGGTGGAGGCCGTGGCGAAGGCGGAAGCCGCCGCCGCAGAGGCCGCCAGGGAGGCAGAAGCCGCCCATAAGGCCGCGCTTGAGGCCGAGGCCGCCGCGAAAGCCGCCGAGGCCGAAGCTGCCGCAAGGCCGCAAGCGGCGCCGCAGCTGCAGGCTACCCCCAAGCCCGCCGAGGCCGCAGCCCAGCCCGTGCCGGTGAAGGCTCAGGTCATCAACGAGCCCATGCAGGCGCCCAGCCACTCCGGCATCCAGCGCCGCCCCGAGAAGCCCAGCCTCCTCGCCCGCGTCCTAGCGAAGTTCATCCGCTAGCCAAGAAGCCCCGCTCGCCAAGAAATGGAAGGCGGTTCAGAAACCCCGCTCACGCGGGGTTTCTTTTTGCCTGCGAAGGCCGTATGTGGGCGGTTGCGGCAGCGAATCTGGCAGCTGGGCCGCCTGCGTGGCCGAAGGAGCGATACGTCTGCGTTTGGTTGGAATGGGTTGCGGTATAGGCATATTTTGCAAGCCTTTGACCTGGGGAAATGCTGATGACGCTTGTATTGCTACCTGGATATGTCCCATTCAAACGCAGACGTATCGATGGTTTGGCGTGGCGGATGGCGAGAAGAGCGGATTCGCGAACTCGAGGACTCGGCTGCGGACGTATCGGGGGCGCAAACAAAGCAGGGCCGACCCCGCGAATCGCGGAATCGGCCCTGGTGGCATGGCTTCTTTCGCCGCTCAGCCTTTATAGTTTCTATCGCTGCCCGGCCTTTAGGCTCGGGCGGTCGGAAGGCCCGACGCGCAACGGCGCATACGTTCGCCGCTTAGATTTCCCAGCACTTGGCGTGGTCCTTGTTGGGTGTGCGCACGTTTACTTCCTGGTTCTTCAGGGAAACGCGGCTGCCCGCAGGCACGCTGGAGATGACGAACGCGCTGCCGGCGATGATCGAGCCCTCGCCGATGACGGTCTCGCCGCCCAGCACGCTGGCGTTGCTGTAGATGGTGACGTCGTCCTCGATGGTGGGATGGCGCTTCACGCCGGACAGCGCCTGGCCGGCGCGCGTGGACAGAGCGCCCAGCGTGACGCCCTGGTACACCTTCACATGGTTGCCGATCGTGGTGGTCTCGCCGATGACGACGCCGGTTGCATGGTCGATGAAGAAATACTCGCCGATCGTCGCACCGGAGTTGATATCGACGCCCGTGCGGCCGTGGGCGTACTCGGACATGATGCGCGGGATGAGCGGCACGTCCTGCACGTACAGCTCGTGCGCGATGCGGTACACGAAGATGGCGAAGAAGCCCGGATAGCTGAAGATGATCTCTTCCTTGCTCTGGGCGGCCGGGTCGCCGTCGAAGGCTGCCTGTACGTCAGTCAGGAGGATGCGCTGGATTTCAGGCAGGCGGCTGAAGAACGTGGCGCAAATCTGGTCGACGCGCGCGTCCAGCTCCTCCGTTGCCAACCCGCCGCGGAACAGCAGCGCCTCGCGCAGCTCGCGACGCAGCGAATCCTCGATGCGGATGAGCGTTTCGCCGATGAAGTACTCGGGGTTGATGCCCGTGGGCGTTTCGTCGCCGAAGTAACGCGGGAACATGACGCGGCGCAGGTCCTTCACGATGTTCACGATGGCAAGCTTGTTCGGGAAATGCTTGTTCGGGTCGGTGAAGAAGATCTCCTCGCGCTCGCTGTAGTTTTTCGCGATACCTGCAACGATGTCGTTCAATTGATCCTTGTCCAGCATGATGCCTCGCTCTCTCGTCTGTGAGCGCCTATATGTCTGGCCCCATCTTATCACGGTTGTCTCTAGACATAGTAGGCATTTCGGTTACAGACCGATGTGATGCGGCAGCGTCTGCGCCGTTCGCGCTCCGGCCGACGTGGCGCTGGAGCGCAGCGGCTCGGGCTGCGCGGGTGCAACGGTTCGGGCGGTGAAGAATCTGGGCTATTTGCCCTTAGGGGAATCCTCGGGCTTCTCAGCGGGCTTCTCAGCGGGCTTCTCAGCTGCCGGCGCGGCAGCGGCCTGCTCAGCTTTCGCCTTCTCGGCGGCACGCTTGCGGCGAACCTGCTCAACGGCGGCGCGAAGGGCGGCCTCGTCTTCGGCGCGCGCCACCTCCTTGGTGGACTTCACCAGGTTGGCGAGTTCGAAGCCCAGCAGCAGCACCAGAGGCACCACGACCAGCAGCAAGAACACCAGCGGGTTCGCGAACAGCGAGACCACGGTCCCGAGCGCCGCGGACACGAACACCACCTTGCCCACCACGTTAACCGAGGCGACCGGCTCGGAATCCTCCACGGCATTGGCATCGCCTTTGGTATGGAACATGAGCTGGCCGTTTTCCTCGTACACGCTGGTGATGCGATGCGTGTTGAGCGCACCCTCCAGGTTCTGCTCCGTCGAGCGGAACGTGATGATATCGCCCTCTTGCAGGGTTTCGGGGTCGACATCCTGCGCGATCAGGAACGAATGAACGGGGATGGCGGGCTCCATGGAGCCGGTGAGCGTGCGCATGAAGCTATAGCCGCCAAGCGTCGGCACCTCGCCCGCCGGAGTGAACACCGTACGCAGTAGCACCAACAACGCCAGGGCGATGACCACCGCCGCCAGCACGTTGACAACGCGAAGAACGTGTTTCATTATTTGTCGTCGCCCTCCGATGCATCCTCGCCGCGCAGGCGGGCAAGCAGGTAGTTCGAAAGCTTGTTGCCCTCGGCGCGCTTTTCCGCGCGAGCCCTTGCGCGTTCCGATTGCTCCAAGCGGGCGTTCAGCTGGGCCAAACGCTGCTCGAAGTCCCGCTTCATCTGCGCCAGCTCCTGGGCATGGCGCTGCTGGGTCTCATCGGCCTCGGCTTGCGCGGCCTCCACCTTCGCGGCCGCCTCAGCCTGCGCCATCTGCACTGCGGAAGCGGCCTCCGCCCTGGCGGCCTCAACCGCCTCGTCGGCCTCCGCCTTCGCCACCGCAACCTTGGCAGCTGCGTCGTCGAGGGCACCACGGATCTCCGCCGCGGTTTCCTCGCGCATGCGCTCGAGCTCCGCTTGGGCATCCGAACGCACCTGGGCGGCGTCCTGCTCGGCGGCGCGCTTGCCCACTTCGGCGTCTTCCAGCGAATCGCGCAGTTCGTCCAGCTCCGCCTCGGCAAGCTGCGCGCGCTGCGTCAATGCGGTTTCCCGCTGCTTGAGCTGGTCGACCTCGTCGGCAAGATCGTCGCGTTCATCATGAAGCGCATGGACCTCCACCGTAAGCGCCTTCAGCTTGCCCTGCAGCTCCTCGTTCTCCCCACGCTGCTCCTCCAGCGCCGCCTCGGCGTCAAGTTGCGCCTTGGTGACTTCCTCGACGAAGACCTTGCGCACCTCCACATCGGGGATGTCGCAGCTATCTACTATCTCTTCCTTGATCTCCTTGACGAACTTCGGCTCCACCGGCTCGCGCTGCTCACTGGCAAGCTCGGTGAGGTTGCGCTCGTCGGAAACGAGGCTTTTGAACACCGCGTAGTTGTTGATGAGGTTGGTGTACATCTGCGCCATGTACTCGTCGTCGAACGCCAGCGCGGAGTCCTTCACCTGGATGCTGTAACCCACCTTGTCGTAGCGCTCCATGAACTGCCACAGCTGGAAGCACTTACGGTAATTCGGGTCCTTCATAATCAGGTTGGTGCGCTGGATGGGGCTGTGCACCGCCGAGCACCCCTTCATGATCTGGCAAAACGAGCTGCCGCGCAGCGCCATGACCAGGCGGCGCACGCGGTCGATGCGCATGAAGGTATCCATGTTGTCGGCGTCGTTCTCGGCGAAGTTCTGGCGGTCCTTCACCGTCATCTCGACGTTGTACTCGATCTCCTCGTACGCATCGCCGATCTTGCTGTGCATGGTGAAGCGGTTGCGGATCTCGTTGCCCGTGGACCAGAAGATCACGTCCGTGCGCTTATCCACGAAGGTGAGCAAGCGCTGGATCAGGTGGTATACGAAACGGTTCTCATACAAGTCGTAGGTTTCGGCCATGTTCACGTTCAAGATCTTGGTGGGGTGCACGCCCCCGTCGTCAGAGGGCGCCAGGAACTGCGTGTTCTGACTGAGATGCCGCACGCTGTCGGCCGAGATTTTCTTGGCCAGCGAAACCGGCACCACCTCTTCCTCGGTGGTGATGAAGCGCCGCGGCTTCTCGATGATACTGTTGATGGCGTCGAGCGAATCCTCGATTACCGAGATCCACTCCCCGTCGACGACCTTGACCAGCTCTTCGCGCTGCTGATCGATGGTGGTGTCGGAAGCCTGCGCCAGCTCGAAGAGGTAGCGGAAATACCGATCGTCTTCTTGGATGGGCTCCATCTGCTCGGCAAAGCTGCCGTACAGGTCTTGAATGGTGTCTGACATCTACATACCCCGCAAGCAAACACGCCCGAGCGCCTCCGCGGGCGCTCGGACCGATTCCTAGTACATGTTCTGGATTCGCAGCAAGTACGAAACGCTGTCGGGCAGGCCGCCCTCGCCGAAGGTCTTCTCGATGTAGCCGATAAGGCCGGTCATCTCGTCGCGCACGAAGCTGACGTTCATGGATTCGAACTTCTTCAGCACCTTGCGCGCGATGATGTAGTCCATGCCGCCCAGCTCGGTGCCGCCGCACGCCACGTACACGGGAATGAAGTCGTACATCTGCTTGATGATGCGGTTGCCGAACGCCAGGCGGAAGCGCGTTTGCAGGTACTGGTCCAGCTTGTGCATCTTCTCCAGCACGTCCTCGGAGATGACGTGCTCCACCTTCGCCTTCTGGAACAGGTACTGAAGGTGCTCGCTGGTGATGTGCACGCGCTCGTGGTGCGGGCACTCGAACGCGTCGGCGCGCTCGTTCAGCTCGATAGGGATGGCGCGGTCGTATACCTTGTCGGTGATGGTGAACGTGGAGTCGTCGTTGTTGGCGGTGCCCACGAACCACAGGCTGTCGGGGAGGGTGATCTTGCCGTCGTGAAGGCCCTTCGGGTCGCCGTCCCAGGCGGTGGGAACCAGCTCGAGCACCCATTCGTCATGGCTGGGCATTTCCAGAACCGACAGGATCTCGGCGAAGTAGTACTCAACGCGCGCCAGGTTCATCTCGTCGAGCACGATGAAGCTGGGGTCCCGGCGCAGACCCGCTTCGTACAGAGCGCGCAAAAACTCGGTTTCGTTGAAGCGCTTGGAGAACTCGTTGAAGTAGCCGAGCACCTCGGTGCGGTCGCGGAACGAGGGCTGCACCGACACGATGGTGGCAGGGTTGTCCACGTAGCGGCTGAACGAATACGGCAGCGACGTTTTACCGGTACCGGAGATGCCCTCCAAGATGAGCAGCTTGCTGGCGGCCATGCCGGCGACATAGCGGCGCACGATCTCGGGCGAGTAGTACAGGCCCAGCTCGCTGCAGGCGAACTCGCGGTAGCCCTCCACGAAATGCTCCAGGGTGATGGCGTCGTCGTAGACGGGCGGCTGCCAGTCGCGGTACTTCAGGTCGACGAGCGAGAGCTTGGGGAAGCGGTTGGCCAGCGAGATTTCCTTCTCCTCGGCAAGCGTCTTGGCCTCGACCGTGGCCTTGGCCATGGCAGCGGCGGCGCCGGACACCGAATCGCCGTCAAGCGAAAGCGACGCCGAGCCCGCAACGACGCCGGGGACGACTTCGCCTTCCCCGCCCGCAGACGCCTTGCCGAGCACGTTGGCAACGGTGGGAACGTGCTCGTCGGTGAGGGCGGAAGCGCCCATGTAGGGAATGCGCTGCGTGCCGCCCATGGCGTTCACCTTCAGGGCGAGCAGCTTGTTCTTCTCGTCCATCAGGTCGAGGACCTGCTTGTTCAGGCGCCCGATCTCGCGGTACAGCGTCTTGTTATCGGAGCTGTCGCGCTTAAGGTCGGCGTGCAGCTTCCATCGGCGCACCAAGATGATGAGGATAAGCACGGGGATGGCCACGAGCAACGCAAACAGGACGACCGCGCCGATCTTGCCCATCAGATCGAACGAATTGAAGTACGAAAGAAAGATGTTGAAGTAGTCGGCCCATCCGAAGACGAGCAGATTCAGGATCGAAGCGAACACCGCAACGACGTTGTACACCACTTTCGACAGCAGTTCCCAGGCAAAGCTTAGAAACTCACTCACGGGCCACGCCCTTTCTCATACGCGAAACGCGCACCGGGGACGCCCGGCGCGCGAACAGTTGCCTTTTACTTCGAATCGGATCCGGATTCGGGGGCGGATTCGGAACCGGAATCGCCGCTTCGGGCCGATTCGGCGGACGCCAGCTTGACCTCCGCTTCGGCCTTCAGGCGCTTGGCCTCCTCCAACGCCGCTTCCGCCTCGGCACGCGCCGCCTCGGCCTTGGCGCGATCTGCCGCCGCAGCTTGGGAATCCTCGCCATCGACGATGGCCTCCGCCCGCTTCATGCGATCCTCCTCGGCCATGGCGCGCTTGAGGTTCATGCCCACGATGACCAGGTGGTAGACCTGGTAGATGAAGAACAGCAGCATGGGCAGCACGATCACCACAAGGAAACCCCAGGTGCTGGAAAGGAAGCTGATGACCTTGCCCATATAGGGGATCTTGCCCACGTATTTGCCCACGATGTCGCCATCGGCGATGACGTGCTGGTCGGCGAACTCGTTGTTGTCGCCCTTGGTGGTGTAGCTGTTCAGCCCGTCCACCTGGTTGATGGAGACGATGCGGTGGGTGTTGAGCGCGTACTGGTTGTCGATGATGGTGTGGAAGGTGACGATGTCGCCCTCCTGCAGGGTGGACGGGTCGCACTTCTTGATGATGATCAGGTCGTTCTCGTCGAACGTGGGCGCCATGGACTCGGACTGGACCGTCAGTGGGGTGAACCCGGCAAGGCTTGACGCGCTGCCGTCGTCTTTGGTGGCAAGCGTGGTGAACGCGAACAACGCCGCAACCAGGATGACGATCCACATAATGACGCTGACCACGATGGATGCAGCTTTTTTAACCGTACTCATTTCGACCTTTCCTATGCATCGGCGCGCAGCTCGTGCCCGCTACCGCTGATCTTGTTGTTCTTGCTGTTCGACGCCCTCGAATCGCATGGCGACCGAGTAATCGGCTCCCCTGACAATATTAGTGCAATTCGGGTCGGTTCCTTCCAACCAAATCCGAACGACGGTGGGTTTGTCCGCCTCTGCGACCAGGTTAAACATGTTTCCCGCCTCGTTCGAGCCCCCTGTGGGGATGCCGAAGGTTGTCACCCCTCCCGATGTTGAGGCGTCAGAGCCCATGTTCGGGTTGTAAACCCACGTTTGCCCGTCGCACGTGAAGCTCATGCGCATGGCCTGCGGCAAGCTACCCACGTTCGAGGAGAACGCCGTTCCCGCTTCCCCGTTGCCGCCCGACTCGCCGGTAAGGCGCACGATGACGTCCTGGTGGCTGATGAAGTGCAGGGTGAACTCCAGATATGCGCCCGTTCGCGCCTGCGCCTCCGAACCGTCCTCGTAGGTGAAGCTCTGCCCATCTGAAGTGGTCACCGGCTGCAGCTTGGAGGAATCGATGCCCACCCCCTGCTCCGAGGAGATGCGCGCGGAGATCTGGTCGAAGCCCAGCGAGCTCACATACTGATCGAAGCTGTCATGCGCGTCCAAGTCGAAGCGCAGGGCGTTGCCGGCATTGGCGGTAAGCGCCAGCTGGCGGGCTTTCGCCTGGTCGGAGATGGAGAACCACGCAAACGACGCCATGGCGATGGCAACCAGCGCGAACAACACCAGCAGCACCGTGGTCGCCAGGCGATGGCGCAGGTCCCGCTTCCCTTCCTGGTCCATTTACACCCCCTGCCCATCGAGCACGGCGAACAGGTTCACGTGCAGGATGCCTGCGTCGTTGTACAGGTAGTCGGCGCTGTCCTGGTCGGTGCCCTCTATGTAGTAGTACACGTCAAGCCGATAGGTTTGCCCAAGGTCCATGGCCAGCAGCGCGTTTTGCGGGCGCGTGGCGGACTCGTCGGCGTCCATGAGATAGGCGGTGTAGTCCCGGGCGTCATCGTTTGCGCAGGCCAGCGCGCCGTTTTGCCAACCGAGCAGCATGTCATCGGAATACCCCGGAAGCGAGGGCGCAGTTGCGGGATGCTCTGAGCAATGCGAACCTGCCGAATCGTCCAGCGTGAAATAGCGGCTTTGCAGCACCTGCCCGTCGCGGGAAAGCTTCAAGCCCACGCGCGTGGCCTTCAGAAGCTCAGGGTCGGCGCCTTCCGGCGCCAGCGTATCCCCCAGATACAGATTCACCGTTCCCGAGGCCTTCGAGGCGCCCGAGCCGGTGATGCTGGCGCGCATGTCCACCCACCCGTGGTAGAAATGCTGGCCGTCCTCGGCTTGCTTGAAGCTCACGGCGCGGCCCTGCTCGTCGGTGCGCGCGCATTCTGCGAACCCCTCTAGGTCGAACGTGGAAACCGGGTACAGCGTGAGCGGGTTGGGGCTGTTGGACGAGAACGCAACGTCGCCATCGCCGCTCCAGCTGCCGGCGGACGCATCGCCCAGCTCGACCACCAGCTTGCTGTCGCCGCTGCGAACCGAGACCGAATCGGTGTTCACCTTTGTGTTGTTGGTGAACCACGCATAGGTTGCCGCAACCAGCACGGCCGCCAGCACCAGCAGCGCGAACACCGCGCCGACCTGGGCAAACCGGTATTTCGTTGTTCTGGAACCCGCGCTCATGGTGCCTCCCCCTCCCTTTACGCCTTGGCGCCCGCGAACGCGAATTGCAGGGAAATGGCCTGGGACTGCGCCTCGCCGATGCAGTTGGCGTCGCAGCCTTCCATATACACGAAGTAGCGCACGCTTGCCACCTCGTCAGCGCCCAGCGTGAACAGGGGCGTGGCGCCGGAGCGCGGCGTAGGCGTATCGCCCGAGCCGTCCATGCTGTACGCGGAAACGGACTGCGCCGGATCGGCGACGTAGCCCCACGAGCCCTGCCCGCTGACGACCACATCGCTTTGCGCGGTGGTGCGCTGCTGAGCCGCCCCGGACGTGTCGCCCAGATCGTCGCACCGGAAGATATAGCTTTGCGTGCCTGCAGAGCTTTGGATGATGAAGCCCACGCGTGTCGCCGCCAGAAGCTGGGAATCAGCGGAGACGCTCATCTGGCCGGGATACAGGTACACCGCAAGCGGCAAGCTGGACCCCTTCAGGTAGAACGTGCCCGTAAGGGCGTATTCGCCCAGCTCGGACGTGCAGTTCGCATAGTCGGTGGTGATCCCGGCGGCGTTTTGGAACGCAGCGCGCCAAAAGTCGGAAAGATCGGCCGTGGAAACCGGGTACAGGGTTTTGTCCGCGGAACCCAGCTGACATTGCTCTGCGAAGGGGCCTTGCTCGCTGGCGGAGATGAGCAGGTCGTAGCCATCTTCGCTGACCGTATGCGCCGCAGGCGTGACGTTGGTGAAGCGCGAATTGGAGAACCACGCGAAGGTGGCAGCGCTCAGCACCAGCGCCAGCACCGCCAACCAGGTGGCCGCCGCGACCATCCGCTTGCGCGCGGAAAACGCGTCGCGCAAGCTGGCTTGTCCGTTGTTTCCCTGAGAACCCATGCGCACCCCCTATTCCCGGCTTCCCGCGAAATGCAGGGCAAGCGACGCCAAGCTGGTGTCGCACAGGTTGTTCGTGCAGTCCTCGTCGCAACCCTCCAACCACACGTAGACGTCCACCTGCACCGGCGTGCTGCGGTTTGCGCCCTCGGCGGCGGCGGGAAGCGTTGCCAGCTTGGTACCGGGCTCGGTGACCACGCCTTCTTCCTCGTCATATTCGCAATAGTCAGTAGAATTGAGCGGCGTGAACGCGACCGTGGAACCGTCGGTCTTGGTGCTGTCCAGGACATGGCCCGCTTCGCCCTGCTTGGTGTTGTAGCTGGCCTGCGGGTTGTGCGCCTGGGTGAGCTCGAACACGTATTGCCCGGCCACAGGCTGGTTTTCGCCAGGTTGATGCACCACCAGGCCCACGCGCAAGGCGGTGGAAACGGGGTTTTGCGGATCCGTGTCGTCGAAGCGGATGTCCGACAGGTACACGTCGGTGGAAAGCGAGCTGGTGGCCAGGTACAGCGAGGTTTCGTAGTAGTCGGAACGCTGGGCAGGCCCGAAGAAGGTGGCCAACAGCGAATCCTGCGTGTCCCCGCCCGTGAAGCCCACCGCTTTCTGGAACCCGTTCAGGATGTTGTCCGTCGAAACAGGGTTCAAAAGCCCCTGAAAGGAAAGGCCGGCGCTGGACTTGTATTCGCCATCGTAGGAATCGGAGATGAGGAAGGTCACGCCCGTTCCGGCGGCCATCTTCACGTCGGTGATGTGGCGATCGGCATGGTAGATGTACCACGCGTAGGTGACCATCGCGGTGGCGAGCGCAGCAACGATAAGCGTTGCCAGCATGCGCTTGAAGCGCTTGCGCAACTGCTTGGAATCGCGCGCTTCCTCCATCGCGGGTCACCTCCGTTCGTTCTGTAAAACCGCCGCGAGCCTAAAGCCCAAGTAACTTGCTATTTTATGTCAAATGTCAGGGGACTCACATCGTCGACCGGCCAGACCGCAGAAAGGCCAAAGACGCCAGCGCCCCGAAAAGCGAATGAGGAGCGCTAGGCCTAGTTGTGGTCGATGCCTTTCATGTTCACCCTGGTCAAGGTGTAGGTCACATAGTCCGAGTTGGGGTACCCGGTAATCGATCCGGAAGCGTTCACGGGCGTGTCGTCCACGCCATTGCCGGACAGATGCGCCGTCATAACCAGGCGATAGTTGGCGTAGAAATGCTGCGCCGACTCAACGTCGGTGTTCACCTTCACCACGAAGCCGAGCCTGAGAATGGGGCTGCTGTCGTCACGGGTGGCAAGGACGCCGTTGGAAACGGTATCCATGAACACGATGCTGTTGTGGTCGGCGCTCACCGTTCCCGTTCCCAGCTTGCTGCTTTCCTGCACGGAAAGGTAGTCGGCGATGGGAACGCTGTCGTAGCCGCTATCCTTGTCATCCTTGTCATCCTTGCGCTTTTGCAGCATGAGCGTGAAGGTTGCGCTCGTCGCCTTGCTCAGCTTCTCGTCGGCACCGCTCAACTTGGACAGGTCATAGGTTGCCGCCAGCGCGATGGTGCCGTCGGCGGTTCCCAAATCGTCCACGTTGATGCCCAACTGCGTTTTCTTGGTTGCCGTGAGGGTAATGGTGGAAGCGCCGCCGCCCTTGCGGTAGTAGCGCATCTTGCCATCGATGCCGACGGTCATGGTGCTTGTGCTCAACGTATCCGCATGCGGGGAAAGGAACGAGCGATACGTGGGCTTCGTGTAAGCCTTTCCATCCTCCGATGCGGCGATCGCATTTTGGCAAGCGAGGCCCGACATCCGCAAGTCCGCCTTCATCTGGATGAAGAACGAGGCATTTGCGTCTGCTGCATCTGTTGCGCCCGTTGCAATCTTGCGGATGCCGCTCAGGTCGATAGGCGTTCCATCGCTGTCGGAAAGGACAAGCTGCATGTCGCCGCCATCGGCGCTCCACGACTTGCCGCTTACCGCAGCCTTGCCTGCATCATCCGCCCCCGCTTCAACCGCCGTCCAAGCCCACTTCACGTTGCCCGCGGAATCGGTCGATTTGCTGGGCTTGTAATAGGTTTCCCCGACCTTCACGTAGAAGGAATACGTGCTGGAAGTACCGCTAGGATAGCCGCTCGCGCCCGTAAGGTCAGAACCGTTATAGCTTGCAAGCGAGGAGTTCAGCTGGTAGTACAGCGTGTCCGAATCGTTGTATGCGTTACTGCAGCTCACAGTATCGGTAACGTCCATCTTGAAGGAGTTGGTCGTATCGGCGCTCATTTCTCGAGTTACATCCTTATCACCCTCAACCAAAGTATCGGTAAGCGTTTGCCCGTAACCCGAGGCAACGCTATAGGTCGAAGCGGTGTTGATATGGTTGTCCGCCTTGCTTTCGTCCGACCCCTTCACGTAGTTGATGCGCGTGCTCACATCGCCCGAAAGCGAGGTTCCGGTATAACCGTTCACGGTTGCATTCGAACCCTTTGGAACGCGAACCACCAGGAAGAAGCTCTCGGACGGATGAGGTTCGGAGTCACCCCCGATGGAAAGGTTGCACCGAGCAGCCTTGTTCCCCTTGTTCTCGTCCTCGGACGTCCAAGGACGATAGTATTCGTAACCCGTGCTGGTCTTGATCCGCACGCCGGCGTTGGTGGTGTCCTCATTGGGCTCGAGCTTGACCCAAGCGCCCGAGTCGGGGTTGTCGGAAGCCTTGACCCCCATCAGCTCGCTGAGCCACTGCTCTTCATAGTGCTTGCCGTCGGCGCCATCGGAGTCCACAAAATCGGCCAACGCAACCGAAACAGCTCCACCAGCGAGCACGGTGTAGTGATATTCCTTGTTGTTGTTCGCGGTGTCCACCAATGTAAGCTGCGTGCCTTCGGGCAAGGTTCCCCTTACACCATCGCCGCTGAACAGAATCCGCTTGCTCAGCGCCTTCATGGAGCCGCCGTCTTGCAGATACGTGTTCCACCCATATGTCGTTTCAGTAGCACGAGCCTTGTTGTAAGTCCAGGTGAGATACCCCGTCATGGCATCCCCGACGCCGGTGAGCACGTGATCGTCCTTGGTCGAGTAATCGCCGGCCTTGAAGTTGGTGCCATAGGTATACGTTGCCGCGAAGTTAACCTCGAACAAGCGCTTAACCACAATGGGAACCTGAACCTTATAGGTGTTGCCGGCGCCATCGTTGAAGGTTACGGAGAGCAGCGTGAACCGGCCATTATCGTTGTCCCAATTGGAAGGTGCGCTGAACTGCATGTCGCTCGTGCCGTTGCCCACAACCGAAAGCGATGCGGGCTCAGTGCTTTTAGCGAAGACCTTAGCGTCACCTATCTGCTTGAGCTCGAACTTCTCGGCTTTGGCCGTCACGTACCGCTTGTCAGAGCCGTTGTTCAAACGAACCGCATCGGAAAAGCCGCCGTTGGTCACCAAGTTAAGGTAGTCGGTTACGACCGTGGCGTCCTGAACGGGGACCTCAAGGACCTTGAAATCGGTCGTGGCTTTCTTCGAAGCATCCGAGTTCTCCGAGTTGTACCATTGCGCAGAGGAATCGGTGTAACCGTTGGTGTTTTGGTAAGCGCCCAAGTCATCGCACCCGCCGATATTGGTGTAGGTATAACGGCCAGCCTCAGTAGTGCCCGCTTGGCTCTTGATAGTGCCAGCATTTCCAACATTGGCGCCGTCGCCAAAAAGGTAGCGACCAGCTGCGTCGTTGGACGCACGTACGGCAATGCCGCTCGTCGGGCTCGTGGTCACGTAAGGCGAGACGGCTTTGATGCCATCATCGTTTGCCTCATCGCTATAGAGCGTCTTGCCTCCATCGGGGGCGGCAGGCGTATCGCCATAGACGCCAAAAGCCACGTACGAAGCAGCGTTCACCTGCTTCACGATGCTCTGATCGCTGGTCTTGTCGAACATCAAAGGAGGCAGATCGCTGGTTGATTTACCTTCACCCGGCTTTATATCGATACCCGCAGCATAAACCTGCAGGCCCGCCTTTGCATCGCCGAAGAAGATGCCCTGGCCGTCTTTGCCTTGGAAGTCATTGCTATCGAGCAGGACGTTCGAAAGCCTGAACACGCCCCTGCCATCGCCGCCAATACCGCCGGAACGGCTCTTGCCGTTCAAACCCTTCGGATCCTCCGACAAATTGCTCGGGTTCATGAACACGTTGTTCTTGATTTCAGCGTTCGTGATGTTGAACGTCGGCGCGCCTTCGCCCCCAATGGAGCCATTGATGCCGCCCGCATATGAGCTGCCGAAGGTCACGCCGCTCACCACCACGTTGTTGCAGGTAACCGTTGGCGACCCGGAGATGTTGCCGGAAATGCCGCCAGAGACCTCGCGAGACTCAAGATCGATATCGCTAACTTCGCACGTATCGAACTTGAATTCGCTGCCGCTCGATACATTGCCCACGATACCGCCAGCGTTCTTAAACTCGCTCGTACCCGTTCGGCCGAATACCACCTTGCTATTCGCGTCGTCCGTTACCTTAACGTCGCCCGTTACCTTACAGTTGTAGGCATATATGTTGCTTTCGGCTTTGCCGACAAGGCCGCCAACGCCACCTGATGCGCCAGCGTTTACAGGAACGGTCAGCGTCACCCCCGAGATGGTTGCTTTTCCGCCGCTGACAGTCGCTTTAGTCGTTTCATCAGCATTCACGAAGATAACGTCGCCGCTTGCTCCGAACACACCGCCGACATTGGATTGGACTTTGCTTGACGTAGCTGGTGCACTCGATGTGATTGTGGATCCCTCAGCGATGGCCTTGTCCGCCGACGTCCAAACACCGCCTTGGGAGCCGGAGTTCAGCTCGCCGACGAAACCGCCGACGTTTTGAACGCCCGAGACGTCCATGCCGCTATACGAGCAGTCATAGAGCTTGACAGGAGACGGCTGCCCCCCGGCCTTATTCACCATCCCGATATCGCTCTTGTCGGTTTTACGGCTGCCATAACCGGACGAGCCCAACAGGCCGCCAGCATTGGCAACGCTGTCAGAAGAGGAGGCGCCAGCCGAGCCGCTCACGGTGCAGTTCGTCAAAGTGACAGCATGATACTTGCCATAGCCTTCCAACGAGTTGTTATTTGCCGTGGCGCCCGCCAGGAGGCCGATGCCAACCTCGTTATAGCCCAAGCCGCTTGCGTTACCCGATCCATCGGTATACGTGAGCGAGATATTGCAGTCGCTGAAGTTCAGGTTCTGAACGGTGTAGCCGCCGTTGCCGGTAGCCTCGGCACCGTCCCCTGCAGCGGCGCCAATGCTCCCCTTCACGTTGTCAGAGGTGTATGTCACCGTACCGAACAAAGCGCCCACACCCGCGAGCTTGTAATCGTCGTTAGCGTATTCCTTGATGTCGTAGGCGGTGCTTTTCTCCTTACTGCCCACTTTGATGGTCGCGCCATTGCCGTTGATGGTCGCCACGAGCGGCACGATGCGGTCGCGATCGGCACCCTTGGCGGATGCGCACGCGTTGGAGTAGTAGCGGCCCGAAAGGCCCGTGTAACCCGTGCCGTAGGGCATCATGTCATAGTCAATGTCCTCGGCCGTGTTCACGAATTGCAAATCCATGCCCGAGGCCTGCGCGGCACAGATGTTACCCGTCTGCCAGGTGGCGTACTTCGACACCAGATAGGGGGAATTCACCTGCGCTTGCGCCTCATCGCCCTTAGCAAGCGCATCGCCCTCCCACTGGCTGCCAGGGCTGAGCGTGTCATCCTTGGTCGCTTTTGCAAAGTCGCCAACCGCTTCAGTTGGCTTGCCAACAGCGGCGTAGCTCGCATTGCGCACCTTGCCATAATTCTGATTTCCGAACTGATACGTGGCGTTTTTAGACGCATTGCCGCCCAAATATGCGCGCGAACCGGCATAGGTGCCGTACTCATCATTGGTGGTTGCCGTATTCGCCGAACCGCCAGCCGCACCGCTGCTGATGATCGCAGAAAGCACGAGCAACCCCTGCGCATCGTTGACGGTGGTGGTTATAGCAAGGTTATCGGGATTCTTTCTCTCATCTCCCCCATCTCCCCGATAGCGGCCTTGCGTATCGCCTGTTACCACACAGTTCGTTTCATCAGTATTCAGGTTGTTGATCTTGTAATTGCGGTTAGTGTTGTCAAGGCTCTTATTGTCGCCAAGCTCGCTAAACGCATAACCGTCAATTACGCGGCCGACATAGGGGTTGTCATAACGCGAGGCGCCGGCAACATGCCAAGTATTAAGCGTACCGCCAACATTCGAGCTATTGCGGAAGATCACGCCGCCGCCCGTAACGGCGCCAACGTATCCGCCGATGGGAACAAGATACGGTCTGATGCCGCCACCCGCTACGGTAAAGCCAGTTGCAGAACCACCAGTCATCTTATTGACGGCTACGCCATCGATAATGTTATCGCCGCCAAGGACACAGCCGATAACGCCACCGAAAAACGCCGTCAGAACGCCGTCGGCATCCTTAGCAGAATAAGCAATAGTCGCTTTCGCATTAACATAGCGAATATCAAGATTGCGCACCACGCTGCCATAGCTATAGGGGATAAGACCGCGAAGCTCGCCCTCATTGTTTTCGATTTCGATTGTTGCCTGCGAAGCGCCACGATCGCCAACGATAACGCCGCGAAACGGGTTGGCCTTATTGCCGAATCCGCCAAACGACGCCGCATCGACGGCGATCTTGTTGTCCTTGGCCGGTTCGACGCTGTAATACGCGCTCTGCACGTAGCGGCGCATGGTTTCGTCATCCAGCGTCTGGGGCGAATCGGCCGTTCCGCCGGTTTTTTTCTCCCATTTGGTCTCGCTTGGATTGCTCTGCTTGTAAACGTACACGACCTCGTTGCCAGTCTTCGTCTCGTCGCTACGCCGTTCGCAAAGTTTGGACTGATCAGCGGCAACAGTGACTTCCCAACCATCCAACGCCACTTGATTGTTGATGTAGTTGGCAATGGCATTCATCTCCGTCGCGTCCTTAACGGTGTACGGATCGCCATACGTTCCACACCCCGTCATCAGGTTGGGGATACGCTGGTTGACTTTAATTTCGTGGTACTGGACGCCAGACTCGGTGGCTTTTCCTTTAGCCACATAGGGAAGATAGTCGCCAAACTTCGGGTTCTCGACGCTCGCCTTCTCGTCCTTATCCGTTCTCACCAACCCATTTTCGGTGCCGTACGTCTTTTCATCGTAATACCAAAGCTGCTTGCCGGAGTATTCCTTGTCCTTGGCATCGATTTCGCTTCCGTACGTCACCATGCCAGCATCGGCATCGGCCTTGGTAAAGGTATAGTTTGCGGAACCCGTGCCTGTGTTTTGATAGCCAAAACTCTCCAACAGGCTCGCGTGCGTGAAAATCGAATTGCCCGTCTGACTAGGCAGACTGATTCGCTCAAACTTCGCTGTGAGCTGATTGGAATTATTGCCGTAACCCAGACGACCAAACAGGCTCGATGCCGCAATCTTATTGACGTTAGAAGCATCAGCATAATTCGCCGTCGTTACATTTTTGACGTCCAAATTGACATACCTTGTGATGGCGTTGATCAGCAACGGAGCATATCGTTTGTCTTCCGCCCCGTCTACCCGCAAGCCGTCAAGACTTAGGGTGTCGATTTTGATAGCTGCCACTTTACTGCCGCTGTCCGCGTAGGCACAACGCATCACCAGCGCGCCCGACACGCTCTCGGGGTCGCTCCATTTAGCGGCATCGTTTTTGACCTTGCCGACCGTTCCCAATAGCGTTACATCGTTGACAGTGAGATTTCTATTTGCAAGCGTGCGCATAAGACCGCAATGCATGTTTTCGTGCTGAGTAGCCGAGTCGTTGCTTTTGTTGCCCTGCTGCTCGGCCTTTATCTTCGAGTAGCAAAAGACGATTGTTGCGTTTTGGACAGTCACTGCATTAGAGCCGTCTGGGTTTGAAGGATAGTAGCTATATCCCGTCAAGTCGATAGGAACCGGGTTGCCTGCCGGAGACCCAATCACGTTATTCGTAAAGATAATCTTCCTATTACCCGTGAGAAAGGCCTGCGTGGCGATTGGAGCGTATTGCCTTGCGGCCCACAAAACAAGATGCTCGGGTGTATTCATTACAGGCGCATCAAGGTTATCCACTACTGTAAAAGCCCTGTCCAGATTGTAGTAGTAGCGAACAGAGCCGTTTGTTTGAGGAAACTTATCAGGAGCAATGCGGTTTTGATAGCTATTGTCCATGGCAGGATCCCCGCTCATGTCCAGCTTATCGGCGCTGGTATGAAGTGAGACAATCGCGTTGCAGCCGTTGTCGATCAGCTTGCTTCCAGGCTTCACGCCCTGTGCGAGCCATTCGTCGAACGTCGTCGCATTTGGGGCGCCAATAGACACGCCGTCCACGGCGTAGGCGGTACCCCACCAAGCCTTGTCCTGCAGATACAGACCGCTATAGGAAGTCTCGGCACCAAAGCTGTTAGTTGAATCGGACGTACTACCTCGAGCAATGAGGACGCCAAGCGTGGTGGCACTATTCGCGGCGAAGGAAGCTCCTTTCAAATCGATGGCGTAATCATTGATTACCCAGTGGCCGCTGGCGGCGTATACGAGGCCGCCAACCTCGGTTGAGTCGTTTGCAGTTACGGTAGCGTTGTCGGTTGTTTTCAGCGCATAGGAGCCTGCATCCTTGTTAATGCCGCTATCGCCGATGGTAACGACAGCATTACCCCAGCTATATCCCAGAAGACCACCGGCACCATTGAGCTTGTCGCCGTTCTTGCCAACGGTCATGTTGAATGAGCTGAACGAAAGACCTGTGATGTTAACGCTGGTCGTATTCGCTGCAGTGCCTTGCGCGATGCAGCCGATAAAGCCGCCGACCTGGGCAATCTTTGCTGAGTTGACATCAAACTCGCTCTCGGCCGTCGAGCTAGCCTTAGAATCAATCGAACCGCTCACCTGCAGGCTTTTCACATCGAACGTCGAGACATAATCGCCCACATAGCCGATAGCGCCGCCGATGCGCGTGTTGCCGTTGAGAGTAGCGCCCGTGTTGATGATCGATTGCGCCTTTGTGCTGCTATCGAATGTAACGATTCCGCCGCCCGACACGCTACCCGCCATGCCGCCGATATTGGCATCGTTGGCAAACGTATCATCGCAGGTAATCGTCGGATTGGAAGTATCGTCACGGGGGATCGTCGGCCCGCACGTAACGCCGTTGATCGTCGCATTGCCCGTGATGGTCGCTGCAAGCAAGCCGGCGTCAACGCTTACGCCGTTATCGAACTTCATTGCAACACCGTTCATAGCACCATCGACGGTGAGATTGCTCACCGTCGCGCCACCGCCAATGGCAGGGAAGAGGCCCAGGCGGTTGTGACGATAAATCTTGCCGTTACCGTCAGACGCGTCAATCGCAGCGTCGCCGCGCTTGCCATACGGTTCACCGATAGCGAGGGCAACCTTGTGGCTGTTGCCATTAAAGGTGCCCATGAACGTCTGAAGCTTGTTAGCGCTATCGAATCCAAGGCCCACCACACCCGTGCCTGACAGATCGACATCTGAATCAAGCACGATCTTCACATCGGGGCCCAGGAGCTGCACCTTGTCCTTTGGGTTTAAGCCATATACCCCATTCCAAAGGTTGGCGAACTGCACCGAAAGCGCAAGGCATACGAAGTCCTGCGTTTTCTTTATCGTCAGGGTTCGGTTACCTTCGGACCATTTCCCATCGCTCGAACCAACCTGCCAGCTCCAGTCCGTCGTCGAGCGGCCCTCAAGCTCGTGCTTACCCATATTGATTTTGATGAGGTCTTTTTTCAGCTTCTCCCCATCAAGCCTAACAACCTCACCATAGCCGCAACCAGCGTTTTGATCGCTACCCAAGTCATCGACTTTCGCTGCAGGACAACGCTTGTAAACCCAGTAATCACTATTACCTGCGTCTGCGGGAACGCTATCGTTTCCCGTTCCGCGGGCGAACACGAGCGTCGGGTTGCTCGAACTAACGTTCGTGATTTGAGAAACAACCTTCTTGCCGGTAATGTTAAAGCTATTTTCTGGAGCAAACTTCATGCCCGAAAAATCAGTGACCCCGCCCAAGCGAATCGCAGAGCCCCAGCTTTCAGCGGCAATACCCGCGCCGTTTTCAATCGCGCCTTCGTTCGCAACGGTCACGCCATTGACGTCGAGGATACTCTCGTGGTCAAGGCAGCCGACAACGCCACCGAAGCCTTTGACCGACTGGGTGAGCTTGGTGCAGTTTACCGAAGCGCTCTTGACTTCGAGAGCTGCGCTCACGCTCGCGTTGTCACCGCGAGCGCGGCCCAGCCAACCGACAAGGCCGCCGGTGAATTGCGGATTAGCATTGAGCTTAAATTCGGTTGAGACATTTTCCACCGTAAGCGGCTTTGATGCAACTCTTTTATCTCCGCTTCCAGCAGCATATCCCGTCACAGAGCCGACAAGGCCACCGAACACTGCGGCGCCTTCCCCTTTTCCATAGGTGCTCTTGAACATGCCGCCAGAAAACGAGACCGAGGCCGCCGCTGTCGAACTGTCGTAGTTCAACTTGCCAATAGCAGAGCCGACGCCTTTCGACTCGTCATACTTGTTATCTTCCGTCGCGCCCTTGGCCGCAAGTGTGACACCTTCGTCACCCGTATAGATTTGATCATTGCCAGTAAACGCGACCGAACTGCCGAAGCTCACCTCGCCGATGAAACCGCCGACGTTGCCACTATTCGCATCCCCGACATTCTGAGGACAGGTGACCTTGGCGTCGTCGTTCTGCTTCAACGTGAGCTTGGCTGCCTGACCAATGAAGCCACCAGCTGCAGCGGTGCCTTTCACCGTGAGATTGGAAAGATTGATTTCGCTTGTCACGTCAACGGTCGCGCCAGTATCCGACCCAACCTTGCCCACGACGCCGCCGGCACAGCCATTGTCAGACTGAACCGTAGCAGCTGGGACATTGTTCAGGGTACCAACGCTCAAGGAAGCGTCATCCTCGACCGCGCCAACGAGCAGACCAGCGTTGCCGTCGCTCGTCTTGACCATACCGTCTTTGGCAACGTCGTCGGGGAAGGTGACCGACTTAACCGTGAACACGCCGCTTTCAACCGTATTCGCCAGCAAGCCCACGTTTCCCGTGGAATCAGCAGTAGCCCCAAGGCCTTTTCGCGTGCCCACGAAAGAATAGGTTGCGCTCAGCGTGAGCGAATCCGTGACCGTTCCGAACAGTGCGCTGGTGATACCGGCAGTTGGCTCCTGCGCGCCCCCGTTGACGGGATCGGCAACCTGAATCGCGACGGTAAGTTCTCGGCTGCTGCCTGTAACCTTGGCCGCGATTACCGAATCGCTGCCCGTCCCTTTCCAAATAAGGTTCGGGATGGAAATATCCTCATTCAGCTCAACATTGTTGAACAGCGACGTCGCCAAGGCGATCGAGGTTCCATTGGTGGCAAACGAGCCCTTAAAGGGAACCTCGGCGCTGCCAAGGCCAAGGAACGTATAGCCGTCGTCGGGGCTGCTCACGTCAAATTCGGCGCCCGTCGACCCTTGGCCTTTTGTCATTTTCGCAGTTTGGTACAACCGAGGATCCGTATTCGAGACGATGCGCAAAGCCGTGGCATCGTTGAACGTGATGGCGGTAACGTTTTCACCCGTCGCCTCAACACTGCCGTGGTTGTCCTTCGCCATTTTCTTCTGCAAATCGGCAACGTTCGTGATAGTTGCCTCTGCGGCAACCGTTGCGGAAGCATCCCCCGCATCTGCCGCATCGTCGTCGGCGCTGGCGGACTTGTCCGCAGCGGACTCCTGGCTCTCAGAGGCATCGGCTGCGGAAGAACCTTGCTCCTCGGCCGCATCGCCCGCAGCGGACTCCTGCCCATCGGCGGCGCCGCTCGAAGAGGCGCCACCCTGGGCCGTTTCGCTTTCGCCCGTGGAAGCATCGCCCGAAGCCGAAGCGTCATCGCCGTTGCCGACACCCGTATCCGCCGAGGAGCCGCCGCTGTTATCGCTCGCGTTTTCCGAGCCGCCCAACTGCGCCGCGGCGCCCGAAACAGCGTTCACCCCTTCCGCAAAAGCGGCAGGAGCCGGCACGAGCAGCTGAAAAGCCATAGCAAAGGTAAGGTACATGGCGATTATGTACTTTACCAATCTCATCTATGGATAACCTCTCTGCGCCATGCCCCGAAGGGCCCCTCTGCTTGCTGTCGGCATTCGGCGTTGCCGTTGGTTGCCGACCATTTGTTTTCGACTGTCCGCAACTAACCGCTTGCCGTTACCGATACGCCAAGATCGCTCCATTCAGAAGGCCCGGCGCTTCCACCAGTCCAGTAGAAGTTCACGATCTCGGAACCCGGCGACATCGTGAACGTTGCCGTGCGTTCGTCAGTATTCACGGTGCAGTTCGAGTTCTCACCCGCGTGGTTCTTTTCGAAATAAGGATCAAGCTCAACCTTTTCGGCCCACTTCAGGGTTACCGTCTGCTGCTTGCCC
Source organism: uncultured Senegalimassilia sp. (assembly GCF_934636665.1). Taxonomy (GTDB): domain Bacteria; phylum Actinomycetota; class Coriobacteriia; order Coriobacteriales; family Eggerthellaceae; genus Senegalimassilia. The sequence goes on from NZ_CAKUAT010000002.1 coordinate 80,752, forward strand.
GTAACGCTGACGCGGTAGTTGTATGCGGCATAATCGCCAACGTCGCCCGTATCGGCCCATGCGCCAGTGACGGAAGCGGACTCGACCACGGAACGCTCCGCCGGCGTGACGGTAGCCGCCAAACACGCCAAGTTGGTTCCAGGACTATTCGTCTGATCGACGATGGCGAAGATCTTGAACGCAACGTTGTTCAGCAGGATCTTGTCGAAGGAAATCGTGTAGGTGACGATCTTCGCCTGCGTGCCGGGAAGCACGACGTCACCCTGCGCGGGGCTGATGCTCCACCCCGAGGTAACTTCATCATTTCCATTGACGCTAACGGCGCTTACGCTCAACGCGTACTTGACGTCCTTGTCGTTGAACACATTCCGGTCATCGAGCATGCAGTTATACACGCGGAAGGTGAAGGAGCACCAAGTACCGTTGGCGTCGGTCGCATCGCTTTTGCCCGTATCGACCACAACGCTTTTGGCCATGGGCTCTGCTGGCTTCTCCGAATAAGGAGCCAGCACGTCGGAAGCGAACAGGCTTTGCGAAGTGCCCGTAACGGCAACGGCCTTCAAGTGGTCGTTCGCGCTGAAGGCGCTGTAGGTCAAACGGACGCCGAACACCAGCGCCGCAATGACCAGCACGAAGGAAACCACCCACAACGCCTTACGCGCTTGAAGCGTTTTCGCCATACCGTCGATCGCGCCGTTCAGCGAAGCGGTGAGCGAACCGCGCCCTTCGCTTTCGCGTTCTTGCTTGATGCAGTTGTCATCGCGGTTTCTGAGCACGGTCCCTCCTCTCTACGACTTCGCGATCAGATACGCTACGTCGGTTTCCTTGTAGTTGGTATCTTTGGGCCACGAGCATTCGATGATGAAGTTGGTCACGGAAGCGGCTTCGCTTTCGGTCTTTTTATCGAGTTCAGCTACCTCGAATCGTTTCCAACGGTACTTGGGAACGGCGTTTGTTTGGATGTTGCTATAGTTGCCGAAGGTTTTGGTTTTGGCTTCACCGGAGTAGATGTCGGTAAAGCCCGTAACCTCGTCACCCTTGCTCCAGGAATAGCCGCTGCCTTGGACGTCGCCGGCGGCGGAGGGGCTGTTCACCGTGGCGCGATAAATCTTCACGCTCAGGTCTTTGATGTTCGTGGTGTTCGCAACTTGCAGTTCAAAGGCCTTGCCGCCGCTGTCCACGCTGAAGGCGCGGCGGCGGCAAACGTTGCCTTTTTCGTCGACTTTGTCGTAGTCCGCGTCGTTGGTCAGGTCGAGCTGGGTTGCCGCCGACTCGCCCGGCACGGTGATCTTCAGCTCGGCAGGAGAGTCGACCTTCGCAACCGTTGAAAGGCTGTTGTTGGTCAGGAACCACGAAAGCGTGAGCGCCGCGATGATCAGAACGACGGCGATAACGGCCAACGCCGCAAGAATCGGCCCGCGATGCTCGTACATCCACTCTTTTGCCGACGTCATCCGCGCTTCGTTGCCGCTCATGGGGTCGTCACCTCGCTAGCGGTAAGACGCACCTGGTAATACTCCACCGCGTTGCCGATCTCATCGTCGGCCTTGTTGTAAGCCGCAGCGCACGCTGAGAGGTCCGCAGAGGTCATGGTGCTGCTTAGGCGAGGAATCGTTTGACCAGACGATATGGAGTAGAAAGAATCCTGATGGTCGTTGATATAGCCTTGCATAGCAGCATAGCTCTGCCCGGCAGGATCTTTAACGTCATCGGTTGCGAAAAGGTTTTTGTAGTAGTTGGCGTTGCCGGTATACACGAAGTTCTGGATGTACTCAGGCCACACCCAGTACAGCGTTTTCGTAACGGAGTTGGTCGTATTGCCTGAAGTGTCCTGGAATTCGCTTTTGGCGACAGTCAGCCGGTAACTGAGAACCGAAGACCCCTTAGTCAACTGCTCGCCAAGGATGGGCGACTCATAATACCCATTGGCGTCGCGCGATGTAAAGAACAGGATATGACCCGACGCCAGCGCTTTCACGGTATCGGAAACCTCGGCTCCCCCCTGCTTGTCCCTAAACTCGCGGGAGATATCGATTTGCACGTCACGAAGATCGCTCGCATACGGTGTCACCGTGAAGGTAAGCTGGCCATACGAACCCGGACCCAAAGTATCGCCGAAGCTCAAGTTAACCAGATTGCTGGTAGCACTCACGTTCATGGAGTCGGCCACATCAAGCCCGACATCGCCTGCTGCCTGATCATAGACGCCCTGGCGGTCGCCGTCGGAAAAGATAGCGAAGCGTGCGCCGGCCGCGTCCACCCCAACGCCATTGACCCTCACCTGGGAGTTATTCAGAAACCACGCCAAGCAGGCCAGGATAATGACAAGGGCGGCTACCACGAACAGACCGCTGACCATGAAACGCTTCCAGAAATCCTTCAGGGTTTGCGCATGCTCGTCGGCCACAGCGCGATAGCCCTCAGCAGCGTTATCGCTTGCGTGAAGCTCACCGTGGTTGGTATGTTCGCCAGTCGCCTTCATGCTGCCGACGCCCCGAAGAGGCCGCTTTCCTCCTTGTTCGCCCAAGCAATGTCAGGGCCCTCTCATTCTGAAACGGAGCGAATACGCCGCTCAGATGACAAGAAGCCATTGCCCAGTTCCGACAATCATTCAACGTAGGATTTTAGCATGTAAGACACCGCTTATTCCTAAGTGCAACAAACCAAAACAACCCCACTTTTGACGATTCCCGCAAGTCGCAAGACGGAACGCTAAAGCCTCATCAGCACCCCAACAAAGTAATCCCCCTGACAACAAAGAATACCCCCGAGCACAAGCCCGAGGGTATTAAGCAGTTAGCAAATGTCGAACCGTGATTGTTGGCTACGCACCAACACCGGAGGTCGCCGGAGACTGAACGCCTACGAAACCAAGGTTGCCAGTGATTGTATTGGAAATGCCTGCTGCGGCATTCTCGGAGACGCAGCTCGGATCGCAACCCTCATACCACACGCGAACAGTAACCGTCACAGGTCCATTATTGCTACTGATGGTGGCAAGTTTACTCGTCCCCGCAACTGCCTGACCCTTATCGTTGATGCTGCCAGAGTAAGCGGCCATGTCTGAATAACTCGCCTCGACAACCTTGTCCGCATCGCCAGCACCCGTTACCCAATAGTCGCCTTGCGTTGCAGTTTCGGCAGCCTTATCGGTGTAATACCTCGTAGCGGTTGAATTGTCGGCAGACGCAACCTTGAAGAGATTCCAGCTCGTCCCTCCATCGAAGCTAATGGCGAATCGACCTGCGGTACCCATCTTGTCGCTAGCCTGCAGAGTAGTAGCAGCGGTGTCGGAATTGAAGTACACGTCCATCGAACCGTTAGCTACACCAAGCGCAAAGGTGTAATCAATATAAACGGTTTTTTCGTCCTCGCGAGCAATTGCGCTTTGATACTTGTCAGCCACGGCGTGGGAACCCGTGCCGGTCGCGCTCGTCCAATGCAATGTTTCATAGAAGGATTTAGCATCGTTGGTGGACACAGGGTAAAGCTTGCTCGGGCTGGTACCCGCCTTAGTCATATCACCCGTCGTCTTACCCGCGCTCGTAATATACAGGTTCGGCACAGCAGAAGACGTAGTCACGTTAACGCCCTCTGCCGTGACGGCATTGTTGTTCACGAACCATGCGAACGTGGCGGCTCCCAAGGCTATGGCAGCCACCAGCACCATGGCGATAGCAGCGGCGAGCTGCTTTTTCAGTGCCTTCGTTTCCATAACGGATCCTCTCTCGATCCTTTTCCTCGCTCATGAAATCAATACCCAACGGGCACCTGCATTCCATTCAAGAACATGCGAAGAGCACCTTACCATATTTTGTCCCGGAATATCTCCGCCTTACCCCAGGTAAATCACTCAATTCAATGGTTTCTCCGCAAGAAATTGTACCCCCTCTAATAAATCAACGTCGAAGGCGTCAATCCCCTACTTCCGCAAAGCAGATGTCGCGCTCCCTCCCTTTACGCAAAGCGAGCGGGCACAGCTAACAAAACCAAGGACCGCGAACCGGCAGATGCCTCGACAACACCTAACGCCGTGGGCATCGGTCGATTCGCCGTACGCCCCAGCCAATGAAATCGATGAGCAACAAGTCGGCAAATGCGCAAACGGCGTTCGTAACCCGCAGCCCAATCGACGCGCCAGCAACCGCCAACGCCATCAACGCGCAGCATCTCGCCGGCAAACGCCGGCATCGGGCTTATGCGGGCGGATTGTCCTGGTTGCGACGGTTATCCCAGGTGACGGTGTTGTTCTGATAGTAGTCGGGCGCATCGGTGCCGGACGCGCCGATGGGATCGGTGCCCGTGAGCGTGTCGCCGATATCCCGCACGAACTTGGTGAGCAGATTCGTATCCTCAGCTCCATCGGAATCGAAGTCCATGGCGAACTCGACTTCGCCGCCCACTATGTCGTCGACGCACTCGGGGTCATCGCCGTCAAGCCAGATGACCACCGTGTACTTATCCACGTAGCCCACCTTGAAGTCGTCGTTGGCAAGGTGGCAGACCACGTCGTTCGATTCGAAATTCTCACACCCGGGCTCGTTGCCGCCATCGGAAGCGGGCGCGGCATAAGTCACCGCCTGGCCATTACGGTACACGCGCACGCGCGCGGCCTTCTCCACGCCCTTCGACGCGGAGGCGACCTTCACCTTGCCGTCGTATCCCAGATCTTCCTTGCCGGCATTGCGGATATAAAAAGTGTAAGCGACGTAGCTTTTGCCGTTGTGGCTGCCGTCGATCTCGTCCAAGTTGTCGGGCAGATCATCCGCGGCGATGTTGGTGCCGTAGGAAACCGCCTCGGCGGCAAGACGCGCAGTGGCGCCTTCGAACTGGCTGTTGTCGGCAATGGCGATACCGCGCCTGAACAGCTCCAAACGGTTCAAGTTGATGGTGAAGTTGCCCATGTTCTCCTGCATGAACGAAACGCCGAACAGCACTGCCATGAACAGGGCAACGCAAATGAGCACCTTCTGCAGCGTGCCGACGCGCAAAAGCGCCTCGCCGATGCGGGCCATGCGGCGCTTGGGCATGTACATGGAGACGATGGCGTCGACGTCGATGTCCTCATCGTCCGCCAGAGCCTCTTCCAGCTCCTCCACGCGGATCATGCGCTTGCTCCAGGCACGCTTCTTGCCGAAACGACGCTTGGCGGGCGCCGTAGAACGCGCGGTGCCTTCGGACGCTTCCGCTTCCGCAGACGCGTCTGCGCCCACGCCTTCGGCCTGCGCAGACTCGTCCGCATTCACACCTTCAGCCTGAGCACGCTCCTGTTCAGCGCCCTGCACCTGATCGGACGCCGATTCACGCTCGGGCCGCCCGCCTTCGCTTTCCCTATTTTTACCGAACCACGCCATGAGCCCTAGATCTTATACTTTGCGCGCACGTGCTCCATGTACTCCTTCATGGCCTCGCGCTCCAAATCGTCGGCGTAGCGGAACTGAATGCCGCAGGCGTTGCGGAATAGGCTGCCCTTCGGCGCCTCACGCAGCCAGCACACGATGCCCAGCTGCACGGGCAGCTCGTAACGCTGGTCGTCCACGCGCACCACGGGCAGCTTCACCTGCAGGGCTTCGCCCACGTCGGGGCAATCGTTGAGATACATTGCCAGGCCGCCGGCGGAAACGTCGATGGTCATAGCCTCTTCCAGCTGGTCCTCGGGGGCCTCGTCGCGCAGGTAGCGCAGGCGCATGGACACCTTGAAACGCTCGTCGCGGCGCTTGAAGAACGTGCGATGCTCGGCCACCTGACGCATCTTCCACAACGTGCGGATGCCCGCCTTCTCCACGGATTCGGGATAGCCGGCCAGCATGAAGGTGTTCCCGCCTTCGGTGTACTGGAACAGGAGCTTCTGGTTCTCGTCCAAGATCAGCGGCTTGCCGGCAAGCATGGGCGCGCTGATAAGGAAATAGGCTTCGTCGATGGCGCCCTTGAAGGTGGCCATCATGTTGAAATCGGTTTGCTGGCCCACGGCCGTGTCGAAAGCGACTTTCAGCTTCGTTCCTGGCTGTATCTGCAGCTCGGCCATCAAACCTTCCTTTCCCGTTCAGCGATCGCCGCGCTCCCTCGCGCGGATTCAGATGATTATAACGAAAAGCGGAAGCGATGACGGGAAGCAACACGGGGAGCGCAACGTTTCCAAGCTGCGGCGCAAAAAGCGGGCCACGTGAACAGGGGACGGAGGTGCGTTCACACGACCCCCTTCCCTAGCCCGCGCTTTCGCCCGCGCAACATGAACACACCTCCGTCCCCTGTTCACATCCCGGGATCGAGGGCCAAGCCGTCGACCTTAGGCATCAGGATGTTCCGCCGCCCCTTCCCCGGCCCGCCCATTCACCCGACGCACTGAATGGCAGTCCCTTTCGTTACCCGGCTCGTCCCCCCCCCGCAAGCGCAGTCGACATTTTCGCGGGTTTTGCCCTGTTCAGCGGCGGAAAACGTGAAGGAATCGCGACGATTGGCAAACGGTTGCCGCCCCGATATTGCAAGGAGCCGACGTGATGATTATCGTGGGGAACGCTAAAGGGAGGGGCTATAAGTTATACTTGGCTTACTAGGTCGAACAAGGAGAAACGGTACGATAGCGTAATGAAGCAGGGCACCATTTTCACGAACGCCGCGCTTGCCGCGGTGCTGGCAACATCCATGGCAACAACCCCCGCCTTGGCGGGTCTTGCGCATACCCAGGGCACCGCCTCGGCAAGCGTTGCGTACGCGGCGCAGGCAACGCCCATCGAAAGCGTCGCCATCACCGGCGACTGGACCGCAACCGATGCGGAGAACCAGGCCATCCTCGACAAAGCCGAAGCAGCCAAGCTCGTCGGCCTAAAGCCGCTGAAAGCGTACCTTTCCGGCGAAACCGTGGCCGCAGCGGATTTCCTCGCCATCGACGTGGACGCGCTGGCAACCATAGACGCCGACCTGGCGAAACTGGTCAAGCAGACGCAGAAGGCCATCGCTGATTCGAACGCCGCCTCCGAGCCCGAGACCAAGCCCGAGCCCGCCACGCCCGCGCAACCCGCCGAAACCCCTGCCGCACCCGCAGCGTCCAGCGCCCCGTCCGCGAGCACCGGCAACGACACCGCCGCGGAGAAGCCCGCCGAGGACGTGGAGGACGCCCCCGAGGATATGGTGCAGGAAAGCGCCACCCTCGACGAGGACGAGCTGGTCTACGTCTCGCGCAACCTGACCACCGAGCAGTTCATCAGCCAAATCGGCGAGCAGGCCCGCGAGCTGTGCCAGGAAAACGACCTGTACGCCTCCGTTATGATCGCGCAGGCCGTAGTGGAGTCGGCATCCGGCTCATCGGGGCTCTCGTGCGAGCCGTACAACAACCTGTTCGGCATCAAGGGCAGCTACGAGGGCAAAAGCGTGCGTATGAAAACGCAGGAGGACGACGGCAAGGGCAATCTGGAGACCATCGTCGCCGAGTTCCGCCGCTACCCCAGCCTGACGGAATCGCTTGAGGACTACGTCGGGCTGCTCACCGGCGATTCCCTGTACACCCCGGTGAAGAAGTCGAACACGGAAAGCTACGAGGACGCGTGCGACTACCTGCAGGGGCACTACGCCACCAGCACCACGTACTCGCGCACGCTGAAAGCCTATATCGACACGTACGATTTGACCCAGTTCGACGCGCCCAGCGAGCAGGCGAAGGCCGAAGCCGCAACGCTCGAATCCGTGCTCAAGCCGACCGCCTCGCAGGCATCGTTCAAAACCGGCTCCGATGACTTCGGCATCACCGTGCCCGAGGCCGGCCTTCCCAAGCGGCAGATGAACCCCGTGATAGCAGGAATACTGGCCGCCCTTGTCGCAGCAGGCGCAGGCGCGCTGGGCTTCTGGCTGTACTGGCGCCGCAAAGTCGAAGGCGAGAACGCCGCCCACGCCGCAGCAGGCGCACACGCATCGGGCAATGCCGCCGCCAGCCAAGACGACGCTGCAGCATGGTCGGTCGCTCAGGCGATCACAGACTGGTCTAAAGGCGACAACCGTTAAAAACAAAAGCCGGTAACCGGTGTAGACCGGTTACCGGCTTTTCATTTCTTTACTCGATCGTTTAAATCTCGCGCTCGACCACTTCGGCGATGGCCTTGGCATGCTGCTCGGCAGCCTGCTCGTCCATGGCCTCCACCATCACGCGCACGACCGGCTCGGTGCCGCTCGGACGCAGCAGAACGCGACCGTCCTCGCCAAGCGCCGCTTCGGCAGCTGCCACGGCATCGGCGATGGCCTGGTTGCCATCAGCCGCGTGCTTGTCCTTCACGCGCACGTTGATGAGCGTTTGCGGGAAGCGGGTCATGGCCTTCGCCGCTTCGCCGGCGGACTTGCCGGCGCGCTTGCAAGCGGCCAGGAACTGCAGCGCCGTGACCAGGCCGTCACCCGTGGAGTTGTGCTCCAGGAAGATGGTGTGGCCGGACTGCTCGCCACCGATGACGTAACCGCCCTCGCGCATGGCCTCGAGCACGTAGCGGTCGCCAACCTTCGTTTGAATGAGGTTGATGCCCGCATCGCGCAGCGCATGCGTAAGGCCCAGGTTCGCCATAACGGTGGACACGGCGGTGTCGCCGGCCAGCAGGCCGCGCTGCTTCAGGTCGATGGCGCACACGGCTTCCACCATGTCGCCGTCGATCTCGTTGCCCTCGGAGTCCATGAGCATAACGCGGTCGGCGTCGCCGTCATGCGCGATACCTACATCGGCGCCACACTCGGCGACCAGGGCGCGCAGGGGCTCAAGGTGCGTGGAACCGCACTGGACGTTGATGTCCGTGCCGCAGTAATCGTCGTTGATGACGGTGACGTCGGCGCCCAAGCGGCGCAGCGCCTCGGCGCTGGTCATGCAGGATGCGCCGTGACCCGTGTCAAGCGCCACCTTCAGGCCCTTGAAGTCGATGCCCTGCTTCTCCACGCTCTGCACCGCGTGTTGGATATAGAGCTCGCAAGCATCCTCGACGGGCACGGCCACGCCCACCTCGTCGCCGTTGGGAAGTTCGTCAGCAGCAGCGCCGCCGCGGGCCATAAAGGCCTCGATCTCATCCTCGACGGAGTCGGGCAGCTTGAAGCCCTGGCCGTCGAAGATCTTGATGCCGTTGTACTCCGGCGGGTTGTGCGAGGCGGAGATGACGATGCCGCCGTCGCAATGCAGCTCGCGGGTGAGCAAGGCGATGGCCGGCGTGGGGATGATGCCCGCCAGCAACGCCGTGCCGCCCATGGACATGATGCCGGCGGCAACGGCCGACTCCAGCATATCGCCCGACAGGCGCGTATCCTTGCCGATCAGGATGGTGCGGCCCTTGAAGGCCACCGCCGCCTGACCCAGCTGGAAGGCCATCTGGCACGTAAGCTCCTTGTTCGCAACGCCGCGAACCCCATCAGTACCGAAAAGACGTGCCATATTACTTCCCTCGCTTTACATGCTCATCGAAAAGACGGATGGCGCCTTGGGGGCGCTCCTCGTCGGTCATGCGGTTGTTCAGCTCGGCAGCGAACTCGTCGATGCCGATGCCGTAGCGCTCAAGCACGACGAGAAGATGATACACCACGTCGGCGGCCTCATAGCGCAGATGGTCGCAGGCCGCGTCGGCCTTGGCGGCGAACGCATCGGCCATGCCCGCGTGCGAGCCCTCGTGGCCGGCAAGGCCCGCCAGCATCATCTTCACCGCTTCCACGTCCTTGGCGGCCAAAGCCACCTCGTTGGCCTCCTCGACCACCTTCTTCAACGGCAAGTCGGCATTACCCGTGAGCAGGCGGAACGTGTAGCTGCCCTCCCCTGCGTCGCGGCGAGCGTGGATGGTTCCCACCAGCGCCTCGAGCGTGGCGCCGATCTGCGATGCGGGAGCCTGCTCCCCCTCGGGGATGTAAGTTTTATCGCTCATGAAAAGCCTTTCGAACGTAAGCGGGCACCGGCGCTGTCGCCGCCCGGCCCGCCGTAACGAAAAAAGGGGCGCGCCGATGCGCGCCCCTTTCAGCTGGCGTTATTCCTCGCCGTTAGCCTGAGCCTCGTTGGACTCTTCCTCGTCCTGACGGCTGGTCAGGCCGAAGCCCAACGCGCCGTTGCCCAGAAGCTCGTCGAGCTCCTCGAGGTTGCGGTGATAGCTGCGCGGAGGCAGCGCCTCGCCCAGCATGTCCTCGCCTTCGGTGTTGAAGGTTGCCGGCTCGTCGCCGCCGATGAGGATGGTGTCATCCGGGCTGAACACCATGTCGAGCAGCTGGCTCATGTCGTCGGAGGATGCGCTCAGGTCGTCCTCGATCACATGCAGCAGGTTGTGCTGCTCGAGGCCTTCCTTGAGCTCCTCGATGGCCTTCGCGCCGATGCCCTCGATGCGCAGCAGGTCGTCCTCGGTGTGGCCCACCAGGTCGGCCACGGTCTCGATGCCGGCCTCGCTGAACTTGTTCGCCCAGCGCTGCGACACGCCCAGATCGTCGTAGATGTACAGGCGCGCGTCCTCGTCGGACAGCTGCGGGCCGCGATGACCCAGGGACAGGCCGCTGTAGTAGCTGCCGTAGTTGCCGCCCATGTTGAGGTAGCCCTCGCCGTCCAGCGACCAATCCTGGGGCTGGGGCAGCAGGTCCTCGATCTGGCGCAGGTCGTCCGGAGCGTACTCGGGCAGCATGTCGCCCTCGACCGGAGCGGTGGGCTTGCCCTTGTAGGTCAGGCCGACATCGCGGTAGCGCTTCAGACCCGTACCAGCCGGGATCGGCTTGCCGATGATGACGTTCTCCTTCAGACCCACCAGGTGGTCGACCTTGCCCTCGATGGCGGCGTCGGTGAGCACCTTCGTGGTCTCCTGGAACGATGCAGCGGACAGGAACGAATCGGTGGCCAGGGAGGCCTTCGTGATGCCCAGCAGCAGCGGCTGGCCCACCGGCGGGTTCTTGCCCTCGGCGATGAGCTCGTTGGCAACGTTCTCGAACTCGAAGCGGTTGACCTGGCGGCCCGGCAGGAAGTCGGAGTCGCCGGCGTCGAGCACGGCCACCTTGCGCAGCATCTGGCGCGCGATGACCTCGATGTGCTTGTCGTTGATGTCAACGCCCTGGGACACGTACACGTCCTGGACCTGGGCCACGATGTAGCGCAGCGTGGTGTTCGGGTCCGTCAGGCGCAGCAGGTCGTGGGGGTTCACGGAACCCTTGGTCAGCTGCTGGCCGATGCGGACCTGGCGGCCGTCCTCCACGCCCGGGAGCATGGTGGCGCGGGCCGACACCACGTACTCGCGGAAGTTGCCCTCCTGGTCGTGGATGGTCAGCGTCTTCGTGTTCTTGTCGGAGCTGATCTGCAGCGTGCCGGAGATCTCCGCCAGCACTGCCTGGCCCTTAGGCTTGCGGGCCTCGAACAGCTCCTGGACGCGCGGCAGGCCGTGCGTGATGTCCTCGCCTGCGACGCCGCCGGCGTGGAACGTACGCATGGTCAGCTGCGTGCCGGGCTCGCCGATGGACTGTGCGGCAATGATGCCGACGGCGGTGCCGATGTTGACCGGACGGCCCGTTGCAAGGTCCCAACCGTAGCACTTCTGGCACACGCCATGCTCGGCATGGCAGGTCATGACCGTGCGGATGGTGACTTCCTCGACGCCCGCGGCCTCCATGGCGGCAAGCTGATCGATGGAGGTGATGTAGTTGTCGCCCTCCATGACCACAGAGCCGTCGGCGCCCTTGACATCCTCGAGCAGGCAGCGGCCGATCAGGTTCTCGTCCAGCTCGCCCTTCTCGTTGTGCAGCGGGTACGGGACGCCCACGTTCGTGCCGCAGTCGATCTCGTGCACGATGACGTCCTGCGCGACGTCGACCAGACGACGGGTCAGGTAACCAGAGTCGGCGGTACGCAGAGCGGTGTCGGCCATACCCTTACGAGTGCCGTGCGTGGAGACGAAGTACTCCAACACCGACAGACCCTCGCGGAAGTTCGACTTAACCGGAATGTCGATGGTGCCGCCCTTGGTGTCTGCCATCAGGCCGCGCATGCCGGCCAGCTGGCGGATCTGCTTGATGTTACCTCGAGCGCCGGAGTCGGCCATCATGAAGATGGGGTTGAAGCTGTCGAAGTTGGCAGCCATGGCCTCGCCGACCTCTTCGTTGGCATCCGTCCAGATGTCGACGACCTGCTTATGACGCTCCTCGGGGCTCATCAGGCCCATCTCGTAGTCCTCATCGATGGCTGCGACCTTGTCATCGGCAGCGGCCAGGATGTCGGCCTTCGTCGGCGGCACGGTGGCGTCGTAGACGGACACGGTGATGCCGGCGCGGGTTGCGTAGTGGTAACCCGTGGCCTTCAAACCGTCCAGGATCTCCGGCACATCGGCCAGCGGGTAGCGATTCGTGACGTCCTCGACCAAACGGCCGATCTCCTTCTTGTTCATCTGGTAGTTCAAGAAGGGATAATCCTCCGGGAAGGAGTCATTGAAGATGATGCGGCCGATGGTGGTGTGGATGCGCTGACCGGCCTTCATGTCCTCGAACTTGCCGAACGCGTTAGCCACGCGGGTGTCCTTGCTCAGGCGCACCTCGATCTTGGCCTGCAGGTCCACGTCGGCGCGAGCGTCATAGGCGTTGCGAGCATCGGCGAAGTCGATGAACGCACGGCCCTCGCCCGGGAAGCCGTCGCGGGCTGCCGTCAGGTAGTAGGAGCCGATGATCATGTCCTGCGTGGGCACGGTCAGCGGGCGGCCATGAGCCGGGGATTTGATGTTGTTCGCGGACAGCATGAGCACGCGGGCCTCGGCCTGGGCTTCGGCGCCGAGCGGCACATGCACGGCCATCTGGTCGCCGTCGAAGTCGGCGTTGAAGGCGGTGCAGGCCAGCGGATGCAGCTTGATGGCCTTGCCCTCGACGAGAACCGGCTCGAAGGCTTGGATGCCCAGACGGTGCAGGGTTGGTGCGCGGTTGAGCAGGACCGGATGGTCCACGATGACCTCTTCCAGCACGTCCCACACGTAGCTGGCGCAACGATCCACGGCGCGCTTGGCGGCCTTGATGTTAGCAGCGTACTCGAGCTCGACCAGGCGCTTCATAACGAAGGGCTTGAACAGCTCCAGCGCCATCTGCTGAGGAAGGCCGCACTGGTGCAGCTTAAGCGACGGGCCGACGACGATTACCGAACGGCCGGAGTAGTCGACGCGCTTGCCGAGCAGGTTCTGACGGAAGCGGCCCTGCTTGCCCTTGAGCATGTCGGACAGCGACTTCAGCGGACGGTTGCCGGGGCCCGTGACGGGACGGCCGCGACGGCCGTTGTCGAACAGGCTGTCCACAGCCTCCTGCAGCATGCGCTTCTCGTTGTTCACGATAATCTCGGGGGCACCGAGGTCGAGCAGGCGCTTCAGGCGGTTATTGCGGTTGATGACGCGACGATACAGATCGTTGAGGTCGGACGTGGCGAAGCGGCCGCCGTCGAGCTGCACCATGGGGCGCAGGTCGGGCGGGATGACCGGGACGACGTCCAGGATCATATCAGACGGCTTGTTGGTGGACTTCAGGAACGCGTCGACCACCTTCAGGCGCTTGATAGCCTTGGCGCGCTTCTGGCCCTTACCGTTGGCGATGACGTCGCGCAGCTCCTCGGCCGTGGCCTCGAGGTCCATGGCGTCCAGCAGGTCGCGCACGGACTCGGCGCCCATGCCGCCCGTGAAGTAATCGCGGTAGTTGGCGCGCATCTCACGGTACAGGGACTCGTCGGGAACCAGCTGCTTCGGCTCGATCTTCATGAACAGGTCGAAAGCGTCCTGACGCAGCGCCTTGCGCTCGTTGAACTCCTCGTAGATGTCGGCGATCTCCTCTTCCACCTCTTCAGGCGTGAGGCGCTCGTCCTCGTCGATGTCGTCGACGAAGTCGTCGTCCTCGGGGACGTAGTCCACCGACAGCTTGCGGGTCTGCTCGATCAAGCGATCGCGCTCGACGTCCAGCTCTTCCAGGTCGGCGGCCAGCTCATCGCGCAGATCCTCGACATCCTCGTCGCGCGCCTCCTTGTCGACGGAGGTGATGATGGAGCTTGCGAAGTACAGGACCTTCTCCAGCTCCTTCGGCGGGATGTCGAGCAGGTAGCCCAGACGGGACGGGGAGCCCTTGAAGTACCAGATGTGGCTGACGGGGGCCGCCAGCTCGATGTGGCCCATGCGCTCGCGACGAACCTTGCTGCGCGTCACCTCGACGCCGCAGCGCTCGCACACGATGCCCTTGAAACGCACGCGCTTGTATTTGCCGCAGGCGCACTCCCAGTCCTTGGTGGGACCGAAGATCTTCTCGCAGAACAGGCCGTCCTTCTCCGGCTTGAGCGTGCGGTAGTTGATGGTCTCGGGCTTCTTCACCTCGCCACGCGACCAGCTGCGGATATCCTCGGCGGAAGCCAGGGAGATGCGCAGGGCGTCGAAATTGTTAACGTCGAATTCCGTCGTCATTTATCGCTCGTCCTCCTTGCCGATCAGGTCGTTGTCGTCTTCTTCTTGCTTCGTATCAGCCATCAGCTCGCCCAGCTCTGCGGCGATGTCGTCGAGAGCGCCGGCTTCCTCGGCCTCGGTCTTGCGCGCATCGTCTGCGATGGCGTTGTACAGGGCCGAATCGGCGTTGTCGCGCTTCACGTCGTCCAGATCGGGGTCATGGGTGACGTCGATGGTCTGATGGTCGTGTCCCTCAAGCTCGACGTTGAGGCACAGCGACTTCATTTCCTTCACCAGAACCTTGAAGGACTCGGGCACCTCGGGAGCCGGCGTGTTCTCGCCCTTGACGATTGCCTCGTAGGACTTCACGCGGCCCGACGTGTCGTCGGACTTCACGGTCAGGATCTCCTGCAGCACGTTGGATGCGCCATACGCGTACAGGGCCCACACTTCCATCTCGCCGAAGCGCTGGCCGCCGAACTGCGCCTTGCCGCCCAGAGGCTGCTGCGTGATCAGGCTGTAAGGGCCGGTCGAGCGGGCGTGGATCTTGTCGTCGACCATGTGACCCAGCTTCAGGATGTAGGTCTGGCCGACGGTGATGGGCTCGCGGAACTTCTCGCCCGTGCGGCCGTCGTAGAGCCATGCCTTGCCCGTGCGGGACAGCTGCGGGACGAACTCGTCGCGCGCCAGGTCGCCGTACTTCTTATGGTTCCAGTTGATGAGGTTGCGGTTGGCGGCGTCGATGGCGTCGGAGATCTCCTCCTCGGTGGCGCCGTCGAATACCGGGGTTGCCACGAACTGCGGGCCCTCAACGGGCTCGTCGGAGTTCGGGTCGTCATTCCAGCCCCACTTCGCGGCCCAGCCCAGGTGGTTCTCAAGCAGCTGACCGACGTTCATACGGGACGGAACGCCCAGGGGGTTCAGCATGACGTCGATCGGCGTGCCATCGGCCAGGTACGGCATGTCCTCAACCGGCAGCACGCGGGAGATAACGCCCTTGTTACCGTGACGGCCGGAGAGCTTGTCGCCCTGCTGGACCTTACGCTTCTGAGCCACGTAGATGCGGACGAGCTCGTTGACGCCCGGCGCCAGCTCGTCGCCGGCGGCGCGGCTGAAGCGGTGGATGTCGATGACGCGGCCGCCGGAGCCGTGCGGCACCTTCAGGGAGGTGTCGCGGACCTCGCGGGCCTTCTCGCCGAAGATGGCGCGCAGCAGGCGCTCCTCGGCGGTCAGCTCGGTCTCGCCCTTCGGGGTGACCTTACCAACCAGAACGTCGCCCGGGAACACCTCGGCGCCCACGCGGATGATGCCGTCGGCATCCAGATCGCCGATCATGTCGTCGGAGATGTTCGGGATCTCGCGGGTGATCTCCTCCGGGCCCAGCTTCGTGTCACGGGCGTCAAGCTCGTACTCGCTGATGTGGATGGAGGTCAGCAGGTCCTCGGACACCACGCGCTCGGACACGATGATGGCGTCCTCGTAGTTGTAGCCTTCCCAGGGCATGTACGCGACCATGAGGTTCTGACCCAGCGCCAGCTCGCCGCCGTCGCAGGACGGGCCGTCTGCCAGCACGTCGCCGGCAGCCACCTCGTCGCCCTTGCGGACGATGGGGCGATGGTTCATGCAGCCGGACTGGTTGGAACGCTGGAACTTCGGCACCAGGTACTCGTCGTACTCGCCGTCGTTGTTGAGCACGATGATGGTCTGGCCGTCGACGTAGTCGACCACGCCGGGGTTCTGCGCGATGAGGATCTCGCCGGAGTCGACCGCGATGCGGTGCTCCATGCCGGTGCCTACGAGCGGGGCGTGCGGCTTGAGCAGCGGCACAGCCTGACGCTGCATGTTCGAGCCCATGAGGGCGCGGTTTGCGTCGTCGTGCTCGAGGAACGGGATGAGCGACGTTGCGACCGACGTCATCTGACGCGGGGAAACGTCCATATAGTCGACCTGCTCGGGCAGCACCTCGCCAGGCTCGCCGAACACGCCGTCGGCGTCCTTGGTACGGCAGAGAACGCGAGCGGCCTTCACGAAGTTGCCGTTCTCGTCGGTGGTGCCGAACTCACGAGTCTCCAGGTTGAACTTCTCGTTGGCCTGGGCGATCGTGTGGTTCTCTTCCTCGTCGGCCGTCAGGTAGTCGATGTCGTCGGTCACCTTGCCGTCGACCACGCGACGGTAGGGCGTCTCGATGAAGCCGTAGGGGTTGATGCGGCCGAAGGTTGCCAGCGAACCGATAAGGCCGATGTTCGGGCCTTCAGGCGTCTCGATGGGGCACATGCGGCCGTAATGGGAGTTGTGGACGTCGCGGACCTCGAAGCCTGCGCGCTCGCGGGACAGACCGCCCGGGCCGAGTGCGGACAGACGGCGCTTGTGCGTGATACCTGCGGCAAGGTTGGCCTGGTCCATGAACTGGGACAGCTGGGAGGAGCCGAAGAACTCCTTGATGGCCGCCACGATCGGGCGGATGTTCACGAGCGACTGCGGGGTGATCTCGTCGGGCTCCTGCATGCTCATACGCTCGCGCACCACGCGCTCCATGCGGGACAGGCCGATGCGGAACTGGTTCTGGATCAGCTCGCCGACCGTGCGGATGCGGCGGTTGCCGAAGTGGTCGATGTCGTCGACCTTGACGCCCTCGGCACCGGCATGCAGGCCGATGATGTACTGCATGGTCTTGGTGATGTCTTCCTCGGTCAGCGTGGAGCAGGTTGCCTCCTCCTGATCGAAGCCGAGCTTCTTATTGATCTTGTAACGGCCCACTTTCGCCAGGTCGTAGCGCTGCGGGTTGAAGAACAGGCCCTCGAGCAGCGTACGGGCGGAGTCGATGGTGGGCGGCTCGCCGGGACGGAAGCGCTTGTACAGCTCGATGAGCGACTCCTCCTTGGTGGTGGCGGGGTCGCGGTCGAGGGTGCGCAGGACCATCTCATCGCTGCCGAGCAGGTCGATGATCTCCTCGCGGGTCTCGGCCAGGCCGAGGGCGCGAACGAGCAGCGTAGCGGGCTGCTTGCGCTTGCGGTCGATGCGCACGGACAGGATGTCGCGCTTGTCGGTCTCGAACTCCAGCCATGCACCGCGGCTGGGGATGACCTTTGCGTTATACAGCGTTTTGTCGGATGCCTTGTCGCGCTCGGAGCCGAAGTACACGCCCGGGGAACGCACGAGCTGGGACACCACGACGCGCTCGGTGCCGTTAATGATGAAGGTGCCGCGGTTGGTCATGAGCGGGAAGTCGCCCATGAACACCTCCTGCTCCTTGATCTCGCCCGTCTCACGGTTGATGTAACGGATCTCGACGTACAGGGGCGCCTGATAGCTGACGTCCTTTTCCTTGCACTCGTCGACGGTGTACTTCGGGTCGCCGAAGCGATGGTCGCCGAACTCGACGCACATGTCCTTCGTATTGTTCTCGATCGGAGCGATGTCCTGGAACGCCTGGTCGAGACCCTCGCTCATGAACCATTTGAAACTATCCGTTTGAATGGCGATGAGGTTGGGCACGTCCATGACGTCAGGAATCTTCGCAAACGAGCAGCGATTGCGATAAAGTACTGTCTGACCAGCATTTTTGTCTTGGGCCACGAGGCTTTTCCTCCTTCAGGTGCATCCGCAAAACTGCGAAAAAGTTGCAATTTGTTAGAATACGGCGAAATGTCAAGCCCGTCAAGGAATTTTTTCACGAGCTGTGGAAATTTGTTGGTTTTCGCCGCTTCACCTGGGGAAACGCAGATATGACTTCTCTCGTGCGGAAGGCATTCTAGCACGGCAGGCGGCGCGACGGCGATCGAGCGCGGAAAAGCCTTATATGGCAGTGCCGGCATCTAAGACTTAGCCGCGCGACCATGGCGATGCCGGGCGTCTGCGCGCCCACGCGATCGGGGCGGTGCCGGTAGCCTCGCCGTCGCCCCCGTCTGCGTCCGCGACGGCACCTGCTCTCCTTCGCCGGCGGAAGGATGCGATAACGCCGGGATTCCGCCGTTATCGTAGACAACCGCCACCGGGGCCCCATAGGCTGTCGACTGGGGTACCATGGGCTGCATACCCGATTTCCGGGCATGACAAGAGAGGACCTCCTTACCATGTATATATCCGGCAACGACGCAATCGCGCAACCGCATCGACGCCCTGCGGCGCGCACCCGCGCAAGCCGCTTTGCCCGCGCGGCCGCACCGTACCTGGCGGCCTTCGCCATCCCCTTCTGCGTGCTGCTTGCCGCCTTCGCCATGCGGGGGATCTACCCGTTCGGCGACATGTCGGTGATGCTCTACGACATGCCCGTGCAGTACGCCGAGTACTTCGGCTGGCTCATCCAAGTGCTGCACGGCCAGGGCAACCTGCTGTACAGCAACGCCGCCGGCCTGGGCGGTGGCATGTTCAGCCTGTTCACCTATTACCTGTCCAGCCCATTCAACCTGATCGCGTTCTTCTTCACGCCTGAGACCGTGCCGCAGCTGTTCAGCGTCCTGTACCTGGTGAAGATTCCCGCATGCGCCGTCTGCTGCCTGGTGCTTTTGCGCGGAAGGCTTCTGGCGGCGGATGCTGAAACCTGGCGCGAGGCTCGCACCGCCGCGGCAAGCGCCCCGGCCGGCAGGCAGGCGCTGCTCGTACTGCTCGCGTGCGCCTACGCGCTCACCTCGTACGCGCTGGGATACGCGAGCAACATCATGTGGCTCGACGGTGTGACCATGGCCCCGCTGGCGGCGCTGGGCGCGTACCGTCTGGTGCAGCGCCGCGCGTGCGGCGGGCTGTTCGCCGCGTGCGCGTGCGCCATCGTGTTCAATTGGTACACGGGATATATGGTCTGCCTGCTGTGCGTGCTGTGGTTCTTCTACGAGCTGGCGCGCGACCGCAGCCTGCGCGGACACCGTCTGCGCCGCTGCTGGCGCTTCGCCGCCACCATGGCGCTTGCCGTGGGCGCGGGCATGGTGGTGCTCATTCCCACCGCGCTGTCGCTTCTTGGCGGCAAGGGCACGCACGCGGGGCTGGCCTCGCTCGCATGCAACACGGGCCTTGCGCGCAACCCGCTTGCGGTGGCCGACCTGTTCTGCATCGGCACCTTGCCCGGCATCACCACGCAGGCGAACCTGCCCGCCCTGACGATTTCGGCGCTGGCGCTGGTCGGCATCGGCGTGTTCCTGACGAACGGGGCCATCGGACGTCGCGAGCGCATGACGGGCGCGGCTTTCGCGCTCGTCATGGCCACGAGCCTGGTGCTCACGCCCGTGGCAACCATCTGGAGCGGGTTCGTGCCCGAAAGCTCCTACACCAATCGCAACGGGTTCGCCATCCTGCTGGTCATGACGGTGCTTGCCGCCGAGGGCCTGCTGGCGCTCTCGCGGCTTGATGCGAAGCCGCGACGCCGTTGCGCGCTGGTAGGCGGCGGCGCGGCGCTCGTGAGCGTCGCCGGGTCCGCCGCGTGGCTGTATATAGCAAAGGGAAGCTTGCCGCAAGCACCCCAGCTGGTGGCGTTAGAATGCGGGCTGCTGGCGGCGTTCACGCTGCTGATCGCGGGCGCGGCCGGGATGCGCGGCGTTGCTGCGACGGCGGATGGCGGGGGTACGCAACGGGTCGGCAGCAAGGCGGAGCAGGCGAGCCGCACGGCGAATGCCGAGCGTGCGGACGCAGACGCCGTGCGCGACGCCGCCTTCCCCAGCGCAAACCGAGCCGGCTGCCCGCAGCACGGAGCCCGACCGATCTTACGCGCCGCGTTGTGCGTCGCGCTAGCCTGCGTGTTCGTCGGCGAGCAGGTGTTCAGCGCGCAGGCGCAGCTTTCGCGATGCCGCTACACGGTCAGCGGCTACACCGACACGCTCACGGAGCTGGAGGGCTTCTACAGTCAGCTTGACGGCGCGACTACGGGTAGCGATGCCCTTTCCGGTTCGGAAGGAGATTCAAGCTCCGATGGGAGCAAGGCTGGCGACGCTTCCGACGTTAACGGCGCAGCCGCAGGCAACGCGGACGGCGCCTCCGCCTTCGCCCGCGTGGGCAACGCCGCGCCGTATTGGGGCGGCAGCAAGGTTAACGGGCCGGACAACATGGCGCTTGTGCTGGGCGTGAGCACGTTCGACCACTATTCATCCACGCAGGAATACCGCATCCAGCAGCTGCTGCACGACCTGGGGTATAGCAAGGTCACGCCGTTCGGCACCTATTACATGAGCTCAAACGTCATCGCCGACGCGCTGCTCGGCGTCACCGACATCGTGGACGACCAGCCTCCTGCCGCGACCGAGCCCGAAGGGGCCACACTGCGCGGCACCTGGCGCGCGTACCGCAACGAGCTGGCGCTGCCGCTGGGCTGGGGCACCACGGGCAGCACGCACGTCGACTGGCAGGAGGGTCGCCCGCTTGACAACCAGGACGCCATGCTCGCAAACGCCGCCGGTAATAACGCGAGCGCGCTTTCCACTGTCGACGTGCAGGAATGCGACGGCGATCAGAATGCGCGCACGTTCACGCTGACCCCTTCGGCTGACGGCCCGGTGTACCTGTACACGCCGACGGCGTTCGTGAACGACCTGTATTACGAAGGCGGCGTCGTGTGCGAGGTGTGGGCCGACGGCTCGCTCGTGCAAACCATCGGCGGACGTGGGTCGTGCAACCAGGTGTACCTGGGCTGGGGGCGCGCCGGGCAATCCATGCAGGTGGCCATCAAGCCGCTGGCCGAGCAGCCTTATGAGCTGCGCTTCGAGGACGGTACCGTGACGAACGCGCAATCCGCGTTCTGGGACGTTCCCGCCGCCGAACTGGCGCAGGCCGGCACCGTGGACCTGCAAACCCTGCAAGATCAGCTGTCGCGCATCGATTCCGCCGGTTTTGCGCTGACCGCGTACGAAAACGGACGGATTGCAGCCACGTTCAACGCCGCCCAAGATGAGACGCTCGTGATCAGCCAGCCCTACGAGGACGGCTGGACCGCCACAGTCAACGGCCAGCCGGTCGAGGTGCAGGCAGCCTACGACGGACTGATGGGGATACCGGTGCAAACCGGTGACAACGTCGTCGAGCTGCGCTACCTCACGCCCGGGCTTGTCCCGGGGGCGGTTGTGGGCATTGCGTCCGTTACGCTGTTCGCCGTATGGCGCATAGCGGCGCGCAGGCGTAGCATGTTGCGAGATGGCGAATAATCGAGCGTAGCTCGAGCGCGCACCGATTAGCCCTAAGGCGCTATCGCACGCCCACTTCGCAAGGAAGCGCCGCACCCGACGGGGAGCGCGGCGGCAAAGCTAGATTGGAACGAACACATGAGCGACGCCCTGTACGACCTGACGCTGGTGGTCCCCTGTTACAACGAGGCGGACAACATCCCGCTGTTCTACAAAACGGCCACCGAATGCTTCGAGCAAGCGGGCGTGGGCGTTGAAATCGTGTTCGTCAATGACGGCAGCCAAGACGGCACCGCGCAGCTTTTGCACCGCGTGGTGGAATCCGCACGCGGGAAGCACGCTGTGCAAGCCATCGACTTCTCGCGCAACTTCGGAAAGGAATCGGCGCTGTACGCCGGCATGCAGGCGGCGCGCGGCAACAACATCTGCCTTATCGACGCGGACATGCAGCAAACGCCCCACGACGCGTTGCGCATGTATCGCCTGCTCATGGAGAACGCCGACGTCGACTGCGTAGCCGCATGCCAAGTCGACCGCAAGGAGGGCTTCGTACTGAAGCTGTTCAAGCGCGCCTTCTACCGTACGTTCAACGGCATGGCCGACGACATCTCCATCCCCGCAAACGTCAGCGATTTCCGCGTGTTCCGCCGCCCCGTGCGCGATGCGCTGCTCGCATTGCCCGAGCGCGAGCGCTTCAGCAAGGGCTTGTTCGCCTGGATCGGCTTCAATACGCTTGAGATCCCCTACGAGGCCGAGCAGCGCGCCGCCGGCACCAGCAAGTGGTCGTTCAAGAAGCTGTTCCGCTACGCCGCCACGGGCATCTTCGGGTTCACCACCTGGCCGCTCAAGATCGCGGTGTGGCTGGGCAGCCTCTGCGCCGTCGCCGCGGTGATATACCTGCTGTCGGTGTTGGCCGAGTACCTGTTGTACGGGACTAACGCCCCGGGCTACCCCACGCTGGCCTGCCTGATCCTGCTATTCGGCGGCCTGCAGCTAGCGGTGCTGGGAGTGATCGGCGAATACCTGGGCCGCGACTACATCGAGAACAAGCGCCGCCCCATCTACCTGGCAAAAGAGCACCTGGACAGCACGAAGGAATAGCGAAGCGCCCCGAAAGGGGCGCTTTCTTTGCCCGGGTGGACAGTTCGCGCGCCGTCCGCGCCCCGGTTCGTCCATGTTTCGGGAACCGCTAAGCCGACCCCCCAATGAGAACGATTCGTCGATGCCGAATGCCGAGCAGAATCTTCTGGGCGGTTTTGCAGGCTGAAGTGCACTTTGAAGCAATGCCGACCTGGGGTTTTGTCGGCGCAACCGTAAATCTCGGCGTTAAAACCACCCAGAACCCGGAACTCATGGCAAAAAATGGCCCCAAAACCTGCAATACCATCAAGAACTATAGGGATGAGGTCGATTCAAGGATGCCCGCCTGTTAAAGGGCGACCGCATACAGCAACGATGATAACCAGGTTGGCGTTATGAATACGCCCAGCGTTCTAAACGACAGACATCCAAAACGAAAGGGGCCTTGCCTGAACTTTGCCCGATGATTCGAGCGCGGTTCGGGCAAGACCCCCCTGTTTCGCGAATCCCCTGGTCAGCTAGTTGGGATAGTTGTTACGCACTGTCGTGCAAATCCCCTGGTCAGCTAGCCCAGAAAGCCGCTATGCGCCGTCGCGCATGGCTTTGAGCTTTTCGAGGACGTCCGGTTTAATCCGGTCACCGAGCGTGCGCTTGAGCGCCACCTTCGGCGTTTCGTCAAGGTGCACGTCCTCGTAGTACATGCCCACCTCGCGCGAGAACCCGTTGGCCGACATGCGGTCGATGCCGCCGCCGAACACGGTGTCCTGGATGGTGGCGTCGGAGGTGACCACCATGGTTTCCACGTTGCGCACGCGCGCGTCGTGGGCCAGCTTCTCGATGACCTTGTCAGCCGAGGTGCCGGCGGGGCTGAACATGATGCGCACGCCGCCGATAGTCTCCACCTCGCCGGTGGAGAACTGGTTGTCGCCGCCGTCGAACACGATGACGGCCTTATATTCGCGACCGGCGAAGTTGATGACGTCGTTGATCAGACGCTCGCGAGCCGTGTTGAACGCATCGTCGGTATAGTCGGGATGCGCGAACGCCTCTTGATAGCGCGACCCCGAACGCAAGACGTTATAGCCATCCACCAGTAATATCTTCTTCCGCTGTTTTGCCATCACGCATCCCTCCTTTCATACAATGTAGCAGCTAACCGCCGCAGGTCTATCAAAGCCAACGCCCGATGAACAGGGGGACGGAGGCGTGTTCACGAGCAGACCCGCATATCGATCGACGCGAGTCCACCAAAGTTATCACGGATCCGTCAAAATCAGCGCAGACGCTTGCGCGTCGTCTTCGTCGTGAACAGGGGACGGAGGTGTGTTCACGCCGGAGACTTGCATGTTCCCAATGGCACCTGTGAACACCTCCGTCCCCTGTTCACCGTATTGCACATTACAGGTTCGCTAAAAGCCAGTGAGGGGCGCTCTCGCGCCCCGAATTCGGCTGAAGCAAGCGGGCATAGGCCTTTGGGCCATGCCCGTGCAAGCTGAAGTCGAAAGCGGGGTACGAGAGCGCCCCGCAACGTCGAGCAGGTTCGCTGGCCGTTAGGCGGTGTGGATATTCTGGCGCAGCCACTCGTACATGACGGCGGTAGCGGCCTGGGCCACGTTCAGGCTGGCCACTTCGCCTTCCAGCGGCAGCTTCGCGTACATGTCGCAATGCTCGAGCACCAGGCGGGACACGCCGTCGTGTTCGTTGCCCAGAACGATGGCGATCTTGCCCTTCAAGTTCGCGTTCCACACCAGATCGTCGGTGTGCTCGGTTGCGGCGCACACCCAGAAGCCCTCCTCCTGCAAACGGTGGATGCTCTGCACGATGTTGGACACCTGCGCCACGGGCACGTGCGTGATGGCGCCCGCGGAGCTCTTGTACGTGGAGGCCTCGACGCGCGCGCTGCGCTTGTTGGGGATGATCAGGCCCGATGCGCCCACGGCCTCGCAGGAGCGGCTGATGGCGCCCAGGTTGCCCGCGTCGGTGAGGTGGTCGCACAGGACCACGAGCGCGCGGCCGTCGTGCTCTTCGGCGTAGCTGTTCGCGGCGTCGACCACCTGGCCGATGCCCACGTAGTTGAACGGCGCGGCCTCGGCCATGACGCCCTGATGGCTGCCACGGGCCGACTTCTGGTCAAGCTCGTCGCGCGGCACCTGGATGACCTTCACACCGTTGCGCTTGGCCTTGCGCATGATGTCCTCGATCATGGGGTCGCGCTTCATGTAATCGCCCATGAGGATACGGCGCATGGGCACGCCGGTACGGAACGCCTCGATGACGGGGCGCTTGCCTTCGATGTAATCAGCCATGTGATAGGGCCTTTCGGTTCTGCAAGATAACGTAGATCGATTGGGCTATTGTACCAGCCGCCGCGCGCGCGGGCTTCCCGCAGCGCCAATCGCCGCAAGACCCCCATGCACCGAATTCCCACCGTCGACATGCAAATTGAAAGCCAGGCTGCCGAGGGAGCCTCACTCGGTTCAGGGGTCGTTTTCGGGATGTGCTAGCGCATGTTGGCGGGCCAATCGCTGTTGGCGGCATCACTGCCGCCCGATGCACCCTTGCACGCCTCGTCATCACGGCTCGCACCGCGGGCGATGCGCGCGCCGGCGTGGCGCTGACGCCGCTCGGAATCGCCGCCGTGCAGGAAGACCCCCGACAGCACATCGCCGGCACGATGCAGCCCGCGAGCGATGCGCGGCGTCAGGTCGGCCTCGGAGGTGGTGCGCCAATCGAAGTACACGCTCCAGTAGCGCAGCGCCACCACGGCGAACACGCACGCGATACCCGCAAGCGCCAAGGGGCAACCGAAGCGCGCAAGCACCACGTACACCGCCGCGCCACCCAATCCGGCAACAGCGTAATAGTTGCTGCGCTGGAACACGCCGGGCACTTCACCGACGCAAATGTCGCGGATGGCGCCGCCGCCGACCGCGGTGATGCCGCCCATGATGACCGACAGCACCATCCCCTGCTCGAAGGCCACCGCCTTCGAAGCGCCGGCCAGCGCGAACAGGCCCACCGACAGCGCATCGGCCAGGAACACCGTTGCCTCGAGATGCTTGAATATGCCGCGGAAATAGAACACGAACGCGCAGATGAGGATGCACGTGACGATAAGGTCGGGGTGCGAGGTGAAGTACACGCCCGTACCCTGCATGAGCGTGTCGCGCAGCACACCGCCGCCGTAACCCGTGATCAGGCCGCACACCACCGTGCCGATGATGTCGAGCTTGCGGTCGCACGCGAACAGCGCGCCGGTGAGCACGCCGGCGATTACGCTAAAATAGTCGATGCTCCACGGCACCGTGAGCACCGGCGTGTCAGCGAAGATCCCCTGCAGCCAAGCTTCCATATGAACCCCTTTTCAGCCGCCAGTGGCGAAAGCGGGCTGCACGGCCCCTAGGATGCCCGCATCCGAGCGCGCGCATCGACGGAGCGCCCCGCAGGAACCCAAGACCTGCAGCTCGCACGCCGCGAAGAGACCCCCTGAAGCGCGCTAAGCTTTCGGCCCGCACCATGCGAAGCACCCACGACGCGAGCGTCTGCCCTGGACGCGCGGCCTTTCGCCCGACCGCGGGCCCCGGCGCCGACGCAGCGCCATCGCCACCTTATTCCCCCGTTCGGCGCAGGCGCCCTCATTCCGCCCCGCCGAACGTGAAAGCGGGCGCGCCAAAGGGGCGCGCCCGCTTCGCTTGTTAGCGATTATGAAACCACATCGGAAGTCAAATTACCAGGGATGACATGCTGCAACGAGCTCGTTCTGGGGCAACCGCGAAGCTTGAGCCAACGCGTTCGCAAAAGCCCACGAGATACGGCAGCGCGGAAACAGATACCCGCGCAACCGCCTCGAAGTATTCGCCGCCGCATTCGCAAAAGCCTGAGGATATGGCAACGCAGAAGGAGACGTCCCTGCAATAGCGCCAGCACCCTCGCATCATCTCGGCTCGAATCGCCCAGGGGATGCATCGAACGCGACATCGAGCATAGGACGAATCCGGATTTATTCCTCGCCCGCACCCTTGACGTTCACTGTTCCTGCCAGAACGGCGCGGTAGTCGGCAAGGTTCTTCTTCAGAAGCTGGGGAATGTCCAGCTCGTAGGGGCAGCGCGCGGTGCAAGCGTAGCACTCGGTGCATTCCTCGATGGCGCTCATGCGCTGCTGCCACTCTTCGCCGAGCCATCCCTTCGACGGCGCGCGGCGGATCATGAGCGACATGCGAGCGCACTGGTTGATGACGATGTCCTGCGGGCACGGCATGCAGTAGCCGCAGCCGCGGCAGAAATCGCCGGCCAGCTCGGCGCGTTCGGAGGCGACGAACACGCGCATTTCATCATCAAGCTGCGGCGTGTCGGCCATGAACGCAAGCCACTCATCAAGCTCCTCCTCGCGCTGCACGCCCCAAATGGGCAGCACATTGGGGAACTGCGTCATGAACGCCATGCAGGCGCGAGCGTTGTTGAGCAGACCGCCTGCCAGGCCCTTCATGGCGATGAAGCCGACGTTGCGCTGCTCAGACAACGCCACCAGCTCCAGCTCGCGATCGGAGGCAAGGTAGCTGAGCGGATATTGCAGGGTTTCGTACAGGCCACTTTCAACGCACTCGAAGGCAACCTCGAGCTTGTGCGCCGTCACGCCGATATGGGCGATCTTGCCCTGCTCCTTGGCCTCGAGCATGCACTCGTACATGCCGGTGCCGTCGCCGGGCTTGTAGCACTGGTCAACGCAGTGGAACTGGTACAGGTCGACATGATCGGTCCGCAAAAGCCGCAGCGAGGTCTCCAGATCCTCCCAAAACGCCTCGGGGGTGCGGGCCTGGGTTTTGGTGGCGATGGCGACCTTGTCGCGCATGCCCTCGAACGCAAGGCCGACGCGTTCCTCGCTGTTGGAGTACGCGCGCGCCGTGTCGAAGAACGTCATGCCGCCCTCGAACGCGCGACGAAGCAGCGCCACGGCGTCCTGCTCGGAAACGCGCTGAATCGGCAGCGCCCCGAACGCATTCTGCGGCGTGACGATACCGGTAGATCCCAACGTAACAGTGCGCATAAGCGCTCCTCTCTCCACTAGCAACCATAATCGCGAACAGGGGACGGAGGTGTGTTCACGTAAACGAACGGGGAACGCAACGGCGTTCATCGCCCGCTCCCCCGCGGGATGAACAGGCTGAACAGGGGACGGAGGTGTGTTCACGGGTAACCTCCATTATCCCGAATGGCTAACGTGAACACGCCTCCGTCCCCTGTTCACTCGCCCCCGCTCACGCTCATCTCTCGAAAAAAGGCCCACCCTCCGTTGAGAGGGCAGGCCGAAAAACCTAGCTGTTATTCTATTCCTTCGTCGGCTATTCCGCTCGCAGCATGTGCCCGAATTTGTACACCGCTTCGGAAAACGCCTCGTAGTGTTCGACGCAGTGGGCGTCGCTGCCGATGTAGGTGTATAAACCGGCTTCGAACAAACGCTGGGCGGGTTTGCGCTCCTTGCCCATACGCCCACCGCGGATGAAGTCGGACGACGCCTGCAACACACACCCGCAGCTGACCAGGCGCTCCGCAATGGAGACGTCCTCCTGGATGGCCTTGTAGCGCTCGGGATGAGCGATGATCACGTCGAGCCCCATACCCTGCAGCTCGTAGATTTCGCGTTCATACTCCTCGAAATCGCGCTTGGTGGCATGCGTGGAAAGCTCAAGCAGCAGCGTCTTGGAATCCTGGAAGCACAGGTAGGGCGCCCAGTCCATTCCCAGCTCGCGCAGCTTGCGGATGTTCACCTCGAAACCCATGCGCATGGGAATGGGCGAACGCGGGGCAAGCTGATTGAACGCGTCCCACATGGCATCGAAATCGAAGTACGGGTCACGGCAATGCGGCGTGCATACGATCTCGGTGATGCCGGCCTTGTATGCGGCATGGATCATGCGCACGCTCTCGCCGAGGCAGCTTGCCCCGTCGTCAACGCCGGGAAGGATATGGCAATGCAGGTCAAGCACGTTTTACCCTCTGCGAGCACCGTTGTTCTGGCGTCCGTAGTTAGCGGGGTTCGTAGCACCGCCGTGCTTGCCGCCGCCGCGCGGGACGTTAGGGGTGAGATTGCGCGAATCCACCTTCACCGTGGAAGCGGCGCCCTTCTCGCGCTTGCCCTGCTGGTTGTAGTAAGCGTAGTAGTACTCGGACTTCTCGACGTTGCAGTAGTTCATGACGACGCCCACCACGTTGCCGCCGGCCTTCTTCAGCTGGTCGTAGGCCTGCAGCACGGTCTGGCGCTTAGTGAAGTTCTCGCGCACCACCAGCACGGCGGCATCGACGATGGTGGAGACCACAGCAGCGTCGACGAACATGCCGACAGGCGGCGTGTCGAAGATGACGTAGTCGAACATCTGCTCAAGCTTGTGGACCAGCGAGGCGAAGCGCTTGGATGCCAGGATGTCGGCAGGGTTGGGGATATGCGGCTCGGCATCGAGCAGGAACATGTTCTCGGTGTTGGTGGAGACGATGGCCTGCTGGATGGGCATGGTATCGGAAAGCACCGAATACAGCCCGCCCGTGGAGCGCACGCCGAGCATGCCGGCCAGCGTACGGTTGCGCATATCGCACTCGACCAGGCACACGCGCATGCCCGAGGACGCGATGGCGCGGGCGACGTTGCACGTTACCGTGGATTTTCCTTCGTTGGGAATGGAGCTGGTAAACACCAGGGAACGGATGGGGTTATCGACGCTCATGAAGCGGATGTTGGCCATCAAGGTCTTCGCGGCGTTCTGCATCTCCATATCGTCGCCGCCTTTAGGTTTGCGAGCCATAGCTTATTTACCTCCCTTGAGAGCAGGCATGCGGCCGATGACGGGCAGGCCCAGCAGGTCTTCGATCTCGTCGGCGTTGCGCACCTTCGTGTTGAGCATATCGGACACCACGACGATGGCGATGGCGACGAACAAGCCGGCGAGCAGCGCGACGGCGATGTACATGGGACGATTAGGGCCGGAGGGCGCCGTGGGGGCCGTGGCCTGATCGATGACGTTGACCGACTGAACGTCCATGACCTGCTGCGCGACCTTGGAGACGTTGCTGGCCATATCATTGGCGATGGTGGCGGCGATTTCCGGGTCGGTGCCGGTGACGGACAGCGTGATGACGCGAGAAGTGGTTTCGCTAGTGACCTTGGTGGAGTACCCCTTCAGAGACTCGAGGTGCAGGTCCTTGGCGGTGTCGGCCTCGATGCGGTCGCTCTTGAGCAGCGTGGACACGTCGTTGGCCATCATCTGGCTGGCGTTGAGGTTAGAGTAGTTCGCAGCATTGTCGGAGTTCGCAGAAGACTGCTTCGCAAGCACGTACATGCTGGTAGAAGCGGTATACGTGTTAGGCAGCGCGACGAAGCAGACCACGGCGGTCGCAAGCGCGCACACGATAGGCAGGACGATCATGAGCTTCAGATGCTTGCGCATAAGCTGAAGCAGCTCGAGCAATGTCATGAATAAACCTCTCAAGTCTCGGGGCAATAGCCTTGCTATTATACCCCGCAATGGAGGGGCGGGTACAAAGTTGCTCCACTTCAGCAGAAAAGGCCGAAAGCCGTGGAGATTCGTGCACAATCGCGGTCTTTTCGGGCTCAAGCGCTTCCATTTTGTGAAAACACCATCATAATAAGCGGGTTGCTTCTCACGAAATTCTTTCTAATCTTCTTTTCGCGCGCTCTTCCACGCATCGCGCAAGGCATGTAGAAAGCGGCTCGCGTCAAGCGCAAGCACGCCGCCTGGGGCGGGTGCGATGAATTGGTACATAGGTTGCAAGCGCTTGACTGAAACCGATGCCGCCCGTTTCCGGACGCCTTGGTTTGCTGCGCGCTGCTTCCGCGAAGAGAACGGATCTTTCATGACCGCATTTGCAGAACTGGGCCTGTCCGAGGCCGCCCTCGCCGCCGTCGAGCGCATGGGCTACGACTCCCCCACGCCCGTTCAGGAGCAGTCCATCCCCTACATCCTGGAAGGCCGCGACGTCATCGCCGCCGCTTCCACCGGCACCGGCAAGACCGCAGCGTTCCTGCTGCCCACGCTGTCCACGCTCGAGCGCATGAAGGGCCGCGGCCGCGCCCCGCGCGTGTGCGTCGTCAGCCCCACGCGCGAGCTGGCTCAGCAGATCAGCCGCACCTGCATGCAGATCTCCCGCAAGACCGGCCACTTCGTGACCACCGTGTACGGCGGCACCCCCTACGGCCCGCAGATCCGCGAGCTGCGCGGCGGCACCGACGTGCTCATCGCCACGCCCGGCCGCCTGAACGACTTGATGGACCGCGGCGTGGTGGACCTGTCCGAGACGAAGGTGCTCGTGCTCGACGAGGCCGACCGCATGCTTGACATGGGCTTTCTGCCCGACGTCACCAAGATCGTGGAGCACACGCCGGCCGAGCGCCAGACGCTGCTGTTCTCCGCGACCATCGACAGCTCCATCCAGAAGAACCTGGGCAACCTGCTGAAGGACCCGGCCATCGTCGAGATCGCCCGCAACGGCGAAACCGCAGCCACCGTGGCCCAGTACATCATGCCCATCGCCAACCGCAAGAAGCAGGAACTCCTGGAGGCGGTGCTCAACGACAAGGGCCACGAGCGCGTCATCGTGTTCGCCCGCACCAAGAACCGTACCGAGGAGTGCGCCGAGGCGCTTGAGGCCGCCGGCTTCCACGCCGAGTCCATCCACTCCGACAAGACCCAGGGCCGCCGCCGTCGCGCCCTTGACAATTTCCGCCGCGGCAAGACCGACATCCTGGTGGCCACCGACGTGCTGGCGCGCGGCATCGACGTGCCCGATGTGAACTACGTCATCAACTTCGACCTGCCCGACATGGCCGAGGACTACGTGCACCGCATCGGCCGCACGGGCCGCGCCGGCGAGGAGGGCTTCGCCATCTCCTTCGTCACGCGCGAGACCATGAAAACGCTCAAGGAAATCGAAAAGCTCATCGGCAAGGACATCCCCTTCACCACCATCGAGGGCTACGAGACCGACCCATCCGTGCTGGAGAAGCCCAAGCGCGGCGAGCGCAAGGGCGGCACGCGCCGCGGCGGCAACAAGCCGGCGGGTGCCCGCCGCACCGGCGAGAAGCACGCCGAGCGCGCTGAGCGCGAGGGCCGCAGGCCCAACGCCGGCGAGGGCCGTCGCCGTCGCGAGGACGACGCGCTGGTCACCCGCGGCGAGCGCGGCGGCCGCGGCGGCAAGGGCCGCTTCGATCGCAAGGGCCGCAACGACCGTGGCGGCCGCTTCGACCGCGACAACCGCAACGATCGCGGCGGCAACAAGGGCGGCTATCGCGGCAAGGGCGGCGCCGGCCGCAACGGCGAGTGGCTCTCCGACGAGGAGTTCCGCTCCCGCCGTAACGCCAAGAACGCCCAGGCTCGCCTGCACAAGAAGGAGCGCAAGGCTCAGAACGGCGCCCCGCACAAGGCCAACAACAAGAAGCGCGGCGGCGAGGGCGGTTACGATTACAGCCGCTTCTCCAAGTAGCACTGCGCGCCTAAACGCTCACGCAAGCGAAAGCGTTCGAAGCATCGCGCGCCCAGCTGCACGATAAGAACGAATGCAGTCGCTGAGCTGCGCCAACCCCTGAGCGCCGACGACGACCGCCAACACGAAACCAACGCCCCGGAACCATTCCGGGGCGTTTTTCGTTCTGCAATCTGTAAGCGCACAAAGCTCTCCAAAACAGCGCGTTCATCTCGTATGATATGAAGCGACGCTCCATCATGCAGACGAACGCCAAGGAGAAGCTATGGCAACGCCCGACAAACCCTCGAAAAGTTCATCGAACGGTTCCAAGAACGGCAGCAGCGACAACACCGTGGCGTTCATCGTCATCGCCGCGATCGTCGTCCTTGCGGTGCAGTATTTCCTCACGGGAACGAACTTCGCCTTGGGCATCTGGGAGGAATTCACCGCCCCCGAGCTCTCCAAAGCCGAGATCGCCGAGTTCGAGGAAACCATTTCGCAAATCGACAACGCCGCTGCGGCGTACTCATCGGGCGGATTCCAGACCGAGGACGACGTCAAAAACGCCATAGCGGCGCAAAAGGCCCATGCGAAGGAGCTTGAGGCGCAAGGGGTGGTGTCCTCTTACACCGTCGACGACAACAGCGTGTACTACAAGTTCGAGAACGGCTTGTCGTACCTTTATATAGCCGCGCCCGAGGGAACCGACGGCTTGAGCACCGACTCCGAAGCCACCATCTCCTCCGTGGAGACCACCGGCAGGCTTGATTCGGTTGCGGCGATCAGCACCGTCACCAACGCGTTTTCCTCGACCTCCTCGAAATGGTCCGCCTCCACGGCGAAGACCCCGAGCAACATCACGCTGGCGGGGCTTAAGGAGCTCGGCGGCAAGCAGCAGCTTCTCATCTGGGCCGGCCACGGCGGGTACAACCGCAAAACCGGCAGCGTCCTTGACACCGGGATCGACTCCGACCTCAGCGACAAATCCCAGCTCATCGAGATCAAGAACGACCGCGCCACGATCGTCAACGTGGCCGGAGATCCCGACAGCCACCTTGCGATCACGCCCTCCTTCGTCAAGCGCTACGTGCGCGGCCTGGGCGGGTCGGTCGTCTACCTGTGCGCCTGCAGCACGGGTGAAGACAGCCAGCTGGCGGACGCGTTCCTGGACAACGGCGCAACGGCCGTGTTCGGCAACACTGGGTCGATCTCGCACGTCTACAACGTCGCCATGCTCCAGGGCGTGCTGACCACGTTTTTGACCCCCGACGAGAACGGCAACTACCCCACGCTGTCGAAAAGCCTGAGCACGGCGAAGAAGAACATCGGGAACGATTCCGCCGAATACCTTGAGCACGTGGGCGCGGACGCCAACTTCATCGAATCGCAGCGCAACGTCAAGGTGAAGCTGTTCGGCGGAACCGAGGCGGGCGACCTCAAGGTGCAGGCGGCATCGACGAGCAAGGGCAAAACCGAGGACAAGCCCGCTGGAAGCAGCTCGAATTCCGGTTCGACAAGCAGCTCGAACAGCTCGAGCACGGGCAAGGAGACCGAATCCGAGTCGAGCGGATCGACCGGCGGCAGCTCAGCCAACAGCGGCTTGCCCGCAACCGAGAGCAAGCCGAGCGAGTCGAGCGGCGGCAGCTCAGCCAACAGCGGCTCGAACGCTTACAGCAACGGACAAACGGCGCCCATGCCCGAGACCGCACTGACGATCGACATGATCGTGGGCCTTTGGAGCCCCGACCAGAACGCCCAGGAGCCCCGCTATATCGATTTCCTCGCAAAGGGAGACCTGGTGACCTACGACTATTACTCGCTCATCGACTCGCGCGCCCTTGGCAGGCCCCAGCCTTCCGCGCCCGTGAAGTTCGAATACTGCAGCGGCGTCGTCGACATGATGCTGAACCAGGGAAGGTGTTCCTGCCGGACGAGGGACTCGAGCGGGGTGTACATCTCCTTCTACATCGACGAGATGGCCAACGACGTCATCTACGACCAGGAAACCGGGACGGCATGGCACCGCGTCATCCCGCACACCATCGAGAACCACTGATAAGCAGGACGCACATAGCGCGCAAAAGGCCCGGGGCCTATTCCCAGGCTTTTTGCGTTCGCTAATCGTTCCCCGTCTGACACTTGGGGACGTAGCGTTATGTGTCCGAAACCCGCATACTTGGCGAACGCTCGCATATAGCGCAAAAGCCGTCGTTGACGACAGGTCCATCGGCAGATGGCTTCCCGATAAGCCCGTCATCTGGGCTTCACGTGCAATTGTCCCCCGCCGACATTGCGCGTGATACACTTTCCTCTTGTAGTTTCAGGCAAGTCAGGAGTGTTATGCAGAACAACGGAAAGCATTCGCGCCCGGACCAGGCATATGGGCAACAGGCCAACCGACCCGCCAACATGGGCCGGCAAGCACCGGCGCGCCCGCAACAGCCATACGGCCAGCAAGCATATCAACGCCCCCCGTATCAGCAGCCGCGCTACGCCCAACAACCCGGGCAGCAGCAGCCGCAAAACGGATACGGCAACCCCTACGGAAGGCAGGACTTCAACTTCCAGCCACTTCCGAACAACCATGAGCACGACGGCATGATCCGCGTGAAGAAGAAGCGCCGCAAGAAGCACACCAAGCTAATCGTCTGCATCGTCGTCATCGCGTGCCTGCTGGTGGGCACGTGCGGCTACGGCGCGGCGCTGGCGCTGTCCGCCAAGGACGTGAAAGCCCAGGCAGAGACCGCGCTTTCCAATGTCAACGGCATCCAAACCGCCATCGCCGGGCAGGACTTCGCAACGGCGGCGAAGAGCGCCTCCAACCTACAGTCCTCGGCTCAGGCCATGAACGAGGAGCTCTCCTCCCCCGTTTGGAACGTGGCCGCTATGCTGCCCGTCGTGGGCAGCGACGTGAAGGGCGTGCAGACCATCGCCTCCGCCCTAGCCGACGCATCCGACAACGCCATCGTGCCGCTGACCACCAGCCTGTCCACCACGCCGCCGTCGGCGTGCATCGACGCCAACGGCAATCTGAACATCGCCGCCATCACCACGCTGCTCGGCGCTATCCAAAACGGTGCACCGGCCATGCAGCGCTGCACCGACGAGCTGACCTCGCTTCCCGCCTTCCATATCGAGAAGCTGCAGAAGCTGGTGGGGCCCGCCCAGGAGAAGATCACAGGCATCAACGACGTCTTCCAGGAGGCGAACACCTTCGCGCCCATCATCGGCTCCATGCTCGGCGCGAACGGCAACCGCACGTACCTGCTGGCCGCCCAGAACACCGCCGAGATCCGCGCCTCGGGCGGCTTCCCCGGTTCCATGGGCACCGTCTCCATTGACAACGGCGCCATCGAGCTGGGCGATTTCACCAAGGTCTACGACATGATGGCCGAGGAGACGCCCGCGCAGTGCGCCATCACCGACGAGGAGAATGCGCTGTTCTACCCCTGGTACACGCAGTACTCCTGGGACAACAGCTTCAACCCCGACTACCCGCGCGTCGCCGGCATCTGGGCGGCGGCCTATCAGGAGAAGAGCGAGCAGTCCGTCGACGGCGTCATCTCCATCACCCCGACCATGGTCCAGGACCTGCTGGCCGCCACGGGCGACAGCTTCACGCTTTCGGACGGCACCACCATCGACGGCACGAACGCCACAAAGGTGCTGCAGCACGACCTGTACTGGAAGTACCTGTCCAGCGGCTCGAACATGTCCGAAGGCAACGACCTGTGCGACGCCCTGTTCGCCGAGGCCGCGGAATACGCGTTCGATTCGGCTTTGGAGAACATGAACGCCTCGTCGCTCATGAAACTGGTCTCCACCATGATGGGCGGCCTTGAGGATCGCCGCGTCATGATCTGGCTGGCCGACGCCTCTGAGCAGAGCTACATCGAGGACATGGGCTATTCGGGCTCCATGACCGCCGCTTCCGAGCAGCAGCCCACCCTTGGCGTGTTCGTCAACTTCTGGGCTGGCAGCAAGCTTGGCTGGTGGCTAGGTATGGACACCCAGGTCTCCAGTCCCGTCACGGGCAACGACGGGTCCCGCACCTATCACGTGACCACCACGCTGACGAACTTCATGACCGCGCAGGAAGCGAAGCAAGGCGGCAGCTACATCGTCTCGGACAACGACAAGAGCCTAGGCGACGCCAACCCCTTCATCTACTTCTACGCTCCTGCGGGCGGCACGATCTCCGACGTGACGGCATCGAACGGCGCCACGCTCGGCAAAGCCACCTATCAGGGTCTCGACGTCACCTTCACCTGCCAGGTGGGCGACTTCTCGGTGCTGCCCAAGCCGAACAACCCGCTGCCTGTGGAGTCCACCGTGACCTACAGCTACACGGTCACCCTGCCGGCAGGCGTCGAGGGCGACCTGCAGCTGGCCACCACGCCGACGCTGACGAAGTACCACCAGTAGAAGCAACGCGGCTTATACGCCATGAGAAAAGACCCGGGGACACTTCCCCGGGTCTTTTGCGTTCGCTTGTCTACATATGGAATCCGAATGGGATGGCGTTCGCCTCCTGCGGCATCTGACACTTGGGGACGTAGCACTATGCGTCCGGTCCCTTCACATGCGAAACCCATGGAGAGCGAAACTAGCTTGCCACCCAGCCGATGCACTAAACGCGTGAAAGGACACCGGTTTCCCGCAACCCTTCTACATACGGAACCCGAAGGGGATGGCGTTGGCCTCCGGCGGCATCTCGCCTAGCCAGCGGGTAGATGCCGTTTCTCCCAGCGTGAAGGTTTCGCCATCGTAGGTCACCTGGGTAACGCTAGCATTCTTGATCTTGAGCGGATCGTTCACGCGCGAAGGATCCAGCAGGTACATGACCGATCGCACCACGAACGAGTGGGTGACCACCAGCACGTTGCCGCCGCCTGCGGCAAGCGCCTGCTTCCCGGCTTCGCTAAAGAAGCTCTCTAGGCGCGCCTTCACCTGATCGAAGCGCTCCGCGCGCCCGGTGTCGTCCTGATCGGCCAGCACCTCGGCAACTTGGGGCAGGCGACGGTTCAGCTCATCGAAGGGCAAATCCTCTCCGAAACCGCGGGCGAGCACGTCATGCAGCTCGGTTCCCGGCCCCGCTTCCAAGTTGCCATAGCACCATTCGCGAAGGCGCGGATCGGGAACGTGGATGAACGGCAACTCAGCCTGCGGGTTCTCCTCGGCCCTGGCGGCAAGCACGGCATTGAGCGTTTGCACGGCGCGGCCGGCATCACTGCAGTAGGCCTGCGCGAACGGGACCTCCGCCAGGCCCCGGCCCAGCAGGCGAGCCACGCGGATGCCCTCGTCGGTAAGCTGCGAGTCGCACCAACCCTGCACGCGGCTTGCGACGTTGTAGACCGTCTGCCCGTGCCGCGTGATATAGAACGTCACCGCGCCGTTGCCCGAGGCCAACGGCGCCTGAAGATCCTTCTCTTCCAAGTTTCCGCCTTTCCCATGCAAAAGCGCCCGGATGCCCGGGCGCTTTCCCTTGCAGCGCGTTTTGCGCACCGCAAACCGTTTCGTTAATCCCCGTAGTTCGCCAGGAACAGCTTCGTGCGCTCCTGCTGCGGGTTGTTGATCACCTGCTCGGCAGGACCCTCCTCCACGATGTAGCCGCCGTCCATAAAGATGATATGGTCGGCGACATCGCGGGCGAAGCTCATCTCATGCGTGACGATGACCATGGTCATATGCTCGTCGGCAAGGTCGCGGATGACCTTGAGCACGCCCTTGGTGAGTTCGGGGTCAAGGGCGCTGGTGGGCTCGTCGAAAAACAGCACGTCGGGGTTCAAGGCCAAGGCGCGCGCGATGGCCACACGCTGCTGCTGGCCGCCGGAGAGCTCGCAGGGAACCATGTTCTCCTTGCCCTCCAGCCCCATTTTCACCAGAAGCTCGTGCGCCTGGGCCACGACCTGGTCCTTCGGGCGCTTTTGCACGGACAACGGCGCGTCGGTGATGTTCTTCAGCACCGTGTAGTGCGGGAACAGGTTGAAGTTCTGGAATACCAGGCCGAAGCGCGTTTTCGCCTGCGAGAGCACGGCCTTTCCGCCGTACACCGAGCCGGAACCGCCGTCGGTTGCCACGGCAAGATCGCCGTAGGACAGGCTGCCGCCGTCAAGGGTTTCCAGCAGCGTCATGCAGCGCAGGAGCGTGGATTTGCCGCCGCCGGAAGGGCCGATGATGGCGACGACCTGACCCTGCTCCACCGACAGGGAGATATCTTTGAGCACCTCGGTCTTACCGAAGCTTTTACGTGCGTGCGAAAGGGAAACAAGGGGGTTAGTCATGATAGTAGTTCATCCTTTTCTCGACGCGGTTGAGCACCATGACCACCACGAAGTTGAACACCCAGTAGATCAGACCGGCGATGACGTAGGGCATCATGCTGGTTTGAGCGGCGGCGATAGCCTTGGCCTGCGTGAACATCTCCATGATGCCGAGCACGAACGCCAGCGACGTGTCCTTGACCAGCGTGATGACCTCATTGCCCATGGCGGGAAGGATGCGCTTGAACACCTGCGGCAGGATGATCTTCATGAAGGTCTGCGTGCGCGTGTAGCCGAGCACCTCGGCGGCCTCGTACTGGCCGCGCGGTATGGACTGGATACCGCTGCGGTAGATCTCGCCGAAGTAGGCCGCGTAGTTCAGGATGAAGCCGATGCAGCACGCGAAGTACTTCCAATCCGGGCCCATAGAGGCACCGAACAGGTAGAACGGACCGAACATCCACATCATCAGCTGCAGCATAAGCGGCGTGCCGCGCATGACCGATATATAGAACTGCACCAAAAGCGACAGCGGCTTGAACTTGCTCATGCGGCCAAGCGCCACCAGCACGCCAAGGGGCAACGCGCCCACAAGCGTGATCACGAAGATGATGGCGGTGAACTGCAGGCCGGAGAGCAGCAGCCCCATCATGGTTCCGAATTCCATTGGTCTCCTTCCAAGAGAAACGCTCTTGTCTTAACACGCCGAACGCCAACCTTCGCAGGTTGGCGGGGTACATCAGCCGGAAGGCCGGGGATGCTTCCCCGGCCCGCCATGCACGCGAACGCTGTTGGATTAGCGTCGCATCGTGCATAGGGGCAAGGGTTCGCATCTCCGGCCCTAATAGGATACGCTATCAAGCTGCTTGCCGGGGGCAAGCGGGGGCATTACTTGCCGAGCACCCAGTTGTCGTAGCTGATGCCGTAGCTTGCGTACTTCTCGCACAGCTCCTTGACGGTGCCGTCGGCGTCGAGCTGCTTCAGGGTCTCGGTGACCTTCTGGGCCAGCTCGGTGTCACCCTTCTTGAAGCCCACGGCGTAGTGCTCGGTGGACAGCGGGGTGGACAGCTGCACGTACTTGTCGGGGTTCGCGGCGATCTGGTACTGGGCGATGGACAGGTCGCAGGCGACGGCGTCGATCATGCCGGAGTCAAGCTGCATGAAGGCGTTGTTATAGTCGCCGATGGTCTGAGCGGCACCGCCCTTGAAGGTGGCGGCAACCTCGGCCTGGTCACCCTCGAGCACGTCAAGCGCCGCGGAGTCGACCTGGGTCATGACGGTCTTGCCGGACAGGCCCGCGAAATCGGAGATGTCGCTACCGGCCTTCACGACGATGACCTGCTCATTGAGCATGTAGGGGTCGGAGAAGGTGTAACCGTCCTCGCGGCCCTCCATGGTGAAGCCGTTCCAGATGCAGTTGATGTTGCCCTGGGCCAGCAGCGCGTCCTTGGCATCCCAGTCGATGGCGGACAGCTTCAGCTCCCAGCCGTTCTTGTCGCACACGGCCTGAGCCAGATCCAGGTCGAAGCCGGTGTACTTGCCGTCGTCGCCGACGAAGCCGTACGGCGGATAGCTTTGGTCGAAACCGACCGTAAGGGTTTCCTTGCCGTCAGCAGAGTCGCCGCCGGTCTTGTCACCAGAGCCCGAGCAACCCGCCAGCAGGGCGCCGGACAGGGCCAGCGCGGCAACGCATGCCACCAGGCCGAGGAGCTTCTTCTTCATGTTCCCTTCCCTTCCGCGCATGCCCGCAGGCATGGCTGCTTGGTTCCTTAGCAATCACTTTATCACAGTAGAGTGCTGAAGTGAAGTATACCAGACGCGCAGGAACGTGCAACCGCTGGCGCGAAAACGACCGCGAACGGCACAAGATGCGCTAACGAACCTTCCACGCGATGACCGCGAACAAACACAGCGACAGCACGGCCGAGAAGCCGAACGCCAGGTGG
This sequence comes from uncultured Senegalimassilia sp., assembly GCF_934636665.1. Classification (GTDB taxonomy): domain Bacteria; phylum Actinomycetota; class Coriobacteriia; order Coriobacteriales; family Eggerthellaceae; genus Senegalimassilia. The sequence goes on from NZ_CAKUAT010000002.1 coordinate 120,975, forward strand.
TACGGCAGGGCCGCAAGCGCGTCCGGCGCGGCCTGCAGCCCGCCGGCCAGCCCGCCGCGGGCGGCGATCCCCTGCCCCGCCGAGATGGCCAGCACCATGGCCGACGTGCCGAAGCTGGCGCAGGCTTGGCGCACCGCGATGGACAGCGAGCTGCCGTGGGGCACGAGCGGCCGCGGCAGGTCGGCCAGGCTCCACTGGGTGAGCGGCCCGATGAGCAGCGACACGCCGCATGCGCGCACGCCCTGGAACACGACGGCCTGCCACAGCGGCGAGGCGGCGTCCAAAAAGCACATGGGCACGGCACCGGCGGAGAGCAAAAGCCCGCCTACCAGGCACACCCTTCGCGCGCCTATGCGGTCGGTCAGCACGCCGCCGAGCGGGTTGAGCACGAGCGCGGCGACGGTTCCGGGAAGCAGCACCATGCCCGCCTGAAGCGCCGTGCCGCCGCACAGGCCTTCCACATACAACGGCACCACCAGCGTGACGCCCATGAAGGAGGCGAACAGCAGATTCTGCGCCGCAAAGCCCGCGTTAAAACGGCGCGAGCGGAACACACCCAGGTCGATGAGCGGGCTGTCCAGACGCTTTTGACGCACGATGAACGCCGCACACACGGCCACGCCCGCAACAAGCGGAATCCACACATACGGGCTGCCCAAGGCGAAGGACGATGCGTTGCTGAAGCCCAGCAGCACGCCTCCCAGACCCAAGGTGGACAGGATCAGCGATCCAGCGTCCAAGCGGGCCGAGGCGTCATGCGGCTTCGAGGGCTTCACCAGCGCCAAAGCGCACAGCGTCAGCACGCAGGTCAACGCAGCCAACAGGACGAAGAAGCTTCGCCAGCCCCACGTCGATGCCATGGCGCCGCCCACGGTGGGCCCGATGTTGGGCGCGAAGCCCATGGCCACCCCCGCGATGCCCATGGCCGTTGCCTGACGGCCCGGAGGGAAGCTGACCATGGCGATGGTGGTCATGAACGGCAAAAGGATGCCGGTGGAAACCGCCTGCAGGACGCGCCCCGCTAGCAGCACCCAGAAGCCAGGCGCTGCCAGGCACATCAGCGAGCCCGCAAGCGACAGGCCCAGGGCAAGCAGGACATGCTGCCGTGCGCTGAAGCGCCTGGAAATCCAGGTAACGGCCGGCACGGCAACCCCGAGCATGAGCATATAGCCGGTGCTCAGCCACTGGCCAAGCTCCACGGTAACGCCCATATCCGCCACGATGCCCACCATCATGGCGTTCACGGCGGTTTGCGACAGGTTGCCGCACGCCGCAGCAAGCACCACGAGCGCGAACAGCGCATATGCAGCACGTTTGTCGGTTGCAGGCAAAAGCCCCTCCTTTCGCAAGCCGCTCGAGCACGGCAGAACGGGCATGTCGAAGCACCAGTGAACAGGGGCCGCGGCTGAACAGGGGACGGAGGTGTGTTCACGCTGCACGCACCGCCCGAGCCAATGACCAGGCGCGGCAAAACGGGCGTGCGAAAACGCAGGTGGACAGGGGGCGGAGGTGCGTTCACGAATATCCTTCGGGGACGCAGGGTGCCCAGTGCGAAAACACCCCCGTCCCCCGTTCACACCCACCTGGCCCGTTAGTTGAAGCGTTGCTGGGTTTTCTCCAGGCCATCGGTGACCAGGCCCAGGGCCGCCTGGCTTGCCAGGTGCGTTGCCTGGGCGAAATCGTCGGCCTGCTCCTTCTTCGGACGGCCCAGCACCCAGTCGACCACCGGCATGCGTCCCGGCGGGCGGCCGATGCCGCAGCGCACGCGGAACCAATCCCGCGTGCCCAGCTTGTCGCAGATGCTGCGCAGGCCGTTGTGGCCGGCGTGGCCGCCGCCGAACTTCACGCGGATGGTGCCCGGGTCGATATCCAGCTCGTCATGGATGACGATCAGGTGATCCGCCTTCACGCCATATGCGTTCATCAGCTGCTTCACCGGCCCGCCCGACGTATTCATATAGCTTTGCGGTTTTGCCAGCACCACATCGTGGTCGCGCCACACGCCCTTGGCCGTGAGCGCGCCGCACTCGGTCTTCCAATAGCGCGCGCCCGCTTCTTCCGCCACCAGATCAAGCGAATCGAAGCCGGCGTTGTGGCGCGTGTGCTCGTATTCCTCGCCCGGATTCCCCAGGCCAACGATTAGAAACATAGGTCCTTCCAAATCACCGATGCGCAACAGTTAGAAAGGGGCGCTTCTGCGCTGCACTTTCGCCTAGAACCGAAAACAGGGTTTGCCCTGATTTCGGCATACGGCGAAGGCAAGCTGCAGAAGCGCCCGCGGTGTCGTATATGCTGCCGGCAGCGCGCCGGCGGATACGGCTATTCGAACAGGCTTGCGACGGAGCCGTTGTTGTACACGTTCTTGATGGTCTGCGCGAACAGCGGGGCCAGCGTGACCACCTTGATCTTGCCGGTTTGGCGCTCGAGCGGCACGGGCACGGCGTTGGTGACCACGACCTCCTCGATGCAGGAGTTCTCAAGACGCTCGTAGGCAGGGCCGCTGAACAGGCCGTGCGTTGCGCAGGCGTAGATCTTCTTCGCGCCCTTGGCCTTGAGCGTGGTGGCTGCGGCCACCAGGCTGCCGGCGGTGTCGATCATGTCGTCGTTGAGAATGCAGATCTTGTCCTTCACGTCGCCGATCAGGGCCGTGATCTCGGCCTGGTTGTGCTTCGGACGGTCCTTGTGCATGATGGCGATGTCGCAATCAAGCAGCGTGGAGAACTTCTTGGCGGCCTTTGCGCGACCCACGTCGGGAGACACCACGCACAGCTCCTCGGACTTGAAGCCCTTCTGCTCGAAGTAGTCCACGAAGATGGGCATGGCCGTCATGTGGTTAACCGGCTTGTCGAAGAAGCCCTGGATGGCGTCTTGATGCAGGTCGATGGCGATGATGTTGTCGGCGCCGGCGGCGGTGAGCAGGTCTGCCACCAGCTTGGCGGTGATGGGCTCGCGCGGAGCGGCCTTGCGGTCCTGACGCGCGTAGCCGTAATGCGTGATGACGGCGCTGACGCTGTGCGCGCTGGCGCGCTTGGCCGCGTCGATCATGATGAGCAGCTCCATGAGGTTGTCGTTGACGTCGAAGCCGTTGGGGCTCGAGCACACGGACTGCACGATGAACACATCGGCGCCGCGGACGCTTTCCTGGTAGCGAGCGTAGATTTCGCCGTTGGCGAACTTCTCCAGCTTCACATTGCCCAGGGAGATGCCCAGCTCCTGTGCGATCTCGTCGGCCAGCTTCAGGTTCGAGGAACCCGAAAACACTGCCATCCTCTTACGCTTTTCCATTTCCGCAGTCATGCGCGTGCTCCTTCGCATCGCTTCGCAGTTGTTCATACGGAAGTCATTCTACCTGGCGGAAAAGGAAAAGGCCAGCTGGCACGCGAACCCTCTATGAGGACTTCACGGCCAGCCGGCCCTGCGGATTGCGAAAGGCTTATGGCAGACGCGGTTTACTTGCCTTCCGCGGCCTGACGAGCGCGCTTCTTGGCGGCCCAGCCGGGGATCTCGACCTGCTCGGGGCGCGTGAGCGCCAGCGCGTCGGGCGCCACCTCCTTGGTGATGCACGACGCCGCGCCGATGATGGCGCCGTCGCCGATGGCCACCGGGGCCACCATCATGGTGTCGCTGCCCACGAACACGTTGTCGCCGATGGTGGTGGGCCACTTCTTCTTGCCGTCGTAGTTGCAGGTGATGGAGCCGGCGCCGATGTTGACGCCCTCGCCCATGGTGGTGTCGCCGATGTAGCTGAGGTGCGGCACCTTGCTGCCGCGGCCGATGGTGGATTTCTTGATCTCCACGTGCGTGCCAGCCTTCGCGCCCTCGCACAGGTGCGTGCCCGGGCGCAAGTAGGCGCGCGGGCCGGCGGTTGCGGCGTCGTCGATCTGAGCCTCGATGGACACCGTTTCCTCGATGACGCAGCCGCGGCCGACCTTGGTGTCGGTCAGGCGCGTGTTCGGGCCGATGACGCTGTCCTCGCCGATTTCAGTGGCGCCCATGAGCATGACCTGGGGAAGCAGCTCGACGTCTTGGGCGATCTTCACATCAGGGCCGATCCACACCTGGTCGGGGTCGACTATGGTGACGCCGGCGGCCATGTGCGCGTGGTTGATGCGACGCTGCATGACCTTGGTGACCTGGGCCAGCTGGATGCGGGAGTTGACGCCCAAGCACTCGGTGGCGTCGTCGGTGGCGAGCGCAAGCACGGGGCGGCCGGCGTTGCGGCAGATCTCAAGCACGTCGGTGAGGTAGAACTCGCCCTGGGCGTTGTTGTTGCTGACCTGGGCCAACGCGTCGAACAGGGCGCGCGCGTCGAAGCAATAGAAGCCGGAGTTGCACTCGTTGACCGCCGCCTCCTCGGGCGTGGCATCCTTCTGCTCGACGATGCGCTCGACCTGGCCGTCGGCATCGCGGATGATGCGACCGTAGCCGGTGGGGTCGTCCAACTTCATGGTGAGCACCACCACGGCGGCGTTGTTCTCGTCGCGCACCTGCGCCAGGCGGGCGATGGTCTCAGGCTTGATAAGCGGGCAGTCGCCGGTGAGCACCGAGAGCGACCCGTCGAAGCCGGCGAAAGCGTCGGCGCAGGCGAGCACCGCGCCCGCCGTGCCGTTCTGCACTTCCTGCACCACCACCTGCGTGTCGCCTTCGACCAGCGGGACGACCTGCTCGCGGGCATGGCCGACCACCGTTGCCACCTGGGTGACGCCGGCGGCGTGGGCGGCATCGACCACCCAGCGCACGAGCGGCTTGCCCAAAACCTCGTGGGCCACCTTGGGCTTTTTGGACTTCATACGGGTGCCCGCGCCCGCAGCCAAAACGATAGCGGCAGCTTCCATGCGATCCTCCTTGGTCGAAAACGCGGGCGCCGCGAATACGCAGCGCCCGCAAGCGCGAACGCCGGTTTTGCCGGCGAGGCGCCATAGGCCGATGCGCGCATGAGCGCATCGGCGTTGCAAGCGATTGAACTGCCAAAAAGTATACCGCAACGATTCCCTTGCGCGCCGCGCCTGCGCAGCTTGCGCACACAGCGGCGGCGGCCCCGTCGCAAACGGCAGCGTTCGGGAAGCGAACGCAGGAAAGCCTACGCCACGCCGCGCGGGTCGGACAGCACCCAAGCCGAGGCGCAGCGTCAGAAACCGAAGAGCTGCACAAGCCCGAGCGCCAACGCGAGAGACCGAGCCGATGCAGGGCCGATAATCTTTTCGCAAGCGCGCCCTGCGGCGCGCCGCGCGCCTATGCCACGCCGCGCGGGTCGAGCTCCTCGTCGGTCTCCAGGTCGTGCAGCATCTCGCGGCCCTCGAGCGCGGCCTCACGCGCCGCGGTGGGCAGCGCCTCCAGGTTGCCATCGCCGCCTTCGACGGCCGGGTCCACGAACGCCACGCCCTGCTTCTGGGCGCCGCGCGCCTGCACCAGCAGGAAGGTGAAGCCCAACACGCCCGCCGCAAGCGACGCCAGCAGGATGCCCAGCTTCGCCGTTGCCACCAACACCGCATCGGTGAAGGCCAGGTTCGCCACGAAGATGGCCATGGTGAAGCCGACGCCGCCCAGGATGGATGCGCCCAGCATGTGCTGCCAGTTGACGTTCTCGGGCAAGCTGGCCAGCTTGAGTTTCACCACCAGGAAGCTCATGAGCATGATGCCGAGCGGCTTGCCCACCAGAAGGCCGAAGAAGATGCCGAAGAACACCGGGGAGGCGAACAGCGACCCCACGTCCATGCCGGCGAAGCTGACGTCGGCGTTGGTCAGGGCGAACAGCGGCAGGATGCCGAAATACACCCACGGGTACAGCTTGTGCTCAAGGCGCGTTGCCGGCGGCACCACCTGGCGCGCCACGTGCGACAAGTGCCGGACGGTTTCCATATAACGACCCTGAGCCAACACGGGCTCCTCAGGATCGAAGGCACGGTTCGCCTCGCGGACCTTGGTATCGGACCAGGTGGCGAAGGTGCGCAGGTTCACGCGCGAGCCGGACGGGATAGCGAACGCCAACAGCACGCCGGCGATGGTGGAGTGCACGCCCGACATATATACGCAGTACCACAACAGGGCGCCCACCAGCATATACGGAAGCAGCGAGTACACATGCCCCCTGTTCATGGCAACGAGCACGGCAAGCACCACGCCCGCGACGAGCAGCCACGCCAGCGAAGGGCTTTGACCGTAGAAGATGGCGATGACCAGGATGGCGATGATGTCGTCGGCCACGGCGAGCGTGGACAGGAACACGCGCACGCCGGCCGGCACACGGTTGCCCAAAAGCGCCAGGATGCCCAGCGCGAACGCGATGTCGGTTGCCGTGGGAACGCCCCAGCCGCCTACGGTTTGCGGGTCGGCGGCGTTGAACACCAGATAGATGGCGATGGGGGCCAGAACGCCGCCGACGGCCGCCATGATGGGCAGCAGCGCTTGGCGGATGTTGGTCAACTCGCCCACCGTGAGCTCGTATTTCACTTCCAAGCCCACCAAGAGGAAGAACACGGCCATGAACACGTCGTTGATCACGTGCGCAAGCGACATCTCGACAACGGATTCGCCGAAGAAGAAGCCCACATGCGAATGCCAGAACTCCAGGAACGGCTCGTGCGCGGCGGTGTTGGCCACGATGAGCGCCACCACGGCGGCGAGCAGCATGGCACCGGCGGCCTTCGTGGACGAATGCGTCAGCTGGATGAGCTTCTGATAGCGATGCTGATGGCCCTGCACCTCTTTGATATAGATACGGCTGTCGGTCATGTCCTGCCTAACTTGCGGGAAGCGCCTACGCCGCCCGCGAAACGAAGCTTGCTATTTCATAGGGCCCGTTCCGTGGCGAAACGAGCCGGCGGAGGTTCGGAACGCCCCTTTCCGCCTTTCGCGATAAGCGTCTTGCAGGCCGCTTCGCGGATTCGGCACAGTCTATCATGGCGGCGCTGAGATACGCCCGGGAACGTGGCGTTGGCGTTTTCAAATCGTTTACGAACGAACCCGAAAATACCGGGAATTCGCCGGTTAAATCAACGTAAAGTGCGCTATGCTGTACCTACAGATTCGACGAAAGGGGATAACCTGCCACCTATGCTGTAAGCGCTTTTTATGGCTCTGAGCAGGAAAAACACCGTCGGTCTTTTTTGTCCGCCGCGAAGAAGAGGTGATTGACATGAGCATTACCGTCACCGGACGCAAAATGCCTGTAACCGATGCGCTGCGCGAGTACGCCGAAGACAAAATCGGCAATTCCATGAAGGTCATGGACATCAATCCGCTGGATGCCGAAGTCGTGCTGCATGTGGAGAAGAACCCCGCCAACGCCACCCCCGCTATCTGCGAGGTCACGCTGCGCACCAAGGGCCACATCGTACGCGTGGAGGAGTCCGAAGAGGACATGTACGCCGCCATCGACGTTGCGGCAGCCAAGGTTCTTCGCCAGCTTCGCAAGTTCAAGACCCGCGTGCTCGACCGCAAGCCGCGCGAGGCCGCAGTCGCCCCTGTCGGCGAGTTCGATCCCGAGAGCCTGATGGCGGAGTTCACCGCCGATGAGGAAGTCGTCCGCGTGAAGGAGATCGAGTTTGCGCCGCTGACCGAGGAAGAGGCCCTGGTGCAGATCGACCTGCTGGGTCACGACTTCTTCGCTTACACCGACCGCGACACGAACCTGGTCAACGTGCTGTATCGTCGCGACGACGGCGGTTACGGCCTGCTGAAGCAGACGGAGTAGCGCGAACGCATCGCATCTGGCGAATCGCCAGTGCGGAACATACGCATTTTGCAAAGGGGCGGCCTTCGGGCCGCCCCTTTTCGTGCGCGCAACTGTGCGGTTGCAAGCAAAGCATATCGAGCTCGGGCAAGCTCGAGTCCCGACTGCGCGGGCCAGCCACGAATAGGGCGCGGTCGAATCGAGCTTTCTCGCAAATGGGTGCGAAGGTCGCATCGGAACCTTCGCACCCATACAAGACGAAGACGACCCGGGCGCTTCGTTGCCCGCTTCCCCATTATCAGCCTGAAGGCAACAAGCAACCGGAAAAGCAAGGACCGGCCCCGGGCAATTCCAGGGCCGGTCCTCAATAGCAGACTTGACAGTCGGCTATGATTATTGCGCTTTGGTTTGCGCAGTCGAGCGTGCTAGCCGAGGGTTAACGCGCTCGATAAGCTTTGCGGCTTACAGGGAGTCGATGTACTCGACCAGCTCGCCGACGGTCTTCAGGCCCTCGGGCTCGCCGAAGTCCACGTCGCACTTCTCCTCCAGGTCGCAGATCAGCTCGACCATGTCCAGGGAGTCGATGCCCAGGGAGTCGAACGTGGAGTCTTCGTTGACGGACTCAGGGTTGATGTCCAGGTTCTCTTCCAGGACTTCCTTAACGGTGTCGATGGTAGCCATGATGGCGGTCCTTTCTCAAACATTGCAATGTTCGTATGGTAGCACACGCCGCGCCGCGCGCCCGGTTTTGCCCCGCGTCCCACACGTACGAACCATACGTGTTACGCAGGTGAACCATGCGGGCAGCGGGAGGCTGAGGTGCAGGCAAATCTAAGAGTTGCCCCTACCCCTAATTCGGACCCCGCGGACGAACGTTCGAATCGGCTTCCGAGCGAAACCTGGCGGCGGGGGGCGGAAGCGGGCTCTATTCGCCCGCGAGCAACCCCGCTTCCCGGAGGGCCTGCTTGGTTTGCGCGATGCTGTACAGGCTGCCGAACGCGCAGATAATGCCATCGGGACCGGCGAGCTCAGCGGCCTTGCGGGCTGCTTCAGCGTAGGTTTGCGCTGCACAAATGGGCAGGTTTGCGTCGACCGCGGGCACTTCCGCGGCTATGCGGGCGGCTTCTGCGGCGTAATCTGCGGCGGGCAGCGCTCGGGGGTTGTCAGGCGTCACGGCGACGAACGCCGCCGCATGCGGGAGCACCGTGCGTAACATGGTGGGATGATCCTTGTCCGCCATGACGCCCGAGAGCAGCACGGCTTTGCGGCCGGCGAACACGTCGGCCAGCGAATCGGCGAGCGCCTGGGCGCCCTGCGGATTGTGACCGCCGTCTATGACCACGGTAGGCTTGCCCGGCATGTGCGGCAGCACCTCGAAACGGCCGGCCCAACGCGTGGCGGCAACGCCGCGTTCGATAGCGGATTGCGGGATATCCCAGCCACGACGCTGAAGCGCGAGCACGGCCTCCAAAGCCAGCGCGGCGTTTTGCGGTTGATAGCTGCCCAGCAAAGTGGTTTCGTAAGCGTTGCCCTTGTAGGTGAAGGGACGGATGACCGCAGGCTTGCCGGATTCGATTCGCTCGGGATCGAGATGGCGAACAGACGCGATGTCCAGCTCGTGGAAATCGGGCTGCGCAACCGTGCAGCCTGCCGCGTGCGCCGCCGCTTCCACGGCTTCTGCGGCCTCAGGCTCCTGCGGCCACGACACCACGGAGCTTCCCGGCTTGATAATGCCGGCCTTCTCCGTGGCGATCTTGCCGATGGTGTCGCCGAGCAGGTCGGTATGGTCGAGGCCGATGCGCGTGATGACGGCAACATCAGGGGCCGCGATGACGTTGGTGGAGTCCAGACGACCGCCAAGACCGACCTCCAGCACCGCAACCTGGCACCCCACCTGGACGAAATGCAGAAGCGCTACCGCCGTCATGAGCTCGAACTCCGTTGGGTGGTCACCGGTTTCCACCGACATTTGCTCAGCCTGTTCACGCACTTGCAGGGTGACGCGCGTAAGGTCAGGCATGCCGATGTTCTTGCCATCCACGCGGATCCGTTCCTCGAAGCGCTCGATGAACGGGCTGGAGAACCACCCCACCCGATAGCCAGCGGCCTGCAGCACGTTGGCGATATAAGCACACGTGCTGCCCTTCCCGTTCGTGCCCGCAACATGAACGATGCGCAGATCGTTTTGAGGATCGCCCAGGCGCTTCAGCAGCTCGCGGATGCGGTCAAGGCCCAAACGCGAAGCCTGCCAACGGGGAGCGTTGATATAGGCGATAGGATCGAAGTCTTGCGGAGGGTTTTGCGGCATATGTTGCGCCCCAGGCTGCGGCGCGCTTTGCGGAGTTATTTGCGGCATACGGGATTCACCTTGCTCGAGCGTCTTTTATTCGTAAGCAGGTTAGCACGGGATGACAACCCAAGCCCGAGTGTGCGCAGGTTCTACAAGCTAGCCGGCAATCGCGTCGCTGCGACATCTTGCAAACATCACCGATTGCTGCCCGACATTTGGGGACGGAGGCTATCTGCCATAAAGCCCTCAATACATGCGTGACCGGCTCGCCCCACGCGATAACTCGACCCGAAGCTTGCGCTTTTATATTCGGGCAAACCAGCCGAACCGCGTTTGCCCTCCACGACTTGGGCGCCTAGCCGGTATTCTCCTCGATTCCGGCTCCTTTTATTTTCGTTGCCCCTTCAAGCGCTTCCGCCGGCTCTCTCCCCCGTTGCGGCTACTGCCCGTTTTGTTGCTCCGCCTCTTTCGCGGCTTTTGCCTTTTGCTCGTCCAGTTGATGGAGCACCTGGCCTAGGGTAACGAAGTCGTTTTCCAGGGCTTCGCGCTTTGCGCCGTCGTAGAGCGCGGCGGCGGGGTGGAAGATGGGAAAGACGAGGAACTTGCCCGCTCGTTGGACGCGACCGTGCAGGCGCGTGATGCCCACCTGCGTCTTCAGGACGAACTGCGTAGAGAACTTCCCAAGCGTGACCAGGACTTCCGGGTCGATGGTGCGCGTTTGCTCGCGCAGGAAGGGCGTACAGGTCTGAATCTCCTCCGGTCGCGGGTCGCGGTTTCCGGGAGGGCGGCACTTCAGCACGTTGGCGATGAACACGTCCTCACGGCGCAGACCGGCGCACCCGAGCAGCTCGTTGAGGTAGTGCCCGGCGGCGCCGACGAACGGCTCGCCTTGCAAGTCCTCGTTTTTGCCCGGCGCCTCGCCGATGAACATCACGCGAGCATGAGGATTGCCCACGCCGAACACCGTTTGCGTACGGCCGTCGCACAGCGGGCAGCGGCGACATGACTCCACCTGCACGCGCAGCTCATCGAGCGGAATATGCGGTTTCGGCATGGTTTGCCCCTTTCCGTGCATCGGACGGTGACGTGCCCATCGCGTAGCTGGTGGGTTTGCGAACCGCGCAAGCAGGCAACGTTTTCCTTGGTCAACAGCCTAGCACAACAGCGAAAAAAGCGCGGTAAACGAGGTAATGATTGGAAGTCCATAGGGGATGGCTGCCGCATCCGCAAGCAGCGGCCGGCAATGCCCGCATGGGGCGAACCACCCAGCCTGGAAGGTACAAAATGCAAGTTCTGGACGGTTTTAAACCACCGTTCGCGCGCCGCCCGCGGGCGGTGGGACGCCGTTGCCAACGGTTGCGTTAAATCGCGGAAACATCGGGCTGTGGCGGGCTTGCCAGCTGCTACGATGAACGGTAAGTCGAATCATCTGCCTTAAGGAGAGACCATGCCTACACGCGATGAGAGAAAAGCCGCCGCCGCGAGCAACCTTGCGCTGATGCGCGGGGCGTTCGCGAAAGACACCCAGGAAACCATCGACGCCGCCGTCATCTACGAAGACGGCGAAGGGCGCGAGCTTGAGCTGCCCGAAGTCGAGGAGGGCGCGGCAACCACCACCAGCGTGACCAGCGATTTTACCGTGAAGGCGGTGCATAGCGCGAAGGGTAAGACCGTGGTCGTGGACCCGTGCTCGTTCATGCGCCCGGGCGGCGCGTACGAGGATGGCGCTTTCGGGCCCGAGCAGATCCTGTGCTCGGAGAGCAATCTGTACCCGGTTTTGTGCGGCTGCAAAAGCACGTATCATGCCGCCAACCGCGGGTTTGCGTCCGGCCAGCTTTACACCGACCGCGCGCTGTACCTGCCCCAGGTGGCGTTCGTCCACGACGGCGATATCCGCCGTGCCGATGTGCTGGCCATCCCTGAGCCCAACCGCATCCATGCGTTGGAGAATCACCGCTCCGAGCGAGAGGTCGAGACGGCGTTGCGCGCCCGCGTGGAGGCGCTGCTGCGCATCGCTGCAGCCAACGGGGCCGAAACGCTGATCGTGGGCGCGTTCGGCGCCGGTCCGCAGGGCTTCGATCCCGAGGTGGTCATCGAGTTGTTCCGTGCCTGGATCGCCGCGCACCCCGGGGCCATCGACCACATCACGTTCGCCGTGCCACGCGCCGTCTTCACCCCGTTCGAGGATGCGTTCGGCGAAGCGCGAGAACCCGAGCCCGTCGCTGTCGCACCAGCCGAAACCGAAGAGAACGACGAGGACGATTTCGACCCCAACGACCTGCCCGAAGGCATCACGTTCCGCTCCTAGCGCATCTGCTCTTGAAGCGAGGCGAAGCTGGCAAAAAGCCAGGGCGTACGCGAAGCGAATCGCAAGCACGAGATGATTGTCGGGCGCGCACGCGGGGCAAAACAGCAGCGGCATGCCCGGCGCGGAACCCAAATAGAAAAGAACGCATCCAGGACGAAACGAAGCATCAAGAGCGAAATGCGTTTCAACGCACACGAGGCAAAACATGGGTAGCGAAGACATAGTCAGGGAGTTCACGGTTTGCGGGAATCGCGTAGCCGTGCACACGCCGGCGCATTGCGCAGGCGAAGCGCGCCCTGATGCCGGCGAGGGCCGATCCAGCGAAGCGAACCCGGCCCTCCCGGACGGCCTTCCGGTAGTTTACCTGCATGTTCACGATGGCGATGGGTCCGAGGTGCGGTGTCTTTGCCGCGAGCTTGGTTGCCGGGATTTCGTGCTTACCGCCATACTGCCACGTTGCTGGAACGATGATCTGACGCCTTGGGAATGCCCCGGGCTGTTCGCCGACGACGCGCCGTTCGCGGGCAAAGCGGCCGAACAGCTCCGCCTGCTTGAAAGCGAGATCATCCCGCGCGTCGAAGGGGACGCGCCGCGCAAACCCGAGCAACGCTTGCTGGCAGGCTACTCGCTTGCGGGACTGTTCGCCACGTGGGCCTGCTTCAACAGCGCCGCGTTCGGGCGCGTTGCAAGCGCATCGGGGTCGCTGTGGTACCCGGATTTCACCGGCTATGCCGCCGCGAACGAGTTCGCCCGCAAACCCGCCTGCGCATATTTCTCGCTTGGCAGCAAGGAGGCGCGCACGCCCAGCCGGCTTTTGCGCAACGTGGCGCAAGGCACGCGCGATGTCGTGGAGCTGTTCGAAGCCAGAGGCGTGCCCACCACATTCGAGCAAAACCCCGGCAACCACTTCAAGGAACCCGCCCTACGCATGGCGAAGGGCATCGCTTGGGCATTGAGCAAATAACCCTTTGGACCATCGGAGAAGACGCAACAACGTGGCTTTTGCGCTCGGGCAAAAGCCACGTTTCCGTCTAGGAGGCACCGCAGACTACTGGCTAGGCAGGTTTGCAAGTCGCAAAAGCGCGCCTCACGAGCGTCATCACCCTCGCTGCCAGCTGAACAGACTCGACACCAACAGCACAACCCGCCCACTACTAAACAGGGTGCGCCGGCTCGAAGGTCGGCGCACCCTGCAACGTTATTCCTTTGCGCGAAACCGCAGCGCGGCGAACCCGCTACTTGCGGACCACATTCTTGCCGCTCTCCAGTTCCTTGCGCGCCCAATGGCCCCAGTGGTACAGCGCATCGGACTCGCTGACGGTACCGTCGCCGAACATCAGGCGGATCGTGCCGCGATATGGCTGGAAGATGCCCGCACCCAGGAAGATATGCGCCAAGCCGAACACGGCGATTAACAGAAATCCCAGGTCATGCAGCCACAGAATAACGCCAGAAGCACCGCCGAAATCCACAAGCCAGCCGTTGAGCACGAGCAGCACGCCCGTGACGCCCATGAGCGCGCCCGCCAGCCACAGCATGCCGTCGGCGAAGCGCTGACCGGACTTCACCTCGTCCTGGTCGGGCATGTGGATCCACTTCGCCATGAACAGGTACGGGAAGAACAGCAGCATCCACTTCTTGTCATCGCTGTTCCACTTCGCGAACAGGTTCTTGAACACATGCGCAACGCCCTTCGGAGCCATGATGGCGCTGATCAGCGGCACCAGCACGAACACGGCGCCGATAACGCGATGCGACATGCGGATAGTGAACACCGCCTGCGCGCCAAGGGCCTGACTCAGCGCCGGCACGAACACGAACAGGCCCGATACGCACAGAAGCAGGCAGCAGACGATGGTGATGCCGTGCGTCCAGCGCGTCTGGCGCGAGTGACGCTTGATGCGCCGCTCTCCCGCCGCGGCCTCGCGCCTCAGGAACTCCTGATCGCTTGCCCAATCCTGCGGGGAAACGCTCACGCTCTTGCCCATTATCGGCCTCCCTTCCGGCCAATGTTCTCCGTGATGTGCTCCATCACGCTCATCTCATCCTGGCCATCGCCTTGCTTGACGACCACGCCCTTGTCGACGTCGATGGTGTCGCCCGTCTCGGGGTTGTAGGCCAACTTATCGCGCTTGTACCCTGCGGCAAGGCCGAACATGGCGGCCAAGCCCACCACCGTCAGGCCGGACAGGGCGCCGGTGATCGGCTTCATCACGCGGGTCATCTCCACCGTCGCCGGCACCTGCGGATGCTCGACCATGCCATGGGCCTCGTAACCGTACTTCAACACGTGCAGCACATGCGTGGGATAATCATCGGAATCGCCGGCCACGCAAGCGTTCTCGTAGCCGCGTTCGCGCAGCCATGCGACCTTCTCGCGGGCGGTGGCTACCAGCTCATCGCGGTCGCCGAACGTCAGCGCATCAGGCTGGCACGTGGCCACGCACGCCGGCTCCATGCCGTGCTTCACGCGGTCCAGACAACCCGTGCACTTCTCCAGGCGAAGCTGGGCCAGCGGGCCCTCGCCGCCGACGTAGCGCGGGACGTCGAACGGGCACGCGCTCGAGCAATAGCCGCACCCGACGCATTGCGCCTGGTCAACGTTGACGAAACCCGTGTCCGGGTCCTGGGTGAGCGCGCCATGCGGGCACACGGCCACGCAGGGCGCGCTGTCGCAATGCTGGCAGCTGCGGCGCCCGAACGCCCAGCCGATGGGCTTGGTGGCAAGCGCGGCGGCCGGCTCGGTCTCGTTGAACGAGATGATCAGGCGCGTGGTGCCGTTGATATCGGGCGGGTTCTGGTACGTTCCAGTGAAGCTCGCCGCGCACGCGTTGAGCTCCGTGGGGCTGGGAAGCTCGTTCCAGCATTTGCACGCCACCTGGCAGCCTTTGCAGGCGGTGCATTTGGAGGAATCGAACAGAATCGCTTTCTCAGACATGTTTCCCACTCCTCCTTATGCCTTCTCGATGTTCACGAGGAACGCTTTGTATTCCGGGATGAACGAGTTGGGGTCGCCGACGTTGGGCGTCAGGTCGTTCACCGTGTTGACGTCCGTGCCGAACACGCCCGCCCAGCTGTAGTGGTGCGTCATGCCCACCAGGTGGCGCTTCTCGCCGTTGACGGTGAGCGGTTGCACGCGGCGCGTGACCACCGCGGGGATCTCCACCGATCCGCGGTTGTTCCACACGTGCACCTTGTCGCCGTTCTTGATGCCCTTTTCCGCCGCCAGCTCCTCGGACAGCTCGATGAACTGGGTGGGCATGGCCTCGATGAGCGCCGGGCACATGCGCGTCTGACCGCCGGTCTGCCAGTGCTCGGTCACCGAGTATGTGGTGGCCACGTACGGGAACTCCCTGAAGTCGGCGTGCGCCGTGGAGGCGTTGCCGGCGAACTTGATGCACGGGTTCGCCAAGCTGCCGTTCATGATGTTACGCTCGAGCGGGCTTTCGAAGGGCTCGTAGTGCTCGGGCATGGGCGCGTCCACCATGCCGTAGCTGATCAGGCGCGCGTTCTGCTCCCACGTCATGAAGAACGCATTGTTGTTCGGCTCCACCGGCTTGCCGCCCTTGACGGCCACGAAGTCGGCGTTGTCGTTGAGCTTCCACTTCTGGCCATCCCATTCGCACAGCGCGCGATCGGGGTTCCAGGGCTTGCCCTTGGTGTCTGCCGAGGCACGGTTGTACAGGATGCGGCGGTTGTTCGGCCAGGCGTAGGACCACTTCGGGTACAGGCCCAGGCCCGTGGGGTCGGACAGGTCGCGGCTGGCGCAGGGCTGCTCTGCGGCGTCGAGCGGGGCGTCGTTGTTGTTCCAGAAACCGGAATACACCCACATGCCGCATGCGGTGGAACCGTCGGCGGCAAGCTCGGAATAGCCCGTGAGCAGGTCGGTCTTCGGGTTCGCGGAGCTAGCGTTGCACTCGGTGCCGGCCACGCGATAGCCGTTGAGGGCCCAGGCCACGGGGCGCGGGTCCATCTTGCCGTCCACGTAGTAATCCCACTTGGTTTTGAGGATCGGGTCGGGGTTGGCACCGCCCTCCTGGCGGTACAGGTCGCAGATGGCGGTCCAGATCAGATCGCACATCTCGTAGTCGGGTTTGGCCTCGTCCCACGGCTCGACGGCCTGGTAGCGGTACTGGATCCAACGGCCAGAGTTCAAGATCATGCCGGGCTTCTCGTAGATGAGCGCGCACGGCAGGAAGTACACCTCGGTCTGCACGTCCGCGGGGTTCATGTCGGGCGCGCGCCAGAAGCAGGCGGACTCGGTCTCGACCTGGTCTGCCACCACGAGCCAATCGAGCTTGGCCATCGAACGGCGTACGAAGCCGGCGTTGGGGGCGGAATGGCACGGGTTCATGCCCCAGTTGAAGTAGCCCTTCATGATGCCCTTGTCCATCAGCTCGAACGTGGAGATGTGCGTGAAGTCCTGCGCGCCCTTCTCCGAAGGCACCTTCGGCCACCAGTCGAAGCCGTAGTCGTTGTCCACGGTGGCGTTCTCGCCGAACCATTCCTTCAACGCACTGACCATGAACTTCGGCTTGTTGGTGTAGTAGCCCGCCGAATAGGTTTGGGATTCCAGCCACTTGCGCAAGCTGGAGCGATCGGTGGTGTTCGCCCACTTCAGATAGCCGGGCTGCTCGTCGACGAGCATGGCCATGTCCGTGGCGCCCTGGACGTTGGGCTCGCCGCGCAGCGCGTTCACGCCGCCGCCGGGGATGCCGATGTTGTTGAGCAGCAGCTGGAGGATGGACATGGCGCGCGTGTTCTGACCGCCGTAGGAATGCTGCGTCTGGCCGAGTGCGTACAGGATGGTGCCCGATTTGCCCGGGGCGCCCGATTCGCTGTACGTTTTGTACACGAGCTCCAACGTGTCGCGATCCATGCCGCACACGCTGCAAACCGTGTCAAGGTCGTAGCGCTCGTAATGCTTCTTGAACTGCTGATACACGCACATGGGGTCCTGCAGCGTCATATCGCGCTTGGGCTTGGTGAACACAGGCGGCGTGAACTCGGGCACGCCTTCGCCCTTGACCCATGCGTAGTCGCCCGAAGCCGACGTGTCCCACTCCTCGGTGGATTCCGTCTGGTAATGCCACGAGTGGTTGTTGTAGGTCTTGGACTCCTCTTCCCAACCGCTGAACAGGCCCGTTGCAGCATCGAAGGCGAATTTGGGGTCGAGCAGGTAGCTGGCGTTGGTGTAGTTGACGAAGTACTCGAAGTTGTAGTTCGCAGGGTTTTGCCCCGTGCGGTTGTACTCGGCCAAGCCCGGCTCGATGAGGTTCTCGATGATGTAGTTGTACATGCCTCCGTAGAAGGCGATGTCGGTGCCGCTGCGCAGCGGGCAGTAGATGTCGGCCTGCTCGGCGGTGCGGGTGTAGCGCGGGTCGACGACGATCCACTTCGCACCGCGCTCGTGAGCGCGCTCAAGGTGCAGGCTGCTCACCGGGTGGCTCTCGCAGCTGTTCGAACCGCAATGCAGGATGTAGTCGGTGTTGGCCATGTCGGTCCAGTGGCTGGTCATCGAGCCGCGGCCGAACGTGGGGGCCAGGCCCACCACCGTGGAGCTATGGCACACGCGCGCCTGGTTGTCCAGGGCGACGATACCCAGGGAACGCATCATCTTGGTGATGAGGTACTGCTCCTCGGAGTTTTCCTGGGAACCGCCCAGGCTGGCGATGGCGGGCGTATAGTTCACCGTCAAGCCGTCCTCGCGGCGCTCGACGAACGTCGCATCGCGCGTGTCCTTCACGTGGCGCGCGATCTCCTTGACGGCATCGTCCCAGGTGATTGCTTCCCAATCGCTGGCCCCGGGACGGCGCACCATAGGCTTGGTCACG
Source organism: uncultured Senegalimassilia sp. (assembly GCF_934636665.1). Taxonomy (GTDB): domain Bacteria; phylum Actinomycetota; class Coriobacteriia; order Coriobacteriales; family Eggerthellaceae; genus Senegalimassilia. Next base: position 139,079 of record NZ_CAKUAT010000002.1, read on the forward strand.
CGATCGGGGTTCTTCACGACCTGACGCGTGGCCGGATCCACGATATTGCGCAGCTGGAACATGGTGGCGCCCTTCGGGCACAGACCGCCCTCGTTGATGGGATGGTCCGGGTCGCCCTCCAGGTTGATCAGCTCGCCGTTGCGCGACGAGCACAGGCTGCCGCAGCCGCCGGCGCAATAGCAGCAGATGTTGGTGTGTTCCTCGGTGCCCTCGAGCTTCCATTCCTTTTCGGTCTCGGCAGCGAAGGCCGTGGTTTGCGAGGACAGCTCGAAAGCCAGGCTGGTGGCAAGCGCGCCGCCGGTGGCCTTGAGGAAACCTCTTCGAGATAGATTCATAGGATTCGCATCCCCTCTCACAGGTTCGCGCGCCGGGGCGCACCAAGGCGAAGGGCGCCGTGCGAAGGCGCGCAGCCGATCGGCCGCGCCCATGCGGAGCACTCGGTCTTGGCGGAGACGGCACACCCTGCCCCAGCGTGCGAAGGCGCACGGGGCCGGGCGCGATACGCCGCGCTTTCGCGCTGGCGGCACGCAACCTGTTTCACTCGTCATCAGCGATTTCGTTTTTCAGAACGGGATCCCCCAGCAGACACGGCGCCTCGTCATGCGCCTTGCAGAAGTTGCCTTGATTGCCGTCGGGGCCGCGCAGATCGGCCCCGACGGCAAACACGGAAGCCTGCATGAGGGTTCGGAAAGGTCCGGAACCTTCGAGAACAACCATACGCCTGAACGAGACGCACGCTGCATCGAGGATTTGCAGCATGCGGGTTTTCCCGGTGAGCGGTCGCGGTACCCTGCGAAGTATGCGAAATATCTACCGAAGAATAGGGCATGTTTTGGTTTTTGTGCATAATGCTGTGGAATACCGATACGATTGAATAGGGATTTAGTGGGACAGATTGATATTTTTTGGCCCAATCCGTGTTTTTCGGTTTACCCGCATATTAGATTCTGTTGGTTTTGCCAAAACCACTTCGGAGCGCGACCGCAGCGCTGCGCGGTCACTTCATCGGACGTTCGACTGGCCCGCACGCGGCCGCTTCGCCGCGCGATCGCCACAGCGCGCGGCCGCTTCGCCGCCCAACCATCGCACCGCGCAGCCCCTTCGTCAGCCGGCTGTCGCGCTGCGCAGCCGCTTCACCACCTGACCATCTGGCCATCCGGCCACTTGCCGGCTGGGCCACTTGCCGCGCAACCCCTTCGCCACTGGGCGCTTCGTCACACGCTGGACATGGGGATGGCGTAGAATCATCTGCAACGCGAATCGCGGACAACGGGAGCAACACGGCAAAGGAGACGCAATGGACGCAAGCACCGCACGCATCGGCTTCATCGGGTTCGGCAACATGGCTCAGGCCATGGCGAAGGGGCTGGTGAACCACGCCGGCTTCGATGGCGGCCGCATCACCGCCTGCGCCGCGCACTTCGACAAGCTGGAGGCCAGCTGCAAGCCGCTGGGCGCGAACGCCGTGCACACCCCCGCCGAAGTCGCCGAGGCAAGCGACCTGATCATCGTGGCCGTGAAGCCCTACATGGTGGCCGACGTGCTGGCGCCGGCGCGCGAAGCGCTTGCCGGCAAGGCCGTGGTGTCGGTTGCCGCGGGCCTGCTGTTCGACTTCTACGAGGACCTGCTGGGAGCCGGCAGCCACCACCTTTCCACCATCCCCAACACGCCCATTGCCGTGGGCTGCGGCGTGATCGCCTGCGAGCAGAAGCACTCGCTCAGCGCCGATGAATGGGAAACGTTCACCGGGCTGTTCGGCGACATCGCGCTCATCGAGCCCGTTGCGGGCCACCTGCTCTCGACCGCCAGCGCCGTCGCCGGGTGCGGCCCCGCCTTCGCCGCCATGTTCCTGGAGTCGCTGGCCGACGGCGGCGTGAAGAACGGCCTGCCCCGCGCCACCGCTTATCGCCTGGCCGCGCAGATGATGGCCGGCACCGCGCAGCTGCATCTGGCCACGGGCACGCACCCCGGCGCCATGAAGGACGCCGTGTGCAGCCCCGGCGGCACCACCATCAAGGGCGTGGCCGCGCTCGAGGCCGCCGGCCTGCGCAACGCGCTCATCAGCGCCGTCGATGCCACGCTGCAGTAGCGGGAAGACGCTGACCGAAGGCGTCGCACGGTCGAGGAGGCCGCAGGCGAAAGCGCGGAAAACCCGGAAAGCAACGCTACCGCGGCGTTCGCGGATAAGCGCGGCAGCCAGCAACTTCCCCCGTTCGCCATCTCACACGATTCTGAAACCTACACATACAAGAAAGCCTTCCGTTCCCAACGCTGCGGAAACGGAAGGCTTTTTCTTTCACTTGCCAAAAGGCGCTAGGGGTTCGGCCGTGCACCGACTTGGCGAAAGGATCCAGTCAGGCTCGCCAGCGCGGTGCAGCCCCCGCTTCCCCGTCTACACGTAGTAGCGCGGCATGCGCTGGGCGAAGCCGATGCACAGCTCGTGCGGGATGGTGCCCAGGGTTTCGCACATCTCCTCGATGGTGACCATGGCGTCGCCTTGCTGGCCCACGATGAGGACCTCGTCGCCCACCTGGGGATCGACGCGGCGACGGCGTGCGTAGCTGCGCAAATCCACCTCGAACATGCACTGGTCCATGCAGATGTTGCCCACCTGGCGGCAGCGCACGCCGTCGACCAGGAAGTCCGTGCGGCTTGACAGCCCGCGACGCAGGCCGTCGCCGTAGCCGACGGGCACGGTGCAGATCTTCACGCTGCCGGGGCTGCGGTAGTTCAGCCCGTAGCTGACGCCCTCGCTCATGGGCACCAGGCGCGTGTCGGTAATGCGCGCGTGCACGCTCATGGCCGGGCGCAGCTCGATGAGCGGCGTGGTTTCAGGGCAGGGCTGGTAACCGTACAGGCCGATGCCCAGGCGCACCATGTCGAAGCGCACGTCGGGATAGCGGATGGCGGCGGCGGAGTTCGCGCAGTGCACGATACCGGGGTTGATGCCCGCCGCGCGCAGGCCCTCGACGGCCTCGATGTAGCGCTTCGCCTGGATGTGGAAGTCGAGCGTTTCCGGGCAGTCCGCCGTGGCGAAGTGCGTGAACACGCCTTCGAGCTCGAGCGCGCGATGGAAGCCGATCTGGTGCATGAAGTTCACCACTTCGTCCCAGCGCACGCCGATGCGGTTCATGCCCGTGTTGATGGCCAGATGGTACGGCGCGCGCAAACCCATGGAATCCGCGGCCTCCGCATATTTGATGGCGAACTCGGAAGAGTAGACCGCCGGCATGATCTTGTAGGCGAGCAGCAGCGGGATGGCGCTGGCAGGCGGCTCGGCGAGCATAAGGATAGGCGCGTTGACCAGGCCTTCGCGCAGCTTGATGCCCTCGTCGACCGTGGCGACGCCCAGGTAGTCGGCGCCGGAGTTCAGCGCCGTCTTCGCAACGCGCACCGCGCCGTGGCCGTATGCGTCGGCCTTCACGACGGCCATCATATGGCGGCCCGAGCCGATCATCTTCTTGACGGCGGAGGCGTTGTGGCGGATGGCGTTCAGGTCGATTTCCAACCAGGCCCAACGACGGTCCTTCTCGGGGATGGTGGCCAGCTTCTCGGGGTCGAATTCCACGCGGCCTTCGGAGGTTTCCCCGTCTGCGGAATAAGCGGCCGCTTCCTCATGGTCGCGGTTGTACTGGAACGCGCCGCGCACCTCATTGGCAGCATCGGATGCCGCTTCGCGCTCGGTCAGGAAGCCGTTCACCCCGCCGCGACGAGGCGTTTGCGCAGGCGCAGGCTGGCCGGCATGGGCCGCACGCTGGGCTTCGCGCTCGCGGATGGCGTCCGCCGCGCTGGTACCGCCCGCCGGCTTGCGGAACGCGAAACCGGTGAAACCGTTGGGAAGCTGAGTATTGTCTGCCATGTTCTGCACCCTCTTGAAACCTTTGCTTTGCCCGAATACGCAGGTCGGCGATGCCGACGCACGGCGATGCCGTGACGCGCGACGGGTCTCCCGTATAGCGGAGACAAGTATATCACTGGGGAAATGCGGGGACGCTTCTGCGCAAACCCTGCAGATACCGGCAGCAAGCGGGCCGAACGCCCCTGACACTTGGGGACGGAGGGTTAGCTGTCGAACCTCACTCCCCCACGTTTTCCGGGATTATGCAACGCTATTCCAGCGTAACGTCCATAAAAACTGCACCGATAAGTTACAATAAGTCCAAGTGGTTTACGGGCTGGCAGCGGTTCGCAATCAATCTATTCGCAAAGCCCGCCCGGGACAAGAGAAATGGAGTACTGCCATGCTATGCCCCAACTGCGCAACCGAGAACGTCGCCGATGCGAAATTCTGCGGCAACTGCGGAACGCCCCTGAATGCCGCGGCCCCGGAGCCCGAGGCGCCCGAAGCGCCTGCCGTTCCCGAGGCTCCCGCAGCCCCGACGGCGCCCGCCGCGCCGATTCCGCCGGCCGCACCCGCGGCAACCGCCGCACCGGTCCCACCTGCAGCTCCGGTCCCGCCTGTCGCCCAGCAACCTACGGCGGCACCGCAGCAATACGTTGCCGCCCAGCAGCCGGTTGCACCGCAATCGCCCTACGGCGCCGCGCCTCAGCAGCCGTACGCTACGCCGCAGCCGCCTTACGGCGTTCCCGCGCCCGAGCAAACGTACGTCGTGGAGGGAAGCAACCAGACGCTGCGCCTGATCGCCTTCATCATGAACATCGTGGCCTTGGTCGTCATCGGGATCGGCGGCATCGCGACGCTCGGCCTGGGCCTTATTCCCCTGGCCTGGGGCATTCCCATGACCGTTCGCTCCTGGGGTGTCTACAAGGGCAAAAAGCCCAATACCGTGGCCCTTGGCGTTTGCACCCTGTTGTTCCTGAACATGGTTTCCGGCATCCTGCTGCTGGTCGCCCAAAAGGACGAGTAGGCAAAAGGCGCTTCACCAGGCGAAATAACGCGATATTTCGCGAAACGCGAGGCGGTGTCACAACATAACGCACATCCAAACGCAAAGCAGTGCCGCAACGCAGCACACATCCCGGACGCAAAGCGGGTCCCGCAGCTCAGACCGTGCTGCGGGACCCGCTACTTTTACGCTGCGCTCAACCGGGATCACTCGTTATACGCAGCGTCTTCAACTCGCAGCTTGCCATGAACCGACGGCGTCGTTTCGCCCGCCGCCGGACGCTTGGGGACGGATTCTTAACCGTCCGAAAGCAAACGCGCGCCGACAGGCGTCGGAGCGCCGAAAGCCCGACACCCCCAATCCGGACAGATAAGCCTCCGTCCCCAAGTGTCCGCTGCTAATGGCCGCCGCCGGCCATCATCTTCACGGCGTGCGGAAGGGCGGCTACAATGCCGTCCCAGTTCTCGCGGGCGGCCTTCTCGCTTCCCGGGAGGTTCACCACCAGGTGCGTGCCGCGCTGCATGCACAGCGCGCGGGAGAGCATGGCGAACGGCGTGATGGCCAGGCTGTGGGCACGCATGGCCTCGGCGATGCCGGGCACGTTGCGGTCGCACACGGCCTGCGTGGCCTCGGGCGTGACGTCGCGCAGCGACAGGCCGCTGCCGCCGCAGGTCAGGACGACGTCGGCGTCGATGGTGTCGCACGCTTCCATGATGGCGGCGCTGATCTGCGGCACCTCGTCCTTCACCACCACGTGGTTTTTGCATACCCAGCCGTTGTCGGCGATGAGCTGCTCGAGCGCCGCGCCGGCGGTGTCCTGCTTCATGCCGCGCGTGTCGGAGCAGGTGATGATGGCGAACGTGATGGGCGCGGATGCGTGATCGTGTTCGGTCATTGATTCCTCCTTATACCAAGGTTAAGCGCCGGCGAAGCGCATGCCGGCGATCTGGGCTGTAGGCCTTCCCGCCCGTAGCCCGGTTCGCAAATCGACCAACGCGTGCCGGCTACAGGCACACGTCCTCGTTGACGTCGAGCAGGATGCACTCTACCAGGCTGCCGGCCGTGCGGCCTTCCCCGCCCTCGGGCAGAACCGCCAGGCAGTTGCTGCGCTGAATGACGCCGAACAGACCCGAGCTCTGGTTCTTCGCCGGCTCGACGGCGTAGGCGCCGTCGGCGTCCTTCGTGATGGTGGCGCGCAGGTAGATGCGGCGCGTGTCGCCCTTCTTCGCGTCGCGCGAAAGGCGCGCCTTCACGAGTGGGCGCTGCAGGTTCGAATACCCTTGCATCTTGCGCAGCGCCGGACGGATGAGCATCTCGAAGCCGCAGTACGCCGCGGCCGGATTGCCCGGCAGACCGAAGACGGGCGTGCCGTTGACCAGGCCGAACGTCTGCGCCTTACCCGGGCGCATGTTCACGCGGGTCATGAGCAGCTCACCGGTTTGCTCGACGCAGGGCTTGATGAAGTCGAAGTCGCCGTCGGAGGCGCCGCCGCTGGTAACCACGAAGTCGTACTCGCGCACCGCTTCCAGCACCGCCACCTTCAAGGCCTCAAGCGAATCCTCCACAATGGGCAGCATGGTGGGAAGCGCGCCAGCGGCACGCGCGGCCGCGGCCAGCGCATAGCCGTTTGAGTTGCGGATCTTGCCGGCAGTGGGAACCTGGGTGGGCGGAACGAGCTCGCTGCCGATGGAGATGATGGCCACGCGCGGGCGGCGCGGAGTGGGAACCTCGGTCACGCCGCAACCGGCCAAAAAGCCCACGCCGGCAGCGTTGATGACCTCGCCGGCGCGCACAACGGCCTCGCCGGCGCGCGCTTCCTCGCCCGCTTCGCGCACGTTGCCGCGCAGCTTGGCAGGCGCCTCGAAGGCGACGCGGCTGCCAGGGCGGCCGTCGCCTTCCACGTTGCGCACGATCTCGTACTTCACCACGGCGTCGGCGGCCGCGGGCAGCGGCGCGCCGGTCATGATGCGCACGCATGCGCCCTCGGGGATATCGCCCTCGAAGGTGTCGCCGGCGGCGACCTCCGCGATGACGTCCAGCTCGACGGGCGATTCGGGGCTTGCGGACTGCAACTGGGCCGCGCGCATGGCGAACCCGTCCATGGCGGCATGGGCGAACGGCGAGATGTCGATATCGCTTTTCAGGTCGACGGCGGCAACGCGGCCGGCCGCATCCAACACGGGAACCGTTTCCTCAGGCAGCTGGGAAACATGGGATAGAACCAGGTCACGCGCTTGCTCGACCGAGATCATCTCCGGCATGGCATGTCCTTTCGATTGCGAATGATATTGAACCACTGCATTATACCGCTTACCGAATAAAACGACACGGATATCGGCAAGGCCATCGCAAAGGACAAGAAGCGCGCAAGCCCGCGCGTCGCTATTCCTTAGCGCCCGAAAGCATGCGGCAAGCCCATTGGGCCGCCACCATGCTGCCCTTGGCAAGCACGTCCTCGTCAACGGTGTAGTGGCAGCTGTGCTGCGGGTGATCGGCTCCCACCTGGGGATTCCTGGTGCCTACGAAGCAGAACACGCCCGGCACGATGCGGAGGTACTCGCTGAAGTCCTCACCCGACAGCGTGCCGCGGTAGTCGGCGACGCCCTGCTCGCCCAGCGTGTCGATCACCGCCTGGCGCGCCACCTCGGCGCACGTGGGGTCGTTGGCAAGCCCGGCGTTGCCCGGCTCGAACGTGAACCGCGCCTTAGCGCCGAACGCGTGGGCGATGCGGCTGACGATGCGCTCCAGGCGATCGGGAACCTCGGAACGCAGGCCCTCGGACCACGTGCGCACGGTGCCGGTGAGCCACGCGTGGCCAGCCATGATGTTGCGCGCCTGGCCGCCGTGGAACTCGCCAACAGTGACCACCACAGGTTCGAATGGGGAAACATCACGGCTGACCAGGACCTGAAGCGCGGTGACCATCTCGGCTCCCACCACCACGGCGTCCACGCCCTTGTGCGGCATGGAGCCGTGCGCCGAGACGCCGTCGATGTCGATGCGGAACCAATCGGTGTTGGCCATGCGCTGCCCGGGCGTGCAGGACACGGTGCCGGCGGGCACTTCGCTCCAGATATGCGCACCGTAAATGGCGTCCACTCCGTCGAGCGCGCCGGCCTCGATCATGGAAAGTGCGCCGATGGAGATCTCCTCGGCGGGCTGGAAGATAATGCGGACCTCGCCTGCCAGAGAATCGGCGGCATCTCGCAAGATGCGCACAGCGCCGAGCATCATAGCCATGTGCGCATCATGGCCGCAGGCGTGCATGACGCCGGGGTTTTCGGAGGCGAAGGGAAGGCCCGTCTGCTCGGTGACGGGCAGCGCGTCCATGTCGGCGCGCAGGGCAACGCGGCGCGCCGGCACCCCATCGGCGTCGTACGCCCCGGGAGCGGTGCCGGCGATGGTTGCGATGATGCCGTTATTGTCGAGCTTTCGGTACGGAACGCCCAGCTCATCGAGCTGTTCGCACAGCAGCTTCTGCGTGTTCGCCTCATGACCGGACACCTCGGGAAAGCGATGGAGCAGGCGGCGCGCGGCGACGATATCGGGCTGCGCGGCGGTGCCCAGGCTGCGAACGAGGTCGGCGGTTGCGGCACCTGCCAGCGGGGTTTGCGCGGCGGCGTAAACGGCGGGAAGCGTGGATGCGGCATCGGTCATGACGGGCCCCTTTCGAAGGAGTGCGTTCTCTTTGGTCCGCTAGCCTACCACACGCGAGGCCGGCCTGCGCGGCACGCGGCGCGCCAGCGGCAGGAAGCAACCGAAACCGCACATGAAAGCGCAGGCGGGCGGGCGAACGGAGGAGCCGGTCAGCCGCTCGCGGGGCGCCCGGCCAACCGTGGGAAAGCCGCGCGGCAACCCGCCGGAAACAAGGAGGACCAGCGAGCATCCCGACGCCCGCCGAGAACGCAACGCTATCGCCCGTCCAACTCCTTCAGCATGGCGTCGATATGCTGCTCGGCAAGCTCGAACTCGCCGCGTTCGGCCAGCGCGTTGACCACCTGAACTTGGTTGCGCAGGTCATGGCGCAGGCGCGCCGAGCGCTGGGCCATTTCCACCGTCACCTCGTAATCGCTCAGATATCGGTCGAGTTCGCCGCTCAAGTCGGCGGCGCGAGCGTCGTCGCGCACTTTGCCGCGGAACCTGCCCACCGCAAGCAGCAGCGCGGCATCCACGCCGAAGCACAAAAGCATGAGCAGGCAGAACAGGCGCAACAGCGCCAGATCGGCATCACAGGGCCCCACCACAACGCTGAAACACAACGCCAACAGCAGGGCCTGCACGACGGAGAACAGCGCGAACGACGAGGCGATGACCGACGCACGACGCGACGACGGCGCGGAGGCATCCGCCCCTTCTTCCGGGTAAAACCTTCGCACCAACGCGGTAAGCCCCCAGAACAGCGACATCTCGACAAGCACCTCGAGCAGCGTCGCACATGCGAACAGCGTGGCGTTGGCCGCAACCGTTGCGTAATCGTGAACGGTGGCGCCCGCCAGGATATCGAACGTCATATCGAGAAACAGATCACCTGGCAGCACTATGACCAGACCGAACGCCGATAAGGTGACGCGACGGACCAGCGTTCCCCTTCCAAACAGCAAAGGAGCCGCTGCCATGAGGACGCCGAGCAAAAGATCGGCAAACTCGGCCAGATACCCTCTCACGCATAGGGCGAACACCATAAGGGACAGGCCCACGACCCAATACGCCCACCGATTCCGCAGATGCAGGATATGGGATTCGAACCCCAGATATACCAGCCACGTCGGCGCGACGACCGACAGCACCACGAACGCGGCGGCGGGAACGCCGAGGATCATCGGCTCCATTCGCCATCACCTCCACCCTGCGCGGCCCGATCCTGCTTCAGGATCACGCGTACGCGGTAAACACCGTCGACCTGACCCGCCTCGAACGTGCCGTCATGGCGTCGCGCCACCTCGCGCACGATGCCCTGCCCCCAGCCATGCGGCACGGACAGGTCGGGGAACGGGTGGGGCGCGCCGCCGGTGCGTTCGCGGCCGGCATCGTCGGACGCCGCAACAGCCGCAACCCGGCCCCGCCCTTGCGAACCCGGGCAGCTGTTCTCCACATCGATGACCAGGTACATCCCCCACATGCGCGCGGTGGTTTCGATACGGCACTCCCCGTCAGGTGTTTTCGCGCAGGCGTTCAGCGCGTTATCCAGCAGGTTGGAGAACACGGCGCACAGCTCCACGCCGGGCAACGGGATATCTGCAGGGATGTCGATTTCGGCACGGAAGGACGCGCCCGAATCGCGCGCCTCGCGGGCCTTCTGCTCCAACAGCGCGTCGACGGCGGGATGCTGGCAGAATCGCCGAGGCCGCGTCCCGATAAGGGAGATGACGTCTTCCAGGCTTTCGCCTACCTTGCCCGCTTGGTCCGCCCACAAGTCGGCGCGTGCCTGCTCAAGCCGCTCGCGAAGCTGGTCGCACAACGCGCCGGCCTGATCGCGCTCGCGCTGGGAACGCTGCCGCAGGGCGCTTTGGACCCGCAGCTGCTCTTGGAGCATGTTCACCTTGCTGGACGAATCGAACCACCGGCACGCCTGGTCGAGCGCGCGGAACAGCAGCAGGTCGACCGGCCCGCATGCGATGCCGAGCACGATGAGCGACGCATATGCAGCCGCCGGCAGCTCATAGCTCGCCGAGCACACCAGAGGATAGGCGATCAGGCAGATCTGGCTTAAAGGGAACAGCATGCACAACAGCTTCTGCATAAGCCGCGCGCTGCGGAGCTTGGTTATGAAGTTGAAGGCGACGACCATCAGATACACCGCCAAAACGCAAAGGACGGCGATCTTGAGCGAGGACATGCTGCCGAACGCCTACCGCGCGTTGAGGCCCACGTAGTGGAAGAACGAGTCGCGGACCGACGTGCGCTGACGTTGACTGACGGGCACTTCCCTGCCCGAACGAAGCAGCACGCTGCCCGGGCGCAGCTCCACGATGCACGCCATGTTCACCAGGTAGCTTTTATGGCATTGGACGAAGCACTCGGGCAGCATATCGAGCATCTGGCCGAGCGTGGCGTACGTTTCGATGCATTCCCCGCGCACGGAGTGCAGACGCACCTTGCAGCGCTCGCTTTCCACGAACTCCACCTCGGCGGGGTCGACCATGGTGACCGTGCCGTTGTGCTGGATGGCCACGGGAAGCTGGCGGCTGTCCTGCAGGTTGGACAGCGCCTTATCGAGCGCGGCGTCGAAGTCGGATTGGTTGATGGGCTTGAGCAGGAAATACGTATGCTCGGTCTGATAAACCGACGTGCAGTACTCGACATGACCGGAAATATAGACGACCTGGGTGGAGCTGCCCGCGGGAAAATAGCGGCTGACCAACTCGATACCCGAGGGGTTGCTTTCGCCTAAATCGATGTCGGTGAGGAAGATGTCGACGCGATCATCCGAGGCCATAAGCGCCTCGAACGTGGTGACCCCGGATATAATGTCGACGTCAAGCCGCGACCTGCCGGGGTATTTGGACAGCATGCTGCGAAGCACCTTCTGGTACTCCTCGTTGTCCTCCAATGCAAGAAGGTGAAAAGTCCCCATCGTGCACCCCGATCCCGATTTCCCAAATTCCCGAATTCGCAACAGCGGTCACCCGCTGTTTCTATTGTTCACCTCAGATTATATACAATAAGACAGAACCCCCCCCCTCAGATTTTGTCCAAATGCAACAAAACACCTGGTAGAAGGAGCAAACGCAGGTTTTTCAGTAGCAAGCGCAGGCATTTTGGAAACGAACGCGGCACGATGCGGTTGGGCGAACGGGGCGGATGGGTGGCAAACGGCTCAAGCGTCGCGACGCCGGCAGGAGGATTCCGCTCCTACCAGCCCGGAGGAGAAGGTTTTTCGCTTTCGCGGCTCGGAACACGAGTTTTCCCGACCGTGAACACACCTCCGTCCCCTGTTCACGTGGGAGCGATGCATAAACAGCGGCGAACGGCAAGCTACGGCATGGCATCGGAGGGGTGCTTGTGCTGTGAATATCGAACGCAGGGTCGGCCGGCTTCGAGCGACCTCACTATAATATGTCGGATGAACAATTACGAACATACCGGCTCCTCGGCGGGAAAGCACGCCGCACAGCGTCCCGATTTGGAACGCGTGCAGCTCAATGCCGCCGAAAGCCCTTACCCCACAGCCCCGCGCAACGTGCGCGAGGAGCAACGCGCCCAGGCGCAGCGCCAGCGCGCGGCTGCCGCGGCGGAACAAGCCGCGCAATCGGCCGCAACGACCCAGGCGATCCCGGGCCAGCAACCCACGCAGGCCATCCCAGGTCAGCAGCCTACCGAGGTCATCGGCGGCGCGCGGCGCGGCAAGCATGGCCGCGCGCGCAACGCGCAGCAGGTGCGCAACGGGTGGGATACCCGGCAGACGCAGGCAGTTTACGGTCAACAGCCCACGCAAGCGATTCCCGGTCAACAGCCCACCGCCGCCATGCCGGGCGCCCAGGCAACCGAGACCATGCCGCGCGGCAAGCACGGCAAACGCTCCCGCAACGGCAAACCCCGCAAGAAAAGCTTCGTCACCCGCAAGGTGGAGGCCTGGTGCTCGCGCGTGCTGGGCGCCGTGAGCGGCGACGGCCTGGCCGAGCAGGAAGCCGAGTATGCCTCCGGCCGCACCACACGCGACTACGTGTGGAACACGATAGGCGTAGGTCTGTGGGGCATGGTGTTCCCCGTGCTCACCATCGTGGTCACGCAGCTGGCCGGCGCCGAACAGGCCGGCATGTTCTCGCTGGCCTTCGTCACGGCGCTTCTGCTCATGTTCGTGGGCAACTACGGCGTGCGAAACTTCCAAGCATCCGACCTTGACGAGGAGTACTCGTTCGCCGATTACCAGGCCAACCGCGCGCTCACCGTGGTCATCATGCTGGTGGCCGGCATCACGTACTGCAAGTTCCGCGGATATGCCGACCAGATGTGGCTCATGAGCCTAGGTGTGTACCTTTATAAGGCCGTCGACGCTTTGGCCGACGTGTACGAAGGCCGCCTGCAGCAGGTTGACAAGCTCTACCTTGCCGGCATCTCGCAGGCCTTCAGATCGGCAGCAGCGCTCATCGGATTCTCACTTGCGCTGCTCATCACGCGCAACGTGGGAGTGTCGAGCATCGTCATGGCCGTCATCGCCGCCATCACGTTCGTGGTGTTCACGTTCCCGCTGGCCCAGCTTGAGACGCCGAAGTCGCGCAGCGCGAACGCCAAGCGCGTGATAGGCCTGCTCAAGCAGTGCTTCCCGCTGTTCGTGGCGCTGTTCATGTACAACCTCATCGACAACATGCCGAAGTTCGTCATGGAAGGCGCACTGTCCTACGACAACCAGCTGTATTACAACGCGCTGTACTTCCCCGCGCACGCCATTCTGCTGACCAGCGGCTTCATCTACAAGCCCATGCTGCTGAAGATGGCCAACGCCTGGGCGGACCCGGCGAAACGCAAGAAGTTCGACCTGATCATCGTGGTGATGTTCGTGATCATCGTGGGCATCACCGTGGTGGTCGCCGGCGCGATGAGCTGGTTCGGCCTGGCCGTCATGAGCTTCCTGTACGGCATCGACTTCGAGCAGTACCGCGGGCTGTGCTTCGTGATGCTGGCGGCGGGCGGCGTGACCGCCGGCATCGAGTTTCTGTACCAGGTGATCACCGTGCTGCGCCGCCAGCGCGCCGTGACGAAGCTGTACCTGATCACGTTCGGGTTCAGCCTGTTCGTGCCCGTGCTGCTGGTGAACTTCACGGGGCTGCCCGGCGCCGTGATCGGATACCTGATCGTCATGTGCATCCTGCTGGTGCTGCTGGTCAGCGAATACGCGTCCATCCGCATGGACCTGCATCGCAAGCTCACCGGCAAGGCCGCGCCCGACGCCGAGATGCCGCGCGCCGCGCGCACCGGGGCCATGGCGCCCGTGCAGGTTGCGGGGGCGGGTGCGAGCGTGATGCCGCAGGCGGCTGGCGTGCCGCAGGCGGTAGCGGCCGGCATGCCCCAGATGGCTGGCGCGCCGATGCAGGCACCGCAAACGGATGCCGCCGTGCGCGGGGCCCACGCGCCCAAAGCGCCAGTGGCGAACGTGCCGAGCGAGGCGGCGGCCGGAAATCCGACGCCCGATCGCAATGCCGCCGGCAACGTCGACCGTCAGGCTTCCGCGCCCGGACGCCGGTTTGTTCCCGAGATGTACGACGCCGCGCCGATCTCATGGACTGCAGGCGGCACCGTTGGCATCGCGCAGCCCGAGCCCGAAGCGCCGGAATCAGACGACGAGGGCGAAGACGACAGCAAGGCATAACCCACGTGATTTCGCGCTCTTTGGGGGACTCGCAGAACGATCGTTCTGCGAGTCCCTTTCTCTTCCCCTCCTAAGCGCTTTCGGACGCTTCGGGGACGTAGCACCAGGCGTCCGGGCCCGGAGCTTGCCTTCTCGAGACAGCAAGCAGAGAAGCACGTGTCCCCCGTTCATCCCATTGCAGGGGAATCGAGCAGAACCCTGACACTTAGCGCTACGTCCCCAAAGTGTCGTGGCCGAGGAAACCGGACAGATAGTGCTACGTCCCCAAGTGTCCCAAGTGTCTTGTAACCTGTGGCGAACTTGTGGTATATAGTTTTCCTTAGCAAACTATAATGCGGTCCCTTGCGGGCGCGATCGGCGCTCGCGGGGCTCCCGCATACCGCGAAGGAGCGCGACATGGGAAAGAACCCCGCAACCGCAACCGGCACCGACAATCTGGACTCGCACGCAGCCGGCACCGCCGGCATCGACTCGCACGCAACCGAAGCAAACGGGGCGACGTCTACCGCAGCCGGCACCGCCACCTCCGCCCCCAAGGTGGCATCCACCAGCCGCGCCGCCGGCACCGCTTCCTCCCCTACGCCCTACCTGCAGGTTCGCGACCTGTGCAAGCATTATGGCGAAGGCGAGGCGCGCGCCACGGTGCTGCACGACGTCACCACCACCGTGAACAAAGGCGAGATTTGCGTGCTGCTCGGCCCGTCGGGCAGCGGCAAATCGACGTTTTTGAACCTGGTAGGCGGCCTGGAGGCGGCCGATAGCGGCTCGATAAACGTGGGCGGCACGGAGCTGACCAGCCTGACGTCCAAGCAACTGGGCGAGTACCGCCGCGACAAGCTCGGCTTCGTCTTCCAGTTCTACAACCTGGTGCCCGACCTGACCATCCGCGAGAACATCGAGGTCACGGCCCATCTTTCCGCAAACCCCCTTCCCGTGGATGACCTGCTGCGCTCGCTTGGGCTCTACGAGCATCGCGCGAAGTTCCCCCGCCAGGTTTCGGGCGGCCAACAGCAGCGTTGCGCCATCGGCCGCGCGCTGGTGAAGAATCCCGGGCTTTTGCTGTGCGACGAGCCCACCGGCGCGCTGGATTACCAGACGTCGAAGGAGATTCTGGAGCTGATGGAGAACGTGAACCGCGATTACGGGTGCACCGTGGTCATCGTCACGCACAACGATGCGATCAAGCACATGGCGCACCGCGTGCTGCGCCTGCGCGACGGCAAGCTGGCCGAGGACACGGCGAACGTCGAGCGCATGGCCGCGCGCGACCTGACCTGGTAGGAGGCGCGCCATGGCATCGCCTTTGCGCAAGCGCTTCCCGCGCGAGCTGAAGAACAATCTGGGGAAATACCTGGGCATCTTCCTGCTGATGTCCGCGACCATCGCGCTGACGTCGGGCTTTTTGCTGGCAGCGCATTCCATCGGCGTCATCATCGACGACATGCCCGAGAAGTACTCGATCGAGGACGTGCGCTTCACCACCGCCTTCGAAGCCACCGACAAGCAGCTGAACGCCGCCGCCGACGCGGCGCGCGACGCCGGAGCGGGCGGCGCGGACATCTTCCGCAACTGGTCGTTCGACGCCGACTTCGACCATGCGCAAGGCGACGACGGGCGCGACCGCACGCTGCGCGTCTACCAGCACCGCACCCAGGTCGACCTGGCAGCATACGCCGAGGGACGCGTGCCCGAGGCCGCCGACGAGGTGGCAATCGACCGCGTGTTCGCCACCAACAACGGCATAACCGTCGGCAAGGAGGTGGAGCTGTTCGGCCAGCGCTTCACCGTGTGCGGCATCATGACGACATCGGACAATCAGGCCCTGTTCCAGGACAACTCCGCTTTCACGGTGAACACGCTGACGTTCGGCGTGGCCGAGGTTTCCGAAAGCGGTTTTGCGGCGCTTGAGGCCACCGGGCATCAGCCGGCGTACACGTACTCGGTGCGTTTCGCCGACCGCGATTTGACCGTGGCGCAGCGCACCGACGCCGAGAAGGATATGGTTCGCGCGCTCTCCGACGCTGGGGCGACCGTGGACGACCTGACCGACTCGAGCGCCAACCAGGGAATCGGCTACGCCGCCGACGACGTTTCGGGCGACTCCACCATGTGGAGCGTGCTTCTGTACATGATCATCGCCATCATGGCGTTCGTGTTCGTGGTGCTGACGTCGGGCACCATCGAGGAGGAAAGCGCCATCATCGGCACGCTGATGGCCAGCGGATATCGTCGCCGCGAGCTGGTGACGCACTACCTGGCGCTGCCCGCGGCGGTGGGCATCGCGGCGGCCGTGGTGGGCAACGTGGCCGGCTACACCCTGATGAGCGAGCCGATGCGCAACCTGTATTACGGCAGCTACAGCCTGCCGCCTTACTACGCCACCTGGAGCTGGGGCGTGTTCGCGCAAACCACCGTGCTGCCCGTGGCGACGCTCGTGGGTATCACGTTATTGGGGCTTTTGCGCAAGATGGGTCACACCCCGCTGGAGTTTTTGCGCCACGAAACCAGCAAAGGCGGCGTGAAGCGCGGTTTTGCCCTGCCCGAGCGCCTGAGCTTCATCGCGCGCTTCCGCATGCGGGTGTTCTTGCGCAACCTGGGCAATTTCGCCACGCTGTTCGTGGGAATCGGGTTCGCCAGCATGCTGCTGCTGTTCTCGCTGGCCATTTTGCCGACCATGACGCACTACGCCGAGAACCTGCACAACAACGTGGTCGCCGAGCACATGTACACGCTGAAAGCGCCACTGGAAATCGAAGGCACGCAGGAAGATCGCGATGCGTGGGCGGCCGTTAGCGAGTTGCAGGGCGTGAAAGGCGACAAGCTGACCGCTGCGGAAGATGCCGGCGATGCGTTGGAGGACGCGGGAGATACGCTCCAGGCGGCAGCCGATACGCTGCAGAATGCGGCAGCTGCGCTGACGGCTTCCCCGTCAATCGAGTCCATGCAGGCTGCAACCAACGCGCAAGATGCTTTCACCCGTGCGCAGGATGATTTCGCCATAGCCCAGGATTCGTTCTACGAAAAGGTTGACGATATTGCCGCTGAACTGGGCAGATCGCGCGACGACGTGCTGGACATGATTGACAAGGCCGCCGACGTCGACGCCGACTCCGACACGGTGCACCCCGTGAACACGGTGGATAACGGCGCGGATAAAATCGCGCAGGCCGAGAAGTATGCCGTGTATTCGCTGGATTACGATCGCGGCGAGGGATCGGGCACGGAGTCGATCACCGTGTACGGCGTGCCCGAGGATTCGCGTTATTGGGACGACCTTGCCGTGGGCGACGGGCGCGTGGTGTTCGGCGGCGGGCTGATCGACAAGTTCGGTTTCGCCGACGGGCAAACCGTCAGCTTGTACGACAAGTACGAGGACGAAACGCGCGATGTCACCTACGAGGGCGACGCGTACACCTGGGGCACGAAGTCCGACATGGCCGTGTACATGAGCCTTGACGACTTCAACCGCTTCTTCGGAAACGACGCCGGGTATTTCAACGGCTATGCCTCCGATCAGGCGCTTGACCTGGACGCACGCTACCTTGCCAGCGACTTGACGCCCGAGAGCATGGACGCCATCGGCGAGCAGTTCGTCGGTATGATGGACGACATGATCGGCATGCTGGTGGGGCTTTCCGTGTTCATCTTTCTGGTGTTCATGTACCTGCTGACGAAATCGGTGATCGACCGATCGGCGCGCGCAATCAGCTACATGAAGGTGTTCGGCTACCGCGATTCCGAGATCAGCCGCCTGTATGTGCGCTCCATCACGCTGACGGTGGCGGTGTCGCTGGTGGTGTGCCAACCCCTGATCATCGGCGGGCTGACGCTGCTCTTCCGCGCCATGCTGCTGGCCTACAACGGCAACATCGAGATCTACGTGCCCATGGCCGCGATCGCGCAGGTCATCGCCATCGGGTTCGCCACGTACCTGGCGGTGGCGCTGCTACACATCCGCCGCATCAAGCGCGTGCCCCTGGCCCTGGCGCTGAAGGTGCAGGAGTAGAGGGCGAAGGAACTTTTGCGGAAGCGGCTGCCGCCAGATGCGCGGTGCCGTCAAGGCACGCGGCCGATTGTCCGCGCGTCCCCTTCCCAGCGCAAAACGCCCCTGCGGGCCGAAGAGGCCTACAGGGGCGTTCGCCGTTTTTCGTCAGCGCTTTTATATAAGAGAACCGAACATGTCTAATTGTTCTTTTTCTTGCAGCATGGGCACCAACACCTGTCCTTGAGGTGATCCGCTCTTAGCTCCCACTCGTTGCCACATTTCAAGCACTTTGCCTTCACTCGATAACGAGAGCCCCTATAGTCGTCTGGATTAACCTCAATTGAGTTCTCACTGAGATTCGAAATCGCATCACAGTAGACTTCTGCTCGCTCCCTTGCTTTTTGCTCCGGGGTCTTTTTCCGAACAGCGCGCTCCACATTTTTCTTTGGATGTTTTAAAGCCTGAACCTCCTTCGGAGGTTCTAATACCTGTGTATTCCAAATCCTAACGACTCCGTAATCTATAAGATACTGGACCTTCTTCATGATTCGCGACCGCTCATATCCAGTTTTTAGATCAACCTGATATCTGCCATCAAGTTGCGCCAACTGGTTTCCTCCCGAAAGAACAGGAAGCAAGCCAGCATTCTTTGCTTCGTTAAACCGATTAAGCAGTAATTCATTTTTCTTAATGAAGCCAAACCCTTCAAGTTCCAATAGCTCCTGCGCCCCATCGCAGATACAACGTCCCGACATCCCTGACGACCAATACATATCCATGTTTCCGGTAAACGGGTCGAGCTGAATATGCCGATAGAAATCAATGTCCACAATGAACCCATGAATCAGCCCCGACCCGCCAAAAGCCTTTACCTCTTTAGACAGTACATTCAGCGCCTCGCGAACTGGCCGAAAAACCGGTGCGACCTTTTCAGCATATTCCTCGAGGTGATTCCAATAATATGATAGGTCATCCACCGGAAGCGTTTTCCTAGCCCCACCATCTAACAAGCAAAGATGCTTCCCTTTAATCTGGGAGACAAACATATACACACCTCTACGCTTGAGACAATATATTGCACCCACTCGTTTAGTCTCTCCAACATAGATACCTCTCCCCGTATTAAAGTCCAAATACTGCCGCCTGCTGATTCGATAAATGCCGTCGCAAAGCGATTCAAAGGGATCATACGAGCAAGCAATATCTACCGATTTGAACGAGTAGCCAGCATTTCGATAGCCAATCTGATTTCCATGAATGTTTATTGCGTTATTCGGAAGACGGTCAATCCCATTTATATGCGTATGCCCGCTTACGTAAGTCCATCCTCGAACAATATCTTCAGGAGGACACCAATCAGAAGGCGGCATATGGGTAACAACGGCAACGCTGCAAATCCCTGCACATACTGCAATTTTGTTGTGAACAGCAAGGAAGCGCTTTGTCTCGCCAATGTCTGCATCGAGCGTGGGAATAACCCCACCGTAAAGATTAGCTTCCGCATTACGAATTTCATTTCGACCAGAGAAACCCGTTCCTCCGAGCATAAGGAAAGAGCATTTTGCGAAAAAGGCCGTCAACTCAGCTACATCCATTGAAGTTAATTGCGTTTCGCTGAGCTCAATAAGCCGTCTCCCGTCTTTATAAACCGCTAATACCGAATTGTGAAGAAGATGCACTCCGTGCTTTTCAAACATTGCTTTATATCTTGCGGCAATCGCATCCACATCACCACTAATTCCAGCAAGACCGGCTTCAAGGTATTCGTGATTACCCAGCACTGCCACTCGCACCGCCTGAGGTCTTTGCCTCTCAACAAACGAGCGGAAAAATGAATCCGAGATACTTAAGCTATCTGACGTGTCGCCGTCAAATACCAAAAAGGTGCTTCCAGTCGTATTTCCTTTTTGCTCCTCAAGCGAACGACTATATTCAACACAAGCATCAAAGGATCTTGCAAGCTCGCTAGCAAGCATATTGATTCCTTGAGCAAAGTCACCCTCATTGTTATCGCAACCCCTGAAAGACAGCTGATGCTCGATATGCATATCGCTTATGTAATACAAACGAACGCTATTGCCATGCTCACAACCACCAGCATCATAACAACGTCTCAGCAAATCGACATCGCCAGCAGAAACTAACGTCTGCTCTTCTTTCACGATTTGCCGGTCAAGCAACCGACACGTGCGTGCTAAATCGCAATACTCAATATGACTTTCTTCGGAAACGCAAGTCCCACATCCCTCCTTCGGCTCTCCACCTCGCATTCGAATCGCAGGTAAATCATCTTGATGGTCAGACGAAGACAGCGATCGTCGTTTTTGTTCCTGCCCTAACACCTCATCAGCATCATTTCCCGCCTTTAAGACCGCATCAGTAACGAACTCTTTAGGAACCAGGGATTTCTTTTTGTTTAAACGCAAAGCATGTGTCCCAATCCTGTTTGCAGCTACAACGCACAGCTGTTCAGTAAGGACTTTCTTCGGTATGGAGCCAAATACTCGAAGGGGGTGTCGACAATTCCCTAATGCTTGGCATGCAAGGGACTCAGTAACCAACCCTGAAGAAATTTCGCAGAGCAAATCTCCGTTTTGCGGAATAACGGCGTCTGCCTGTTCTTGGGTCTGTTCCGACTTCGGAATCTCCTTTATCAAATCAGGACACATTGCAAGATTATCAAGGTTTTCGGGATCAACATAACGGTGCTCAAGCTTAAGGGAGCGCTCCAAAAATGACCAGCTCTCCGCATCCCTGATATCCCGAAGCGACAAGATGGCGTTTTCTCCATCCGCGCACGACACCAGTCCGACAGCTTCGCCCATATATCCCCTATCGCCCGCGTAAAACAACATCCGTGTTTCGAAAGCTACATTTAACAGCTTAGCATTCCCTTATGCCGTTTAATGCCGTGAGAAACTCGGCCGGAGTTAACGACTGAACAGCAACAACTGCACAATAGACGCCAAAGCGGAATCCACTCACTGCCGAAATACAAGATGCCCTTCAACAACCTTCCCCTATATCAGTTCAGGTAGCCACACGGCATAGCTCGCACTTCGGTAGGCAACAAACTTTAGCCAAGACTGGCAGAAACCCGAAAATCCTTGGACGCGATAAATGCCAAATCTATCAGAAGATCGAAGAAGCAAAAATCGATTGCTCCCACGCCGCATTAAAGACCGTCAGCGAAACTAACTAAATCCTCAATCGCGAAAAGACACTCAACTCCAAAGAAACCGAATCCGTCTGAGCGTCTAATTAATGCCGGTTTATATACTTAACGCAAACCCAAGCAATACCGCTGCTACCGTCAGCAAGTAATCCTTTGCCGGCAAAGGCATCCCAGAACCCGAAAACAGCGACGCCCTGCCAACCGATTGCGCCGAGCATCCCTTCCCCATGCAAAAAGCCCCTGCGGGCCGAAGAAGCCTACAGGGGCGTTCGCCGTTTGGTAGGGTTTTGCGGGCTCGCAATTCACCGCTTTCGCGCTTTTGCGCTCCCGCTATCCGCGTATCGCTGCGCCGCGGGCCGCTGCGTTACTGCTCGAAATCGACGTCCTTGCTTTCGCGGAAGAAGGCCAGCGCGACCAGGGCGATCAGGGCCATGCCGCCCAGGTACCAGCCGAGCGACTGGATGCCGAAGTTCATGACCAGGGCCGATGCGATGGTCGGGGCGAACGCGCCGCCGGTGATGGCCGCCAGGTTGTAGCTCAGGCCGGCTCCGGAATAACGCACCTTCGCGGGGAACAGCTCGGGCAGATAGCTGCCGCAAGGGCCGAAGATCGTGCCCATGCAGGCGAAGCCGACGCACAGGAACACCATCACGGACAGCACGCTATGAGCGGCCAGCAGCATGGGCGCCACCAGAGCGAACAGCACGGTGCAAACGTTGCCGACCACCAAGACGGGCTTGCGGCCGCGCTTGTCGGCGGTCAGGCAGCCGACCAAGATGAACCCGGCGAAGAAGAACACCGAGACCATCTGCATCCCCAGATACTGCTGCTGCGTGAAGCCCAGCGTGGACACGCCGTAGGACAGCGACCAGGTGCCCAGCACATAGAACAGCGTGTAGGTGATGCTCATCGTGCAGGTGCCGAGCACAAGGCGGCGCCAATGACGGACCAGGTCGCGCAGCGGGGTCTTCGTGGTGCGGTTCTCAGCGGCGGCCTTTTGGAAGACGGGAGTCTCGCTCATGCGCATGCGCACCACCAGGCCGACGATCACGAGCAGGCACGACAGCAGGAACGGGATGCGCCAGCCCCAGGCGACCATCGCATCAGCGGGTAGCAGCGTATCGAGCAGCAAGTTCACGCCGTACGCGCAGAAGAACCCGATGGGCGCGCCGAGGTTGGGAAAGCTGCCGAACAACGCGCGCTTGTCGGCCGGTGCGTTCTCGGTGGCCACCAGCGCGGCGCCGGACCACTCGCCGGCAAGGCCCAGACCCTGGCAGGCGCGGCAGACGCACAGCAGCACGACGGCCGCGGGGCCGAGCACGTCGTATCCGGGCAGCAGGCCGACGCAAAACGTTGCGGTGCCCATGAGCATCAGGGCTGCGACCAGGGTTTTCTTACGACCGAGGCGGTCACCGAAGTGGCCGAACAACAGGCTGCCGAACGGGCGGGCCAAAAAGCTCACCGCAAAGGTGACGAAGGCGAGCAGCGTTGCCAGCACCGAGTCGGACTTGGCGACGTCGGTGAAGAAGATGAGGCCGAAGTAGCTTGCAGCAGCGATGGAATAGCAGTAGTTGTCGTAGAACTCGATGGCCGTGCCGACCATGGATGCGACCATAACCTCAAGAGTGGAATCGCGTTTAACCTGCGGCTTTGCGGCAACTGCTGCTACCGGGGCCGCCACGCCGGCGGTAGCGGTCGCAGGGGCCTGGCCGACGGCCAGCTTGACGGATGCGGGCGCGGGGGCCGCCGAAGCGCCGGCCAATGCCGGCTTCATGCCCAACTGCGGCATGCTTGCCAGGGGTTTTGCGCCGCGCATCTGCATGTTCGCCCCCTGCGCCTTCCCCTTGCCGAACAGGGGATTTCGCTGTTGCTGATCGTTCATTTGCCTTGCCTTTCCTTTCCTGCCGCATTGCCGGTTAGCGGCGCGGCACGTGTGGTCGATGACCGGTCCCGCAAGCGAACGTTGCTTGGGAAAAACGGAAAGCTTGGGCAAAAGGCCAGGTGGGAACCCATAAGACGGGAGGCGAAACACATCAGGCAAAATGCCGGCGCCGCATAAGGCGACGCAAAAAAGCCGGAGGCCGTTTTTCTCAAACAGCCTCCGGCTTGAAGAACCATCAGCTGCCCGTTTAGGGTTCGGGCAGCTGAAATGCAACCCGGACCCTAGATAATGGAGCTGATAATTCGGATATCCAGATTGGTGCAGGTCATCATATTTCCTAACGTTTGCAGGCTGCGGCGAAACCGCAAAACCCTGCCTCGTGCGCCGAAACGACGCGGTTTGCGAAGCGCATACGCGCTCCCCCGAACGCCCGTTGCATTCGATGGGCTTATATTCGCACTCCACCGAAAGACGTCAACCCAAGCTGCACCCATCGTCACAGAGTCTTAACATTTCCGACTACGCAGGTGGGGTTTTGGGTTTACGAAGCTCCCGCACTTTGGGTCAGGCGTTTTAGGGACGTAGCACTAGCTGTCCAAGGGGCGAAAGCCCAACGCGAAGTCAGACCTAAACAGCAGAGCCACCAGCGCCTACTTCTGTACAAACACCAGGTCGAGCTTGAGGATTTTCCCGCTGGGGCCTTGTTGGACGGGAATCCATCCTGCATATTCGAAGCCTTGCTCCGCATATCGTGCGATGATCTCGCGATGGCCGTTGAGCTTCGACGATTTCGGCGTGGTGAACGGTTCCACGCTTACCTGCTCGAATCGATACTCCATGTCATTCGCCCCTTTCGAAATCGGCTGCCCTCATTTCGCGCTTGAAGTGCTCAATGCTCGCCAAAAACGCGCTGGACTTCACCAAGGCCAGACCGCGTTCCTCGTCGCCCAGCAACAGCAGCTCATCGCCCGGCTCGATGCCGAACACCTCACGGGCGCGCTTTGGGATGACCATCTGTCCGCGCTCGCCAACGCGCACCGAGCCGAAGATGTGCTTGCCGCGCGGCGGCGGGGTCTCCCCGAGCTCGGTCGGCTTGTAGTTCGCCAGGACATCGAGCGTGACGCCGACCACCTCGGCAAGCGCGCTGCCGTTTGCCAGATCAGGCACGCTTTCGCCCGCCTCCCACTTCGCCACCGTCTGCCGCGACACGCCCACGCGATGCGCCAAAGCCTCTTGCGTCAGCCCTTTCGCCCGGCGAAGCATCTGAATATTCGAACTGATCATGCGACACCTCCTGATTTGGATTGTCGCAGGTAAATGCAACGTTTTCCACCAACTAAGCGCGGAATCCGATAGGTGCGCATGTTAAGAACGGTTGGCATGTTGCGCAAGACATATAGCGCAAGGAAGGGAGAAAAAGAACAGCCCGGATCGTCTCCGTACGCGCATTGCGTGCAGGCGGCTCGAGGCAAGTCCATGGCGAGCGAATCGCGCGAGGCTGCCGGCGGCGCGTCAGCGCGCAAATCCCTCCCAAATGCAAAAGGGCCGCCGCCCGGGGATGCGGGCGGCGGCCTGGGGAAGGGAGGGCGGCGGCTTCACGCCGCCGCTCCAAGGGAAGGGGCCCGCCCCGGGAGCCCGCCCCCGAAGGGGAAGGGACCCGGGCGGGAGGGACGGCCCGCCCCCCCGCGATCGGCGCGGGGCCGGGCGCCCCGCCCCGCGGGCGGCTAGAGCGTCCAGGCGACCGTCATGGTCACCGGCAGCGCGGCCA
>NZ_CAKUAT010000003.1 GCF_934636665.1 uncultured Senegalimassilia sp.
GTGCTCCTGCCCGCAGTGCTCGTGAACGATGTCGGCATGGGCGACCCGCTGTTCTGCAAGTATATCTGCCCCCAAGGCGTTCTCGAGGGTGCGATCCCGCTTTCCCTCGTCGATAGCGGCATCCGATCGGCGTTGGGGACGTTGTTCACGTGGAAGCTTGCGGTATTGATCGCAGTAGTTGTGCTGAGCGTGCTGTTCTATCGGCCGTTTTGCAAATGGGTTTGCCCCCTTGGCGCGTTCTACGCCCTGACGAACAAGGTTTCCTTGCTGGGAATGAAGGTCGATCAGGGCAAATGCATCTCCTGCGGTACGTGCGCGAGGACTTGCAAGATGGATGTCGACGTGACGGCTTCACCGGACCACGCCGAATGCATTCGCTGCGGGATGTGCGTGAACGCCTGCCCTGCTGATGCCATCAGCTATCGCTTCGGCATGTGCGTGTCATGCGGTCATCAGGCCGCGGAGGCGGATAGGTTCGAATGACGGATATCGATCGAAAAACGGAGGAATCGAAATGAGGAAGATCAAGAGTATGAATGCGAAGCTGTTGAAAATCTCGGCGGTGTTGGCCGCATCCCTGCTGGCGATCGGCCTTGCCGCTTGCTCCGCCGGCGCCGGCGGAGACGAGCGCCCGGAAGGCACATCCGATGCTGCTGCGTTGATCGAGACGCAGCCGAGCGGAGCCGATGAGGCGGCGAAGCTGTATGAGCAGCTTATGCAGAAGGAAAACGAAGTGCTTTCGGCCGATTCGCAGCTTTGGGAGAAGCTGTTCCTTTCGGCAAGCAAGGAAAGCCCGATGATCGAGGATGGCAGCAACTATGGCGACTTCCTTCTAGCTACGCTTGAAGGCGCCAAGGATAAGTTCACGGCACAGGAGCTGGAAACGCTGAAAACCGGGGCGGAGCAGATTAAACGGATCGAGGACAAGCTTGCGG
Source organism: uncultured Senegalimassilia sp. (assembly GCF_934636665.1). Taxonomy (GTDB): domain Bacteria; phylum Actinomycetota; class Coriobacteriia; order Coriobacteriales; family Eggerthellaceae; genus Senegalimassilia. The sequence goes on from NZ_CAKUAT010000003.1 coordinate 936, forward strand.
CTCTGGAGCAGGAATTCCCCGGATGCGGCAGCACGCCGGGCCAGGGCGAGAGCGTTGACGCCCAGAGCGCGGGCATGACGGCAAAAGCCGAGGGGACGGAGAAGTTCCCGAGCTTCAACGGGAAGGACCTTGACGGTAACGACGTGAGCAGCGATGAGCTGTTCTCGAACAACACCGTTACGGTTGTCAACTTCTGGTTCACTACCTGCAAGCCGTGCGTGGGCGAGCTTGGGGAATTGGAAGCCCTTAACCAGAAGCTGGCGGACAAGGGCGGCGCGGTCGTAGGCGTCAATTCCTTTACCCTTGACGGCGACAAAGCTGCGATTTCCGAGGCGAAGAGCATCTTGGAGAAAAAGGGCGTGTCCTATAAGAACATCTGGTTCGGGTCGGATAGCGAAGCCGGCAAGTTCACTTCCAAGCTGTACTCGTATCCGACTACCTACGTGGTCGATAGCAACGGCAACATCGTAGGGCAGCCCATCGTGGGTGCGATCACGTCCGGCGAGCAAGCGAAGAAGCTCGACGCGCTGATCGACGAGGCGATTGCGAACAGCGGACGATAAAGCGGGGCGGTTACGCAGTGCTCGGCAAGGGTTTGCGGCATGTGGGCAACGCTGGTCTTCGGGCGTGATAGCTTTCCATGCGGTACCACGGGCGCTGGGCATCGGCCTCGACCTGCGTAAGGAAGCGCGATGCGCAAACTTGATGGCGGCGCCCGTATATCATGCGGGCGCCGCTTTTTGCGGGTAGGATAGCAAGCGATATCGATAGAAAGGATCCCGCCATGCCCGAACCCGTTTCCCTTCGCCATGGGCGCCTGAGCGCCGCCGTCGACCCCATGGGAGCACAGCTGCTCAGCCTGCAGTTGGATGGTCGCGAGTATCTATGGCAGGGCGATCCGCGGTTTTGGGCCAGGCGGGCGCCGGTTTTGTTCCCGATTGTGGGGTCGTTGCGCGACGGGCGTGCGGAATCGGCGCAGGGGCCGTGCGTAATGGGGCGCCACGGCATCGCGCGCAACTACGAGCATGCGGTGGTCGACCGCGCCGCTGATGGATCGTCGGTCACCTTCGAGCTGTGCGATTCGGTCGAGACGCGCGCCGCGTATCCGTATAGCTTCAAGCTGAACATGACCTACGCCATCACGGGCGAGGCCACGCTTTCCCAAACGTTTCGCGTGACGAACACCGGCGATGTGACGCTTCCGTTTTGCGTAGGCGGGCATCCGGCGTTCAACGTGCCCGTCGGTGCATCGCCGCAGGATGCGCATGCGGGCGAAGGGGAAGCGAGCGGGGAATCGGGCGAAACATGCGCCGAAGCGGCCGCTTCCGCTAGCGAAACGTGCGCTACTGCAGGCGAAGCGCATGGGAGTTCGGACGCTGCCTGTGTGCCGCTTTCCGCTGCGGCCGCCGAAACCTTCGAGGATTACGTGCTCAAGTTCGCTCGCCCCTGGAGCTGCACGCTGCCGGTGATCGGCGAAGATGGGCTTATGAGCTGGGATAACGCGTTCGAATGCCCGCAAGGTTCGGATACCGTGGAGCTCACGCACGCGTCGTTTGCTCATGATGCGCTCATGTTCACGGACGTTCCCGATAGCGTGCTCACGCTGCTGGGCACGAAAAGCGGGCACGGCGTGCGCGTCGAATTCCCGGGCTTTCCCTATATCGGCGTATGGTCCGCGGCCAACGAGGCGCCGTTCGTGGCGCTTGAGCCGTGGTCGGGGCACACCACCGCGCATGACGAGGACGACGTCTTCGAACACAAAGCCGGCATGACGCTGCTAGCCCCAGGCGAAACCAACGAGCGCACGTCCCACCTCACGCTGTTCTAGCTGGTCCGCGCATCAAGGTTCAGTCGGCTGCTTATATAAGATGCTCACGAGTATCATACTCATAAGCATCTTATGCAGAACTCACCGTGTAGCAGCGTAGCTCGCTGCAGAATCTGAATTACATTTCGCGTGCCAATCGGCAAACCGTCCCTTCGATAAGGGAGGGAATCTCGTCCGCATAAAACCCCAGGTGGGAGCAGGGATTCGTATATGCGAACCTAGGCAATAAGAATAATGCGGCGCAATGTGTCTCCATGGAAACCAGCTTTTGGCCAAGGAGGCAGCTATGCGCAAACGAAACGTTGAACAACGAGCACGGCACGCGAAGGATTGCTCGCCGATGAACGGAGCGGAGCACCGTACGGGCACTAAGATCGCCTGCGTCGGAGTGAGCGCGCTCATCGCGGGCCAGCTGTTCATGCCCGCCGCTTCCCTTGCCGCCGAGGCGGCGGACCAGGACGCCGCAGCAGGCGACGCTGCTGCGGTCGCGGCGCCGGCAGCCCAGGCAACGCCCGCGGCGGAAACCGCGCCTGCGGCAAACGCGACGCCTGCGCCAGCTGCGCCGGCCGCTTCCGCGCCTGCGCCCGATAGCGCCCCGGCCGACCAGCAGGCTCAGCCCGCCGCGCCGGCAGCAACGGCGAACGACGCTGCCGATAACGTCGCCGCGCCGACAAATGCCGCCGCAGGGCAAAACGACTCCGACGGTAACGCTGTAGCTCTGTCGGCGGACGCCATGCAGGCTCGTGGCGTCACCGACGTGACGGAGGGCGGCGGCATCAAGGTCAACACGACCGTGGTCGACCACTACACGGACTGCGTGCTTCCGAGCAACGTCACGCTCGTGAAGGGACAGTCCTACACCTTCGACTTCCCCGATGTGGAGGGAGGCATACCCGAAGAGCCGCGCAGCGTAATCACCGAGGTCAAGTACTACAGAGCCGATGCCGCCTCGGGCAGCCTTGTCGAAGTTCTGGATGAATCCATGGCTGACGTGACGGCTCGCTTCGAACCCGTTGGCAATCACATGAGGTTGACGCTGTCCTTCACGGGCGGCGCCGCTAGCGGTTCGTATCGCCTTACGCGCAGCGATGACCTTCTGGTCAATGCGACCCTGACCTACGTCAGCACCGACTATGAAGGCGGCATCCTCATCGGCGACCCTGATGACATCTTCAAGCCGGGCTCGGTCATCATTAACGAAACCAGGGACAACTACTACCTCCGCTACAGCATCAACAGCGAAATCACGCTCGTTGCGGCGGAAAAGAAAGCCCTTGAGAATTTGGACGTCAACAACGTCAAGACCGACTATGCACCTGGCGAGGCTCCGCGTGCGACCGCGACGATCCCCGTCGCCGATGCCGACAAGTACGAGATTGCCTACGAATGCTGGGAGGAAATGGACGGCAGCGACCCCAGCGAGCTCACGCCCGTAGCCTTCTGGTACTCCGACCCCGGCAAGTACACGCCGGGCATGAAGAAGATCGACCAGTTCGAAGAGGGCAAGTTCTACATGTACTCCGTCGAGCTGCGGCTCAAGGACGGCAATACCCTGGCCGATGACTACAACGTGAACGTCAATGGCAATTGGGCGAGCAACACCATCAAGACCGTCGAGGGCGTGTTTGCGCCGAACGCGGCGAATATGCTGTGCGAGCAGCCGATCGTGGAAATGCAGGCCATCGACCTTATCGAGATCAACGGCGCCACCACCACCTTCAAGGCGGGCGACAAGCCGGTTTTCACGGCAAGCACCCCGGAAGGCTCGAATGCCATCTTCCAGTGCGAGTACTGGACGGGCAGCGACGGCAGCGAAGTGAACTCCGTTGAGTTCTGGGACCAGAACATCACGAACCACATCGACGCCTTTAAGCCTGGCGTGACGTATCGCTATGGCGTGTACCTTAAGCCGGCGCGCGGCTTCTACTTCGCGCCCGACGCCAAGCTGATGATCAACGGCGCGGCATGCGGCTACCAGGTAGGAGAAGCAAGCGAGGTCGATCCCGAAAGCGGCATGATCTACACCCTGTGGCTGAGCACTGATCTGACCTTCACGCCGGAAGGGACAGCGGCTCCGGCGCAGGTGCAGCCCGGTGACAACAACGACGGCACGACCAACGCCGACGACGTCATCAAGGTGCCGACGACCAAGGCCGCGGCAGCCAAGCCCGTCGCGGGCAACCTTGCCGCAACAGGCGATGATGCAGCTTTGATGGCAGCGGCTCTGGGCATCGCCGGGGCAACCGCCGCCACGGCCGTGGCGGCCGCAAGGCGCCGCAACCACTAAAGAGCTGAGGCTTCAGCGATGTTCGCACCGCCCTCGTGTTCGCTCGGGATTCGGTTTTTCCTCTCGATGTCTGAGACGAGCGCACCTGTTCGAAGCGCTTGGGATCGAGTAGGTGCCCTATAAGGGGCTTGGCATGACCATTGGCTTTCCGAGTTCGTCAACCAAGAACGCCGCCGCGATGAAGGTCGCGGCGGCGCTCGCGTTTCGGGCGCTCGCACCTTAGATTCCCCCGGCCCCCAAATGCCACGGAATTATGATAGTTGTTGCGTTTCATTTTCAGCCCACTGGCTTATAAGCCCATATAAACCGATTATAGCCGCACGAAACGAATCAATATAGAGCGGTTGAACAGGGGGTGACACAAATCGCTTGACGCACGTGATATCGTTGCGCTAAAGTACCCCAAGCTAGATTTTGGGCGACTGTTTCCGTCGGTTTTCAGAAAAGTGGGGGGATTGCCATGAGTCAAACCGCAGCGGAACCAGCTCAGCGGCAACGAAGCGTGGAGTTGACCAATTCGCAATTGAGGATTCTCGGCTACATCGCATCGTGCGGCTCGCAGGGTTGTTCCGACACCAAAAACGCCATCGCGGAAAAGCTCGGCGTGTGCCCGAAGACGGTCGATCGCGCCGTGCGTCGCATGCGCGACGACGGGCTGATCGTCGCGACAGCGCGTTTCGACGAAAACGGCTCTCAGCTCGGCAACGTGTATTTCATCGGAGCTGGTTCGAAGCAATAGATTGCAGTTGTTCTCAAGCCGCCGACGGCTCAGCGCGTCGGCGGCTTTTCGTTATGGCCATACGGAAGTGGGCGTATCGGCCGAGGGTTGGGGGGAGCGAACATGAACGACGATCTGAAAGCCGGATCGAGAAAGGGGGATACCCCGTCTCGTTTCGACTTCGCTGACGTTACGGACCATGCAGAACGCGAGCGGCTGCTCATGGAAGAGCTGCACCGTACCCAGCACGCGCTCGCCGAGGCGGAATGCGAAATCAAGCAGAAGCAGCGTGCCCTTGCCGAGCGCGCTTTCGATCGGGAAGCGGCCGATGCTCGCGATCTTTTGCACGCCGCCTGCTGGACCGCTGACTTCGATGACGAAGGCAACCCCACGGGATTCTGGTTCTCCGACGAGTGCCGCCGCGTACTCGGCTTCGAAAGCGGGGACGACTTCCCCGAAAACGGCGAGAACTCCGACAGATTCATCGCTCCCGATGACCTTGCCCGCATCAACAACGAGTTCCGCATCGCCGCAACGGAGGGCGGTCCGTATGACGTCAACTACTGCGTGCGGCGCAAGGACGGCAAGCGCATGTGGGTCCGTGCCGCTGCGAAGTTCCAGCGCGACGAGCAGGGCATCGCGTGCTCGTGCATGGGCGTGTTCGTGGACATCGACGATGCGGTGAAGAACCAGGCGCGCCAGCAGCAGGCTCTTGAGCAGGCCCTAGAGCGCGCGGACCGCGCAAACAAGGTGAAGACCGACTTCCTTCACCGAATGAGCCATGACATGAGGACCCCCTTGAACTGCATCCTGGGGCTTTTGGAGCTATGCGAGCGCAACCGTGACGACAAGGTCCTGGTGGAGGAGAACCACGGCAAGATGAGGACGGCGGCCAGGCACCTGCTTTCCCTTATCGATGACACACTTCAGGCTAGCAAACTCGGCGAGGGCGAGCTTGCCCTTGTGCGCGAGCCTGTCGACTTTGCGCATTTGCAGGCCGATGTCGACGACATCATGCAGCTGCTCGCCGCCGAGGCGGGCGTGATCATGGAGGGCCGCCAGGAGAAGGACAGCATCGCGTACCGGTATGTCTTTGGCAGCGAGCTGTACCTGCGCCAGATCTTCCTGAACATCTACAGCAACTGCATCAAGTACAACCGCCCCGGCGGCAAAGTGATAACGCATGTAACTTCAAGCGAGCTGCCCGATGGCAAGGTTTTGCTCCGTTGGGAGATCACCGATACCGGCATCGGCATGAGCCCGGAGTTCTTGAAGCGCGTTTTCGAGCCTTTTGCGCGCGAATCGAGCGTGGCGGGCGCCGTTGGCGGCACCGGTTTGGGCATGCCCATCGTCAAGCAGCTCATCGAGCTGATGGGCGGCTCCATCGATATCTCCAGCGAGCTGGGCGAAGGGTCCACGTTCGTGATCTCCATCCCGTTCGATCCGGCTCCGGCCCCGCGTGAAACCGAGCAGGCGGCGAATGAATCTGTCTTGAAAGGCCGTCGATTGCTGCTGGTTGAGGACAACGACCTAAACGCCGAGATCGCTGCGACGATTCTGGAGGGCGATGGTGCGTACGTGTCGATCGCCGGCGACGGCGCGCAAGCGGTCGAGGCGTTCGCCGCAAACCCAGTTGGAACCTTCGATGTCATCCTTATGGACGTGGTGATGCCGAAGATGGACGGTTTGGCAGCTACCAGGGCAATACGCGCTCTCGATCGTCCTGATGCGACAAGCATCCCCATCATCGCGATGACGGGCAACGCCTTCCAAGAGGATGTGCAAGAATGCCTGGAAGCCGGAATGAACGCCCACCTAGCCAAGCCAATCGACACGGCGAAGGCGGATCTCGTCATAGCGAAGGTGATTGCGGGGGCGTAAGCGACATTCGAAGATAGAGCTAAGCAACTGCGTCAGCCTGCCGAAACAAGCGGTAGCCGCAAAAAGGCCCGCGAGCCTGCTCGGTTTCCCGAGCGCTCGCGGGCCTTCCTTGTATAAGAGGTTTCGCAGCGTGGACGCACGCTCCATCTTCCAAGCGGCTTCTGAAATCCAACGCGAATCCGGTAACTAAACCGTGTTGACAGTTTCGGCTGCCGCAAAGCGCCGGGGCTTCCCCGGCGCTTTCCTTGCGTGAAAAACCTTCGTCCGCTTACTGCTCCTGCGCCATGCGGCGGTAGTGGTCGAAGCGGCGTAGGGCGTCCTCTTTGCCCTGCTCGAAGAGCCTTTCGGCCTCTTCGGGGAACGACTTGGTCAGCGAGGCGAAGCGGTTCTCGCCGGCTACGAAGTCCAGGTAGTCCATGGTGGGCTCCTTGGAGTCCAGCGTCATGGGGTTCTCCTTGCGCGGGTCGTAGTGGTACAGCGACCAGTAACCGCTTTCCACCGCTCGCTTCATCTCGCCCTGGACGTCGTGCATGCCGCATTTCAGGCCGTGCGAGGTGCAAGGCGCGTAGGCGATGATCACGGACGGACCTTCGTACTCCTCGGCTTCTTTCAGCACCTTGACCAGCTGGTTGTAGTTGGCGCCCATGGCCACCTGCGCCACGTAGACGTTGCCGTAGCTCATGAGGATGGCGCCCAGGTCCTTCTTGCCGGTCTTCTTGCCGCTGGCCGCGAACTGCGCCACGGCGCCCGCGGGCGTTGCCTTGGAGCTCTGGCCGCCGGTGTTGGAGTACACCTCGGTGTCCACCACCAGCACGTTGACGTTGGCGCCGCTGGCCACCACATGGTCCAGGCCGCCGAAGCCGATGTCGTAGGCCCAGCCGTCGCCGCCGAACATCCAGAACGTCTTCTTCGCCAGCTGGTCCTTGAACTTGAGCACCTCCTGGCACACTTCCTTGGCGCTGTTGGTCAGCTTGTCCATGGAAACCTGCGCGCATGCCACCAGGGCATCTGCGGCCTTGCGCGATGCGTCGAAGTCGTCGAACGCGGCAAGGTAGTCCTCGCAGGCGGCCTTCATGGCGTTCATGACGGCGGCGTCGGGCGTGTCGCCCGCGTCGGCCTTTGGCTTCTCCAGCCCGTGCGTCAGGGCGCAGGACAGCTTCTCCACGCGCGCCTTCTCCACCGCGCGCTGCTGCACGGAGCCCAGGAACAGGCCCAGCGAAAGCTCGGCGTTGTTCTCGAACAGGCTGTTGGTCCAGGCGGGGCCGAAGCCGCGCTTGTTCACCGTGTAGGGGATGCCGGGGAACGGCGAGCCCCAGGCCTGTGAGCAGCCCGTGGCGTTCGCCCAGTACACGCGGTCGCCGAACAGCTGAGTGAGCAGCTTGGCGTAGGGCGTCTCGCCGCAGCCCGCGCAGGCTGCGGAGAACTCCAGCAGCGGCTGCTTGAACTGCGAGCCCTTCACGGTGTAGGGGTCGAACGCGCCGTCCTTGTCGGAGATGGTCAGGCCGTAGTCCCACAGCTTGCGGGCCTGGTCGGTGAGCTGGGCCGGCTGCATGTCCAGCGCGCCCGCCGGGCACACGTCGGCGCAGCTGCCGCAGCTGGTGCAGTCGAACTGGCTGACCTGGATGGCGTAGCGCGTGCCCTCGGGCAGGTTCTTGCCGCCCTTGAGCGCGACCGTCGCGAACCCTTCGGGGGCGTTTTGCGCCTCGTCCTGATCGAGCAGGTAGGGGCGGATGGCGGCATGGGGGCACACGAAGGCGCAGCGGTTGCACTGGATGCACGTCTCGGCGTTCCACGCGGGCGTCTTCACGGCGATGCCGCGCTTCTCGTAGGCGGTCAGGCCCATGTCGATGACGCCGTCCTCGTAGCCGGCGAAGGCGCTGACGGGCAGGTCGTCGCCCTTCTGCGCGTTGACGGGGCGCAGGATGTTCTCGACCACCGCGGGCACGTCGGCCTCGGCGGCGTTCTCGTCGAGCGGGGCGTCCGCCCAGCTGGCGGGCACGGCAACTTCCACGCACTTCTGCGCGCCCTCTTCGATGGCGGCAACGTTCTTGGCCACCACGGCGTCGCCCTTGCGCGCGTAGGACTTGCGGGCCGCGTCCTTCATGTAGTCGAGCGCCTCCTCGACGGGCATCAGGCCCGCGATCTGGAAGAACGCCGCCTGCAGCACGGTGTTGATGTGGCTTCCCAGGCCCACGCGCTGCGCAACCTCCACCGCGTCCACGGTGAACAGGCGGATGCCGTTTTGCGCGATGTAGCGCTTCATCTTGCCGGGCAGGTTGGCGTCAAGCCCCTCGGGCGTCCAGCTGGTGTTGAGCAGGAAGGTGCCGCCGGGCTTCACTTCCTGCACCATGTCGTACTGGCGCACGTAGCTTTGGTTGTGGCAGGCCACGAAGTCCGCGCGCTTCACGTAGTAAGTGCTGCGGATGGGCTTCTTCGAAAGGCGCAGGTGGGACTTGGTCACGCCGAAGGACTTCTTGGAGTCGTACTCGAAGTATGCCTGCGCGTACATGTCGGCGCAGTCGCCCAGGATGCGGATGGTGTTGTGGTTCGCGCCCACGGTGCCGTCGCCGCCCAGGCCCCAGAACTTGCAGCTGTAGGTGTCGCCGTCCTCGAAGTCGTCGAGCGGGCGCACGGGAAGCGACAGGTTCGTCACGTCGTCGGTGATGCCGATGGTGAAGCCGCGCTTGGGCTCGGCCGCGGCAAGGTTGTCGAACACGGCCACGATCTGGGCGGTGTCGGTGTCCTTGGACGACAGGCCGTAGCGGCCGCCGATGACGGTCACCTTGCCGGCACGGTCGCTGTTGGCGATGACGCTGGAAACGTCCAGGAACAGCGGCTCGCCCGCCGAGCCCATGCACTTGCAGCGGTCGAGCACCGCGATGCGCTGCACGGTTTCGGGCAGGGCGCCCAGGAAGTGCTTCGCCGAGAAGGGGCGGTACAGGTGCACCTGCAGAAAACCGTAGCGCTTGCCCGTGCCGTCGGCCTGCGCGCGGGCGTTCAGGTAGTCGCACGCCTCCTGCGCGGTTCCCGACACGCTGCCCATGGCCACCACCACGTCGGTGGCGTCGGCGGCGCCGTAGTAGTCGAACACGTGGTACTCGCGGCCGGTCACGCCGGCAACCTGGGCCATGACGTCCTCGACCACGTCGGCCAGCTGGTCGTACGCGGCGTTGTTCGCCTCGCGCACCTGGAAGTACACGTCGCCGTTTTGCACGGTGGCACGCAGCATGGGGTGCTCGGGGTTCAGGGCGCGCGCACGGAAGCGGTCGAGCGCTTCCGTATCCATGAGCGCGGTCAGCTCCTTGGTGTCGGGCATGTCGATGCGCGACAGCTCGTGGGAGGTGCGGAAGCCGTCGAAGAAGTGCATGAACGGGATGCTTCCCTTCACGGCGGCAAGGTGCGCCACGGCGGCCATGTCGGCGGCCTCCTGAACGCTTCCCGAGCTGAGCTGGGCGAAGCCGGTGTCGCGGCACGCCATGACGTCGGAGTGGTCGCCGAAGATGCTCATGGCGTGGGTGCCCACGGTGCGGCTTGCCACGTGCAGGACGCCTGGCAGGCGCTCGCCGGCGATGCGGTAGAGCACGGGCACCATGAGCATGAGGCCCTGGCTGGACGTGAAGCTGGTGCCCAGGCCGCCGGCCTGCAGCACGCCGTGGATGGCGGCGATGGCGCCGGCCTCGGACTGCATCTCGGTCAGCTGCACGCGCTGGCCGAACATGTTCAGGCGGCCCTGCGCGCTCCAGCGGTCGGTGTGCTCGGCCATGGGCGAGGACGGCGTGATGGGGTAGATGGCCGCCACCTCGGTGAAGTCGTAGGCAACGTGGGCCGCAGCCTGGTTGCCGTCGACGGTTACATAGTTGCTCATTGTGAAGCCCCTCTCCGCAACGATGGTTTGAAAACGCGAGCGGGGGCGCGCTAAACGGCCCCCGCGAAATGTCGGTGTATGGAAGCTGCTACTTCTTCACCAGGTTCTGAAGGCCCAGCTCCTCGACGGCGGCTTCCCTCATCTTGTACTTGAGGATCTTGCCGGCGGCGTTCATGGGGTAGGACTCCACGAACTTGATGTAGCGGGGCACCTTGTGACGCGCGATGTTGCTCATCATGAACTCGCGGATCTCGGGCTCGGTCATGGTCTCGCCGTCTTTGAGGATGATGCAGGCCATGGCCTCCTCGCCGTACTTCGCGTCCGGCACGCCCACCACCTGGCAGTCGCTGACCTTGGGGTGCGTGATGACGAAGTCCTCGATCTCCTTCGGGTAGACGTTCTCGCCGCCGCGGATGATCATGTCCTTCAGGCGGCCGGTGGCCACGAAGCAGCCGCGCTCGTCGCGCATGAGCAGGTCGCCGGAGTGCAGCCAGCCGTTCTCGTCAACCGTCTTGAAGGTGGCGTCGGGCATCTTGTAGTAGCCCTTCATGATGTTGTAGCCGCGCGAGCAGAACTCGCCGATCTGGCCGTCGGGCAGCTCCTCGCCGGTTTCAGGGTCGATGATCTTGCACTGCACGTGCGGGAACGCGTAGCCGACGGTCTCGGTGCGCAGGTCGAGCGGGTCGGTCCAGGCGCTCATGGTGGAACCCGGGGCCGATTCGGTCTGGCCGTACACCGACACGATGCCGGTCATGTTCATCTCGTCGGGCTGTGCGGCGCGCTTCATGAGCTCGGGCGGGCAGCCGGCGCCGGCCATGATGCCGGTGCGCATGTGGCTGAAGTCGGTCTTGCGGTAGTCGGCGTGGTTGAACATGGCGATGAACATGGTGGGCACGCCGTTGAACGCGGTGACCTTTTCCTGCGTGATGCAGTGCAGCGACGCCTTCGCGCTGAAGTAGGGCATGGGGCACATGGTGGCGCCGTGGGTCATGGACGACGTCATGGACAGCGTCATGCCGAAGCAGTGGAACATGGGCACGTGGATCATGAAGCGGTCCGCGGTGGACAGGCCCATGCGGTCGCCGATGCACTTGCCGTCGTTGACCACGTTGCGATGCGTGAGCATGACGCCCTTGGGGAAGCCCGTGGTGCCCGAGGTGTACTGCATGTTGCACACGTCGTCGGGGCGGACCTCGGCGGCCATGCGCTGGACCTTCTCAAGCGGCACCAGCTCGGAGCGCTCCATTGCCTGCTCGAAGTTCAGGCAGCCGGGCATGTCGAAGCCGACGGTGATGACGTTGCGCAGGAAAGGCAGGCGCTTGCAGTGCAGCTGGTCGCCGGGCTTGGTGTCGGCGATTTCCGGGCACAGGTCGTTGATGATCTGGCGGTAGTTGGAGTCCAGCGCGCTGTCGATCATGACCAGCGTGTGCGTGTCGGACTGGCGCAGCAGGTACTCGGCCTCGTGGACCTTGTACGCGGTGTTCACCGTGACCAGCACAGCGCCGATCTTCGTGGCGGCCCAGAACGTGATGTACCAGGCAGGCACGTTGGTGGCCCAGATGGCAACCTTGCTTCCGGGCTTGACGCCCATCGACACGAGCGCGCGGGCGAAGGTGTCCACGTCGTCGCGGAACTCCTCGTAGGTGCGCGTGTAGTCAAGCGTGGTGTACTTGAAGCAGTACTGGTCAGGGAAGCATTCGACCATCTTGTCGAGCACTTGCGGGAAGGTCAGGTCGATGAGCTCGTCCTTCTTCCACACGTACTCGCCGGTGCCGTCGTGGTTGAGGTAGAGCGTGCGGCGCTTGCCGCGGGTGTCCTCGAACTGCTCCATGTAGTTTACGTAGTGGGGGAAGATGACCTCCATGTCGGTGAGGTCTGCCATCCATGCGGGATCCCATTCCAGCGACACGAAGCCGTCGTAGTCGATGGAGGACAGCGCGCGCACCACTTCGTCGATGGGAAGGGTGCCTTCGCCCACCAGGTTGAAGGAGCCGTCGTCGTCGGAGTCGCGCATGTGCACGTGCTTGACGTAGGCGCCCAGGTTCTTGATGGTGGTCGCCGGGCTTTCGCCGCCCACGCGGTAGACGTTGTGGACGTCCCACAGCGCGCCCAGGTAGTCGCTGGCGTAGCGGTCCATGATGCCGGTCAGGCGCGAGGTGCTGGAGAAGATGCCGCTGGATTCGATCAGCAGCACCACGCCGTGCTCCTCGGCGTAGGGGACCAGCTGGGAAAGCGCGGCGTGGATGGCGTCCTCGTCGTCGTGCTGGACGACCACGCACACCATGTCCACACTTGCGGCCTGGGCCAGGTCGATGAGGTCTTTCGCGTCCTGAACCTGCTGCTCGCCTGCCGAGATGTCGACCGAGGAGTCGAACGCGGGGATGGAAAGGCCCTTGTCGCGCAGGGCGCGGGCGGTCGCCTGCGTGTTATAGCGGTCAAGCGGGCCGCCCTTGCCGGTGAACGCCGCGTTGGTGATGGGGTTGTGGATCTCGATGCCCGAGAAATCCATTTCAAGGGCGGTGCTTACCAGCTCGTCCCAGGAGTGGTCGGCCCAGCCGCGGGTGGAAAAGGAAAGCTTCATTAGTTCTGCTCCTCGTAGGCGATCTTGTTGAGCGCGTTGATGTACGCGCGGATGCTGGACTCGACGATGTCGGTGGAGATGCCGCGGCCGGAATACACCTTGCCGTCGGCGATCAGCTTCACGACCGACTCGCCCATGGCCTCGCGGCCCTCGGTGACGGCCTGGATGCTGAAGTCGTCAAGCTCGTAGTGCTTGCCCACGACCGATTCGATGGACTTGAACGAGGAGTCGATGGGACCGTCGCCCAGGGACACCGCCTCGATGAGCTCGCCGTTCTTACGCAGCGAGATGTGCGAGGTGGCCTTGAAGCTCAGGCCGGAGTTGATGACGTAGCCGTCCAGGGTGTAGGTGGGGGGCACCTGCAGCGCGGCGGAGGCCACGATGGCGTCCAGCTCGGTGGCGCTTACACGCTCCTTGCTGGCGGCGATCTTCTTGAAGGCCTCGAACACGGCCTCGGCGTCCTCGTCGGACAGGCTGTAGCCCAGACGCTCGACGTACTGCATCACGGTTGCCTGGTCGTCGCCGGCGGTGAGCACCACGCCTTCGACGGCCTCGGAGACGGTGCCGGTGAACATGGACGCCTTGGAGCGGTCGTCGCAGCACAGGCGGGAGATCTGGTTCATGGCGCGCTTGAGCTCGGTCACGCGCACCTTGCTCTGGGCGCCCAGGGCGTCGGCCTTGGCAGCAAGGATACGGGCCACGTTGTCGAGCGCGACGACGCCCATGGGGTAGGACGTGGCCTTGACGATGGAGGCTCCGGCCATGACGCCGGCCACGGCGCAGGCGTCGGCCATATTAAGGTTGTTGCAGCACGAGATGCCCAGGTCGATGTCCTTGAGCTGGGGCGCGGCCTGGTACAGGTCGGCGATGAACTGGGCGAACTCCTCGGGGAGCATGGAGCCGGCTGCGTCGCAGACGGTGACCGTCTTGGCGCCGGCGGCGACCACGGCGTCGATGACGCGGGCCAGGTAGGCCACGTCGGTGCGGGTGGCGTCGATGGCCACGAACTCGACGTCGTCGGTGAGCTGGGCGCACTTCGCCACCGCCTCGGCGGCGTCGGCGATCAGCGTGTCGGCCTTCTTGCGCTGGATGTACTCCATGCAGGAGGGGCTAACAGCCGCTTCCACCTGCAGACGGACGTGCTTCGCGCCCTTCGCGGCGTTCCAGACGGCCTGGATGCTGTCCTCGTCCATTTTCACCGGCACGGCGAGCGTGCTGTTCTTCACCAGGGAGGCGATCGACTTGATTCGCAAGCTGTCTACCTTGGAGGATTCGATGCCCTCCACCTCGATGGAGCCCACGCCGATACGGTCTAGGATCTTCACGATTTCTAGCTTTTCCTTGAAGGATAGGGAAAGCGCCTTGGAGGCGATTGCCTCCCTCATCGTGATGTCGCTGACACGTATGTCTCTCATGTGTGACTCCTGACCTATGCGAACGTGTTCTTGAAAAGCGCTGCGAACAGCTTCACCGCAGCACCTACAGGTGGCCGTACGCCTACCAAGTACTAATCTGATAGGGTATATTAACTTATAACCGATTAAGCTGCACAAACGCCGTATTGCCGGAAAATATTGAATAGTCACAACCACGGTGACGGCCGATGCGGAACGGGAATCCACAGATTACAGATAGTGTGGGTGCGCGGGGTGGGGAAGGGCGGAAGGCGGGAGTCGCGAGGCAGCAGCGCTGACCTGGATGGAAAGTCCGAAGGACGTGAAGCTGCGTCGCTGATCCGGGGGAAAGAGCGAAGGACCCGAGGCCGGGGCGGCGATGCGAGCGGAAGGGGCGAAAGGCCCAAGGAGCGTCGCTGATCCGAGGGAAAGCCGGTGGTGGCGAGGCCGCGATGCTGATAGGTTGTAGGGCTGCCGACGCAACGGGTTTTGGCGAGAGTTTGCCCCGTGGTGTATTCGCCGGTTTTGCGCTTCCATCTTCGAAAAGCGGCGTTGATTTGGCCCTTTTGGTTTTAGGGAGCTTATACTCGTGAATCGCCATCGTCTCTGTGTGACTCGATGCAGCCCGTGGTAGGGGGCCTGCCATGGGGAGGGGCGGACACCCCTTGACATTCGGTTTGCCGCGTGATATTTTTCATGTCGGCAAAATCATCGAAAGGTGATGACGCAAAGCTATAGGGCCTGAAATGGCAGCCAGTTGCACAGTTTCCCTTTCGGGGAGCTACTGCAGCTGGCTGCTTTTTATTTCTCCAGTTCAGCTTGCAGGTTTTGCTCGCTTTGCGTTGCTGGCGAGCGGGGGTCATAAGCATTGGAACGCGAACCTATGGAGAAGGACTATGATGACTGAGATGACCGCTGAGACCACAACCGAAATCGATGACGACATCACGCTTGCGGACGGAAAGCGCACGCTGACGAACTCGCAGCTGCTCATCCTGGGCTTCATTGCCTCGTACGGCGCGGCGGGCTGCTCCGAGTCTAAGCGCGATATCGCAGAAGCGCTGCAGGTTAGCCTGAAGACCGTCGACCGCGCCATCCTGCGCCTGCGCAAGGAAGGCTTCATCATCTCGGTTGCCCGCTATGCGGAAAACGGCATGCGCCTGAGCAACACCTACCACGTGCCCACGCCGGAGCCTAAGGACGCTCCCGCGCAGGCGATCGCTGGGTAAAGCCCTAGCAGACAGGGCGCATTGCGACGTAGCTTCAAATGTAGTGGGGTTTGCGGAAGGTTCCGCGCCTGAAAGCGAAGAGCCTGATTCCGTCTGGAATCAGGCTCTTCGTGTTTTACGATTCGGTTTCCCGAATATGGAAAGACCCGCGGGTTTGCTTGGTTTCCCGAGCGCCCGCGGGCCTTTCCGGTTGCCGACCCCGCGAAACACTTGGGTTTTCGGGGTCGGGCATTTTAAGCGTGTGTTAGAAGCGCAGGCTGAGGCAGGACAGGCCGCCGTCGATCTTGCGGTACTCGGAGGTGTCCACCACCAGGGTCTTGTAGCCCAGGTCCTGAACGGCCTTGAGCACGGTGGGGTAGCCCTCGGCCACGATGACGGTGCCGTTGACCCAGATGCAGTTCGCGCCGTAGGCCTCGTCCTCGGGCACGATGACCTTGTTGTACTTGGCGAAGTCGGGCTTGTCGATGAACTCGCCGGACACCAGCATGTTGTTGTCCTCGATGTAGTTCACGCCGGTCTTGAGGTGCAGGACCTCCTCCAGCGGGACCTCGGAGCCCTCCAGGCCCCAACCGGCCAGGATTTCGCAGAACTGGCGGATGCCCTCTTCGTTGGTGCGGGCGGAGCGGCCCACGTAGAAGTGGTCGCCCACCATCATGACGTCGCCGCCATCAAGGGTGCCGGGGGCGACGATATGCTTGACGTGCTCGTCGTCGAAGAAGCGACGGACCACGGGCTCGATCTCGTCCTTCTCGCCGTTGCGGCTGTCTGCGCCGGGGTTGGTGATGATGGCGCCGCAGCGGGTGATGACGGCCGGGTCCTCGACGAAGCAGCTGTCCGGGAACTGCTCGAGGGCAGGCAGGACGGTGACGTCGACGCCGCACTGCTCGAGGGCATGCTCGTAGTCGTAGTGCTCCTCGATGGCGCGCTCGTAGATGGGCTGACCCAACTCGGGTGCGCTGGTGATGCCGTCGCACAGCGACTTACCAGGGCGGCGGATGATGACATGGTTGAACTTCGTCATGCTTCTCTCTCCTTGGGTGCATGGTTGCCGGCGCGCATCGCAGCTGCTTGTCGCGCGGCACGTTCGTAGGGATATAAGATAGCTGCTTCCTTGGGCATTATAGCCCGGAAGCTGAAGAAACGAGCCGGAAACAAAGTGTTGCCCGCGGTGGACTTACTGTCGGGGGTATGGGGCAGGCGCGTTTGACCCCGGCGAGCTCGCCGGCGCGGGGCCGAAATGCCATCGGCTGGGTTCGAGCGGACGTGGCGTCATAGGTCCGAACCCGCCGGCCTAGCTGGCGAAAGCGGTTAAGCCGCTGCGATACCCGCAGGTCAGCGGGCGATTCGGCCGCGGTTTCGCTTGGCGGGCTTTCCCGATGTGGGGCTTTCGCCGCTTGAAGATTCACCGGCAGCGGAGTTTGCCACGGCCGCTTCGCCGCCCTTGTCGCCGAGCTGGGTTGCCACGATGGCGGCGAAGATGAACGCGAAGCCCACCGCCATGCGGGCGGTGAGCACCTCGCCGAAGAACGCCACGCTGAACAGGGCGCAGAACACGCTTTCAAGCGAGCAGAGCAGGCCCGCCTCGGAGGGCGACAGGTGGGCCTGCGCCGTGTTCTGCGCCACGGCGCCGAAGGCCGCCGAGAGCATGGCCACGTAGGTCATGGCACCGATGAACTCGGGCGTGATCACCTGCGCCGCCGTGGGCATGGGTTGCGTGACCAGGGCAAGTAGCAGGGCCAAGATGCCCGCGGTGAATTGCTGGATGACGGTGATGGTCAGGACGTCGTTGTCGCGCATGACCAGGCCGATGATCACGATCTCGGCGCCGTAGAGGAACGCCGATGCGATGCTGACGCCGTCGCCTAAGCTGATGGAGAAGCCCTCGGTCAGCGACACCAGCCCGATGCCGACGGTGCAGATGGCCGCAGCGATAAGGGTTTTCGCAGGCGGACGACGGCGGGAGACCACCCACCAGATAAACGGCACGGTCAGGCAATAGCACGCGCTCAAAAAGGCGTTCTTCGATGGCGTGGTCAGGCCCAAGCCCAGAAACTGCGTCCAGAAGCCCACGAACGTAGCCACGCCGATGATCAGGCCCGCC
This sequence comes from uncultured Senegalimassilia sp., assembly GCF_934636665.1. GTDB lineage: Bacteria > Actinomycetota > Coriobacteriia > Coriobacteriales > Eggerthellaceae > Senegalimassilia. The sequence continues at coordinate 18,820 of NZ_CAKUAT010000003.1, forward strand.
TTCAGCGTTTTGCGGCAGAAATTGCGCTTGAGGTGGGGAAACAAGAGGATGACCAGCACGATGCCCGCTCCGAGGAAGCGGATGGAGGTGAACCACGTGGCGCCCACGGTAGCGATGGCGCTTTTGCCGATAACGAAGCCCAGGCCCCAAACCGCGGCCGCCGTCATGAGAATGAGGCGGTATACGTTCAGCGGGTACTGCTTGTCGGGGACGCTCATGATCGCTCACGCTCCTGGCAACTCGGAAAACGATACTGCTAATGCAACGGAGCTAGGATGTGGGCCACCTTGTCAAGCGAGCTTGTGAAATGGATGCCCCGCTGCCTGCGCGGCGAGGAGAACCCCATATCGCTCATTCGGTTGAGAAGCGCGCGCAGGTCATCATAGAAACCGTTCAAATTGAACAGTATGCACGGCGCGTCCAACTGTGCAAGGGCTATGAGGGAAATGACCTCCCATACCTCCTCCAATGTCCCCGTGTCCCCAGGCATGGCACGGGGCATCGCGTTGATTCGGCGTTTTCGTTGGTGAAGCGGCGTGCGCGGCGCGGCTATTGCGCGCGAACGATCTCCTGGTAGCCGGTGCCCCAGGTTGCCATGCTGTCGATGATGGGGCGCATGGTCTCGCCCAGCTCGCTCAGGGCGTATTCGGTATGGGGCGGAATCTCGGGGAATACCGTGCGCGTGACAAGGCCGTCCTTCTCCAGCGCGCGCAGGTTGTCCGTGAGCACCTTCTCGCTGATGCCGGGAATGGCGCGGCGCAGCTCGCTGAAGCGGAACGGTTTGTCCATGAGCTGCTGGATGACGAATATCTTCCATTTGTTGCTGATGAGCATGAGCGTCGTGGCAACGGGACACGGCGGCAGTTCTTCCTTGGTGAGCACTGATGCTTCCTTTCGCGCAGGTCAGAGCCTACTTACATAAAGGTTGGTACCTAATAGATTAGTGGCTACTTCCGGATTCGACGACTGTTTTGGACAATCATTATAGACGCCCGCCAAGGAGGCGTCACGAATCAGAAGGAGAAGAAAATGAGCAATCTGGACAACGTCGTCTCCGGCGCTTGCGGCACCACCGATCCCAAGGCCGCCCCTGCCTGCGGTTCTGCCGATCCCGCGCCCGCGTGCGGCTCTGCCGACCCGGCTCCCGCTTGCGGTTCTGCTGATCCCGCGCCGGCTTGCGGCTCTGCCGACCCGGCCCCGGCTTGCGGCACGAAGGATCCCGAATAGCGCAATCGGGTTCTGCTGAATCACAGCTGCACGGGGCACGGGCGAGGTCCAACCGCTCCGCCCGCGCCCCGGTGCGCGAGTGCTTTCGGTCGGCGATCAGCCCGGCCTGTCCGCGCAACGCAAAATGCGCGGACTGGCCGGGCCCATTGACCGGACCGCAGCAGGCCCGCACGTGGACTTTGTTGCCAACCACCCTGCAATCCCCGTCGAAAGGCCAGATCATGAACCTGCAAACCTGTCTTGAGAAGCTCAAGCTCATCGGCACGCTCGATTTTGCGAACGTGGCCGAAGACGGGTCTCCCCAGGTGCGCTGCATTAGCGCACTGCATTATGAACCCGATGCGGTGTACTTCCTCACCTCGCGCGGCAAGCCCTTCGCCCGCGAGCTTGCCTGCGACGGGCGCGTGCAGGCGGTGGGCCGCACGCGCTTCAACGAGATGCTGCGGCTTTCCGGCACCGCCATCGAGGTGGCAGGTGACGAAGGGCTGCGCATTCGCGACCTCATTTACGCCGAGCAGCCTTATCTGGCAAACGTTTACCCTGGTCAAACGCGTGATATCAATGTGATCTTCGAAATTCGCGATGTGTCCATCGAGTACTTCAACCTGGGCGTCCATCCGATCTTCCGCGAAACATACCGCCTTGACGGCGAGCCGGCGGCGGTGCATGGATATCGGATCACCGACGCGTGCATCGGCTGCGGGACGTGCCTGGGCGTGTGCCCGCAGGGCGTCATCGAGGAAGGCGAAGCCGGCGAGCCGTTCCGCATCCGCGCGCAGAACTGCCTGCATTGCGGCGCTTGTTTCGAGGCTTGCCCCGTTGACGCCATCGAACGCGTAGGGGAGTAGGCCGACCGCGGGCTTGGCGATATGCCGCCGCGACGGATGCGCCGCCCGGCCTGGGAGCCGACCGTGCACGAGACGAATCCGGCATACGGTCAAACCGCGTTTCAGGGAACGCGAACACGAATGGAAAGGAGCAGCATAGCCATGCAACATGATCAGAAACCCGAGCAGGACGAGCAAGGATCGAAGCCGGTGACAACCGGTGACCGCAATGTGCGAATCGCGCAGGACCTGCGTCCCACATTCGCCTTCCAATGGCATATCACCGACGAGTGCGACCAGCGCTGCAAGCACTGTTATCTGTTCAGCGAAGACGCGCGCATGGCGTGCAAGTCCATGACCTGGGACGACATGCTGCATGTGCTGGACAGCTGCTATGACCTGTGCGAGCGCATGGGCCGTCAGCCGTACTTCTACATCACCGGTGGCGACCCGATCCTCCATCGCGAATTCTGGCGTTTGGCTGAGGAGCTGCATGCGCGCGGCGCTATGTGGTGCATCATGGGCAACCCGTTCCATCTGACCGACGAGGTGTGCTGTCGCATGCGCGAGCTTGGTTGCCGCAAGTATCAGCTGAGCCTTGACGGCTCGAACGCCGCAACCCACGATCTGTTCCGCAAACCGGGCAGCTTCGACGACACGCTGCGCGCGGCGGCCTGCATCAAGCGATCTGGCATGTGGCTGGCGCTTATGAGCACCGTGAGCAGCATGAACGCCGCCGAACTTCCCGACATGATCGACCTTGCCGCCCGTATCGAGGCTGATGTGTTCGCCTTCGGGCGTTACTGCCCAACAACGGGGCAGCGCCTTGAGGAGTTCCATATGGAGCCGCTCGAGTATCGTGCGCTGCTCGTGGCCTGCCAGGAGCGCATCGACGCGCTTACGGATGCGGGGTGCAAGACCACGTTCCAGAAGAAGGACCACCTGTGGACGCTGCTCGATTGGGAGCAGGGCCGCTTCCGCATCCCGGAAGGTGCGCAATGCGACAAGGTCTATGACGGCTGCCATTGCGGCATCGCGCACATGACCGTGCTGCCGACCGGCGACGTGTATGCGTGCCGTCGCATGGAGAGCAAGATCGGCAACGTGCACGATGAGAGCATGTACGACCTGTTCATGGGGCAGAACATGGAAGCGCATCGCGAGTTCTCAAAGTTCGAGAAGTGCAGTCGCTGCGAGCTGGCGGGATGGTGTCGCGGCTGTCCGGCGGTAGCCGCCGGCTACACCGGCAACATGTACGCGCCCGACCCGCAATGTTGGAAGGAAGTCGATTAGCATGCTGATCGGTTCAACGGTGCAACGTTTCGCCACGCCTAAGCACGCCGCGCAGCAGGTGCCGGGAAAAGACACGAAGCTGATCATGCAGGCGACAGGCAAGATGAGCAGGAAGGTTCGAAGATGATACTGGGCTGCGGCCATGCGCCGGAAAAGGATGTCGAAACGCGCGAAATCGAGCGCCTGGCCGAAGCGCTCGATAATGCCGATGCCGTGCTGGTAGGTGCGGGTGCTGGGTTGTCCACAGCGGCGGGGTTCACGTATTCAGGTCCTCGCTTCGAACGGCACTTCGCCGATTTTCGCGAACGATACGGCTTCACTGATATGTATTCGGGAGGCTTCTACCCTTACGCCACGCCCGAGGAGCGGTGGGCGTTTTGGAGCCGCTACGTTATGGTAAACCGTTACGATATGGGCGCGAACCCGTTGTACGCTCAGTTACGCGAGCTGCTTGCGGGGCGCGACTATTTCGTGCTGACCACCAATGTGGACCATCAGTTCCAACTGGCTGGTTTCGACAAGCAGCGCCTGTTCTACACGCAGGGGGATTACGGGTTGTTCCAGTGCAGCAAACCTTGTTGCCGCGAAACGTTCGATAACGAAGATGCCGTTCGCGCCATGTTCGAGCAGCAGCGCGATATGCGCATTCCCAGCAAGCTGATCCCGCGTTGCCCGCGCTGCGGCGCCGAGATGTCCATGAACCTGCGCGCCGACGACACGTTCGTGCAAGACGAGGGCTGGTTTGCGGCGGCAGCGCGTTATCGCGACTTCGAGCGCCGCCATAGGGGCATGCGCGTTCTTTACCTTGAGCTCGGCGTGGGATATAACACGCCCGTGATCATCAAGTACCCGTTTTGGCGGGCCACGCTGGAAAACCCGCAGGCCACGTATGCCTGCTTGAACATGGGGGAGGCGGTGGCTCCGAAGGAGATCGCCGAACGCTCCATCTGCGTGAACGCCGACTTGGCTGAAACGCTAACGCAGCTTGAAGCGGCGTTAGCGGGCAAGCCGGCGCCGAAGCCCAAGCACTTCGGCGCCTTCGCAAATTATCCCTTTACCAGGGAAAACGCTTCCTAGAAGTTAACGTTGCCGACCTCGGAGAGCTTCAGGTCGGGGTTGTGGTCGATGGCCCAGTTCACGTTCCAGGAGTTCGTGAACAGCAGCAGCCTGCCGCCGCGCATATCCTCGACCAGCTTGGTGTCGCGCGTGATGTTCAGGCGCGAGGTGTCCAGCTCGTTGAGGTCGTTGGCAATCCAGCGGATGTCGGTGTAGGGCATGCCCTGGCGACGCACTTCCACGCCGTATTCGTTCTTCAGGCGCGTTTCAAGCACGTCGAGCTGCAGCACGCCGACGACGCCGCAGATGACGCTTTCCATGCCGAAGCCGGGCTCGCGGAAGATCTGCACGGCGCCTTCCTGGGCCAGCTCATGCATGCCCTTCACGAACTGCTTGCGCTTGAGCGTGTTCACCTGCGTGATACGCGCGAAATGCTCCGGCGAGAACGTGGGGATGGGCGGGAACTGCACGTGTTCCCCCTTGCACACCGTGTCGCCGATGCTGAAGATGCCGGGGTCGAACAGGCCGACGATGTCGCCGGCGTACGCCTCGTCCACCGTTGCGCGGTCATCGGCCATAAGCGACGTGCCCGTTGCCAGCTTCAGCTTCTTGCCGCCCTGCACGTGGAACGCCTCCATGCCGCGCTCGAACTTGCCCGAGCAGATGCGCACGAACGCGATGCGGTCGCGGTGGTTCTTGTCCATGTTCGCCTGGATCTTGAACACGAAGCCCGCGAACTCCTTGCGCTGCGGATCGACCAGATCGCCCGAAAGGGTGTCGGTGTAAGGCAGCGGCGCGGGAGCCAGGCGCAGGAACTCCTTCAGAAACGGCTCCACGCCGAAGTTGGTGAGCGCCGAGCCGAAGAACACCGGCGACAGCTTGCCTGCGCGCACCGCGTCAAGGTCGAACTCGTCGGCGGCGCCATCGAGCAGCTCGATGTCGTCCATGAGGTTCTGGTGGTTGTCGGCGCCGATGAGCTCGTCAAGGGCGGCGTCTCCCAGCTCGGCCTCGATCTCGGCGACCTTCTTGGAGGAGTTGCCGCGGCCTTCGCCGTCGAAGGCGATGACGTTGCGCGTTTGACGGTCGAACACGCCGCGGAACGTGCGGCCGTTGCCGATGGGCCAGTTCATGGGGTAGGTGCCGATGCCGAGCACCGTTTCGATCTCTTCCATAAGCTCGAACGGGTCGCGGCTTTCGCGGTCCATCTTGTTCACGAACGTGAAGATGGGGATGTGGCGCAGCGTGCACACCTTGAACAGCTTCTTCGTCTGCGCCTCGACGCCCTTGGCGGCGTCGATGACCATGACGGCGGCGTCGGCGGCCATGAGCGTGCGGTACGTGTCCTCGGAAAAGTCCTGGTGACCGGGGGTGTCAAGGATGTTGACGCAGCAGCCGTCGTGTTCGAACTGCAGCACGGAGGAGGTGACGGAGATGCCGCGCTCCTTCTCGATGTCCATCCAGTCGGAAACGGCGTGCTTCGAGCTTGCCTTTCCCTTGACCGAGCCGGCGGTCTGGATGCTGCCTGAATACAGCAGCAGCTTCTCCGTCAGCGTGGTTTTGCCCGCGTCGGGGTGCGAGATGATCGCGAACGTGCGACGCGACGCGATGTGTTCTGCCAGCGTTGGCATGGGGTTCCTTTCCGCAAAACGGCCGATGACGCGCCAGGCGACGCGCGACCAGCCGATGTGGTTTGAGCGTAACTAAATTAGTATAGCGGCGAACAGGGAAGCGGGGAAGCGATTCCGCGGAATCCCCAGGCGGCCCCGTTTAGCGAGCCTTAGCCAGGTAGCGCAGGCGCTCGGCTTCGCGGTCACGGGCCTCGGATGCGCAGGCTGCGGCGAAGGGGGCGTTTTGCGGGTCGAGGCATTGCTTGATCGGCACGCTGACCGGGTGGAACAGCACCTGGACGTTCTTGCCGCGATCGGCCGCCAGGCTTTCGAACGCATCCAGAAGCGGCCAATCCACCGTGTCCATAGCGCCCGAGAGCACCACGCCGCAGAACAGCGGGACCTCGCAGGCTGCGGGCACTTTACTGCGGTTTTTGCGCCACAACCAGGTGATGAGCGCGTCCTTCGCCAGGTTGACGGGAGGCATGTTGCTGCCGGCAGCACGGTGCGGTGCCAGGGGCTCGATAGGGCAGCGCAGGTGCGTGACTGTGACGCCCAGCTCAGCCACGGCCTGGGAAAGCGCGTCGAACACGGCCGGCACCGCGTGCGTATGCTGATGGCTATCCATGCGCATCGCACGCTTCATCTGGGGAAACGCGGTCAGGTAGCGCTGGATCTGCGCGACGCACTCGCGTTGAAGCTGCTGACGGAAGGCCCAGCGCTGCGCACCCATCGACAGCTTCAGAAGACCGACGAAGTCGTTGGCGAACGTGCCGCGCTGGTTCACCAGCAGGGGCACTTCCGCAACCGGTGCGCACGGGCGGCCCTCGACCAGGTTCAGGTGCAGCGCCATGGCAAGCTTGCCGGATTCCACATAGGGCCGCGCCATCTCGGCGGCCGCCTCGAAGGCGGGACTGTTCGCGAAGATGCTGACCGAAGACAGCGCACCCTGGCCGCCGCAAACCTGCGACAGCTTGAGGATTTCGGCGGCCTGCTGTTCGGTGATGCCGTAGTCGTCCGCATGGAACGTGACGCTCATATTCGCCCCTCTTACCTTTTCTACCTGTGGTTATGAAAACCCTAGGGTAGCCCCGGGGTTTTTCTACGCAGGTTATTCCCGCTTGTGTATGCAATGTTAGACTAGCAGCGCATTATGACAGGTTTCTAGGCGAAGGCAAACAACATGAAGCTCTCACGCGGCGCGCACGTACGTTTATCATCAAGCGCGTTCCATATCCTCCTGCTTGTCGCAGGTGCCGCCTTCCTGCTCACCGACGCGTTCCACGGCAACGTGTGGTTTGACGAAAGCTATTCGGTAGGCATTGCAAACCACAGTTTCGCCGACATCTGGTATTACAGCTCCGGAGACGTGCATCCCGTGCTGATTTACTGGGCGCTGCACGTGCTGAACCTGGTGTTCGGGCAGAACATCACCATATATCGCCTGTTCACCGTGACGGGCGCCATCGCCATGGCGGTGCTGGGCTACACGCACGTCCGCCGCGATGCCGGCTGGGCGACCGGCGTGCTGTTCAGCTTCTTCGCCCTGTTCACGCCTTATATCTCGCTGATGGCCGTTGAGGTCCGCATGTACTCATGGGCCACGTTCGCCGTGATGCTGTGCTTCATCTACGCTATGCGCATCATCGGGACGCAGCTTGCCACGCCGCCGACGCGGATCGCGGAGGCCGCTCGGGGGCTGAAGTGCTGGGTGGGCACGCCGCGACGCTGGTGGATCGCATGCTTCGCTTCCAGCTTGGCGTGCGCGTATCTGCATTATTTCGGCGCCATGTCGGCGTTCATGATCAACGTCGTGCTGCTGTTCGCCCTTGGCGCGCGTGCCTGGCGGCATCGCAAGGGCGGCCCTCATCCGCTGCCTGAACAGGCCGTTCGCGCAGGCGCACCGCTACGCGTGCTGATTATCGGCTGCGTCGTGCAAGTGGCGCTGTACCTGCCGTGGATTATCACCGCCGTGACCAGCCAGATGGGCGTCGTGGGCGGCACCTATTGGGCGAAGATCGTGTTCCCGACTACGTATATCGAGCTGGCAACGTACGCGTTCTTGACGAGCCCCTTGTCGTTTGCCGCGCGCGGCAGCTACGGCGTGGTGCCGCAGATGATCGTGCAGGGCATCGGCTATGCCGCCGTGGTGGTGCTGGCGTTTCTGATCGCGTGGGCCGCGCGTTGGGCCACATGGCGCATCGGGCTGCATCGCGCAGCGCGCAAGCAGCAGATCGCGGCGGCGAAGGCGCAGCGTGCTGGCGGAGCCGCGGGTGCGAAATCGGCTGCGGGCTCAGCCGCGGGCTCAGCCGTGGGAGCCTCCGCAGGCTTTGCCGAAGGTGCATCTGCCGGCCCTGCCGCAAACACGGCTGCTCGCGCCATAAAGCATCTACGTTTGAAGCGTTTTTACGCGTGGCTCGTTTCCGACCCTATCGCGCCGGTGGTTGCGGCACTGGTGGTGTACTTCGGCGTGTTCGCCATTTCCTGGACGGCCTCCATGGTCATGAACTCCATGATCTTGTATTACCGCTACTTGTTCGTAGCCATCGGCCCGCTGCTGTTCGCAATTGCGGCGGTGCTATCGCATGTGCAGACGAAACCGCTCGTGGCAGGCGTGGTTGCCGTCACGCTGGCCGCTTCCGTGATGAATCAGGCCCTGCTCGTGCGCGACGACTATGACCCGGCCAACAACGTTCCCGTGCAGCAGTTCCGCGAGTCGGTCGACCGCGTGGCAGACGAGAACGGCGGCCAGTCGCCCCTGGTGGTTTCCACCGATATCGGCTATATGGGCGTCACGTCGGTCATGTGCCCCGACATCCCGCAAACCTATATGGATTGGCAGAAGGGCAACTGGGACCGCGCGTACATGGCGTACTCGCCCACGCTCGTGAGCAAGATGAGCTGGGAGATCATCTTCGACAACTTCCATGGCACGTTCATTTGCCTGGGTCAGGCGCAAAACGACAGCCTGCCTCGCGACATTTCCGATCTCAGCCAAAAAGACGGCTTCAACCTGGTGGAATATCACACCTACTATCGTCCCTACGAACGCACCTGGATGACCATCGCGGTGATGACCAAGTCGTAGGCGGGTAGTGCCGCAAAGTTTCAGGCATATCGACAAGATGTAGTTAAGTCCCTGTTTTCGCCAAAATCGGCGGAAAACGCCTTCGGTGTGGCGAAGTTGGGGCGCTGCGGGCCTTAGGCGATAGTAGACCGGCCATTTGTTATCATGGTGTGCTGGAATCGATGCAGGTCCTTGGCTGAGTTCGCGCTTTCGTTTCGGCGCGGTCGCTACCAAGGCGCTTATATATGCAAGGAAGTTGGTATCTATGGCGTTTATGCTGGGCTGCGAGAAAGTGCGCGTGGATTTCCCCACGAAAACGGTGTTCGAAAGCGTGTCGCTGGGCGTTGATGAGGGCGATCGCATCGGCATTGTGGGCCGCAACGGCGACGGCAAGTCCACGCTGCTGTCGGTGATGGCGGGCATGCTCGAGCCCGACGAGGGCCGTGTGCTGCGCAACGGCGCCGTGCGCGTGGGCGTGCTGGGGCAGTTCGACAAGCTCAATGACGACGACACCGTCGAGCGCGCCGTGGTGGGCGACATCCCCGAGTACGAATGGGCCGGCGATGCGCGCATCCGCGACATCATCGCGGGCCTTGCCAGCGACATCCCCTGGGACGCGAAGGTGGGCACGCTTTCCGGCGGCCAGCGCCGCCGCGTCGACCTGGTGCGCCTGCTCATCGGCGACTGGGACATCTTGGCGCTTGACGAACCCACCAACCACCTGGATGTTCGCGCCATCACCTGGCTGGCGAACCATCTGAAGAACCGCTGGCGCGCCGGTCAGGGCGCGTTGCTGGTGGTCACGCACGACCGCTGGTTCTTGGACGAGGTGTGCACGCGCATGTGGGAGGTGCACGACCGCGTGGTCGAGCCGTTCGAGGGCGGCTTCTCCGCGTATATCCTGCAGCGCGTCGAGCGCGATCGCTTGGCGGCCCTGGCCGAGGAGAAGCGGCAGAACGCCCTGCGCCGCGAGCTTGCCTGGCTGGCACGCGGCCCGAAGGCTCGCGGCACGAAGCCGAAGTTCCGCGTGGACGCCGCGCACGAGCTGATCGCCGACGTGCCACCGCTGCGTAACGAGCTGGAGCTCAAACGCATGGCCATGGCACGCCTGGGCAAGCAAGTGGTTGAGCTGAAGAACGTCACGGTGCGCTTCGACGGCAAGCCCGCGCCCGTGCTCGACGGCGTCGACTGGATTATCGGGCCTGGCGACCGCTACGGCATCGTCGGCGCCAACGGCGTGGGCAAAACCACGCTTTTGAAGGTGATCCAGGGCGTGCAGGCACCCACGTCGGGCTTCGTGAAGATCGGCAAAACGGTGAAGTTTGCGGTGCTGTCGCAGCATCTGGACAACCTCACCCGCTTCGGCGACGACCGCGTTCGCCAGGTGATCAGCAACTACACGCGCCGCATGATGCTCGACGGCAAGGAGATGACGCCTGCGCAGCTGCTGGAGAAGCTGGGCTTCTCGCGCGCCGACCTTAACGAGCCAGTGTGCGACCTGTCCGGCGGTCAAAAGCGCCGTCTGGCCCTTATGCTCATCTTGCTTGACGAGCCCAACGTGCTCATCCTGGACGAGCCGGGCAACGACATGGACACCGACATGCTGGCCGCCATCGAGGAGCTGCTGGACGCATGGCCGGGCACGCTGCTTTTGGTCACGCACGACCGTTTCCTGATGGAGCGCGTCACCGATCACCAGTTCGCCCTGGTAGATGGGCATATCCGCCATTTGCCGCGCGGCGTTGAGGAGTATCTGGAGATGTCGGCGCGCGCACCGAAGCCGGTGGTGCATGCCAAGGCGCCGCAAGGTGCGGCGGCAGGCGAGAGCGCAAAGGATGCTGCTGCCGGCGATGGCCCGCAGCTGTCCGGCGGCGAGATCCGCGAGCTGAAGAAGCGCATGCGCAGCTGCGAGAACAAGACGAACACGCTGCGCGGCAAGATCGAGCAGGCCCAAGCCGACATGGCCGCCGCCGACCCATCGGATTTCGAGGCCCTTGGCAAGTTCCAGCAGCAGATCGACGACTTCCAAGCTCAAATCGACGAGCTCGACGAGCAATGGCTCGAAGCCGCGGAGGCGCTAGGGGAGTAGAGAGCAGCGCATGAACGCACCTCCGTCCCCTGTTCGCGCCTTGAAGCACAACAACACGCAAAAGCGCCTCGGACCGCAGATGCCCGAGGCGCTTTCGATATTCCACCGGAGGAATCCGGACAGAATCATAAGAAGTAGGTAGCAGATTTGGCCGTGTAACCTGGTGAGTTACGGGCGCAGGCCCATGCCGCCTTCCAGCGTGATGGTCTCGCCGCTCATGAACTTGAAGTCGGGACCGCACAGCTGCACGACGGCGCGACCGATTTCAGTCTCGACATTGCCGTAGTGACCCATCGGAGGCATGTGCACGTTGGCCTCGTAGGCCTCGGGGTACTGCTCCTTGAAATTCTCAAGCGCAGCGGTCCAAGCCAGCGGGCAGACCACGTTGGCGTTGATGCCGTCGGGGCCCCACTCGGTGGCGGCGACGCGCGTCAGACCGCGGATGCCCTCCTTGGCTGCGGCGTAAGCGCACTGGCCGTAGTTGCCGAACAGACCGGCGCCGCTGGCGAAGTTCACCACGGAGCCCTTCGTCTCCTTCAGATACGGATAGCACGCCTGCATGTAGTAGAAGGCCGCGTACAGGCCGGAATACAGCGCCAAGTCGAACTGGGCGGTGGTGTGGTCGGCGATGGTGACGCCGGAAGCGGAGGCCTGTGCGTTGTTCACCAGCGCGTCGATGCGCCCAAACTCGGCCATGACCTGGTCGACGGCGGCTTGCACGACGGCCTGGTTATCGGCCTGAGCGTTCACGTCGGCCTGGATGGGCAGCACGCGGATGCCGAACTCGCCCTCAAGGCGCTCCTTGGCGGCTTCGAGCTTTTTCACGTTACGGCCGGTGATGGCAAGGTTTGCGCCCTCTTTGGCGAAGGCGGTGGCGATGCCGAACCCGATGGAGCCCGCGGAACCGTCCTTCAGCGCCGCAAAGCCTGCTCCGGTGATGATGATGGTTTTGCCGGTGAAGTAACCCATGTTCGTCTCCCGTCTTCGTGTGCCCTTGGCGAAGATGAAAATGGCCACAACGGCCAAGGAATCGTTGCGGCCTGATTTAATGAGCGAGATAAGTGTAATCGCTATTTGGTTTGGTCAAAAGAACCAAAACAGTGATAGTTTTACGTACCAGATAGACCAGTTGCACCAGTTCGTTCAACCGCTTAAACCGGCCGTTCCCGCTGCAAGCGCACCGAAAAACGCGCTTTTGGGGCCGTACGCGAAAGGATTAGCCCATGTCGGCATCTCAGCACGCAGGTATGCTTACGTACGATTTGCGCTCGCGCGGCACCAGTTCGCTTTACGAATTCCTATACCAGTCCATTCGCGAGGACATCGCGCGCGGTCGAATCCCCTGCGGAACGAAGCTACCGTCCAAGCGCAACCTTGCCCAGCACCTCGACATCGGCGTGGCAACGGTTACGGCCGCCTACGATCAGCTGATCACGGAAGGGTTCGTACGCACCGAGCAGCGCCGCGGCTATTTCGTGGAAGATGTATCGGAGTTCCGGTGTAAACCGGTTACACCCCAGGTCAAAGATTTAAATAGCGAAGACAACAATGCTTTTGGCGCTGGAAGGGACGCTTACGACACGACGGTGGGGAGCATTTTTGCTGAGTATGGTGCTCGGGACAGAGCGATGGGATCCGCTTTTGCTGGGCGCGATGGCGGGCATCGTGGAGCTACCGAAGGCCCCACGGATTCCGCTGGCGGCTCCGGCGTTGCCGGAGGTTCTGCATATGTCGCTGGCGTCAATGACGCAAGTGATTCCCGCAAGGCTGCAGCTACGAACGCCAACTCGAATAATCTCATCACCGGCTCCTCCGCGGTTTTCACCGGCGAAACCCCCCAGGCGATCGAGCGCGCTCGCGACCCGGAATACTTCGTGGACTTGAAGGCCAACCGTACGAGCGTGTCGCTGTTCCCGGCTACGGTGTGGGGGCGCTACATGCGCGAGGCGCTTTCGCTTCCGAGCGATAACCTGCTGCGATCGATTCCGTTCAACGGCCTGCCCGAGCTGCGCCGCGCCATCGCGTCGTACCTGCGGCGCACGCGCGGCATGGACGTTTCGCCCGATTGCATCATCATCGGCGCGGGCAGCGAGTACCTGTACGGCCGCCTGCTGCAAATGCTCGGTCCAACCACCACATTCGCCATGGAAAACCCCGGCTATCGCAAGTTCGCCGCCATCTCCAAGGCGTTCGGCAACCCCTGGCGGCCGGTTCCCATTGACGAATCGGGTCTGCTGGTCGACGAGCTTGAGGAATCGGGCGCCGATGTGGTGCACGTTTCGCCGGCCAATCATTTCCCCACGGGCATCGTCATGCCCATCAAGCGGCGCTTGGAGCTGTTCGAGTGGGCGAACCGCGCGCGCAAGCGCTACATCATCGAGGACGACTACGACAGCGAGTTCCGTTACAGCGGACGCTTGATCATGCCGCTGTTCGCCGACGATGCGTCTGACAAGGTGATTTACCTGAACGCCTTCTCCAAGACCATGGTGCCCAGCCTGCGTATCAGCTACATGGTGCTGCCGCCGAAGCTGCTGGCGCGCTACGTGGACACCATGAGCTTCTATTCGTGCACGGTTTCCAGCTTCGAGCAGTACGCGCTGGCGCGCTTTATCGACGAGGGTCACCTTGAGCGGCACATCAATCGCACGCGCAACTTCTATCGTCGCCAACGTGAGGCGGTTTTGCGCGAGATCGCGCAATCGCCGCTGGCGGAAATCTCGCACGTGGAGGAGCGAAACGCGGGCACGCACTTCTTGCTGTACGTGCGCACCAGCCTTACGCACGACCAGGTCAGACAGCGCGGCGCGGAGCAAGGGCTTAACATCTCGCTGTTTAACGACTACCTGCTGCGCGACGGCGACGGGTTGAGCGAGCGCACAACGAAGCGTTTTGAGAAGTATTCGAACGGCGAAACCGCGCTGGTGCTGAACTACGCCGGCATCGAGCCGGATCGGCTGTCGGAAACGGTGCGCCGCCTAGCATGCGTATTCCCGGAGTGCGAATAGCGCCTCCATCAACAGCCCCTCAACGTCCCGTCAACGACGGGTAAGCATCCTGCGCAGGTTTCGTGGCCAGCATTTTCGCTTGCGAAGCCCGCCGTACAATGGCGGCGAAGCGAAGGATACGGAATGAACGCGCGGCGCATGGGGCGCTGCGGCGAAGGAGGCAAGCATGATCAAACTCATCGCATCGGATATGGACGGCACGCTTCTGGACGGCGAAGGCAATGTGCCGCCAGAGACGTTCGACCTGATCAAGCGCCTGAAAACCGCGGGCATCGGCTTCGTGGCGTCCTCGGGCAGGCGCTTCGACACGCTGCAGGAGCTGTTCGCCCCCGTGAGCGGCGAAATGGACTTTGTCGCCTCCAACGGCGCGCAGGTGGTGGTTGCAGGTCAGCTTGTGGACCGCGAGGTGTACAGCCACGCTGCGCTGCGCAGGCTCAAGGACGTGGTCGACCTGTTCGACGGCTTGCACCTGGTGGTGTACGACCGCAAGATCTCCTATCTGCTTGACGACGAGGAGCGCTTCGAGCGCGAGCTGGACAAAAACCTGCCGAATCCGCTACGTGTGCGCGACCTGCCGTGCCCCGACACCAGCATCATCAAAGCCTCCATCTACGTGGACGACGCCGTTATGGACATGGCCTACATCCTAGAACGTGAGATGGGCGAGGACTTCGTGTTCGCGCCGTCCGGCCGCAAGTGGATCGACGTTATGCAGCGCGGCGTGAGCAAGGCCACGGGTATCAAACAGGTGATGGCCGCGCGCCACGCCCGCGCCGAGGAAGTGGTGGCGTTTGGCGACTCCATGAACGACTACGAGATCATGCGCATGGTCGGCACGAGCATCGCCATGGGCAACGCCCGCTCCGCCATCAAAGAGATCTCCACCAAGGTCATCGGCCCCAACACCGAGCACGCCGTCCAACGCGAGCTGGAAGCCCTGCTCAGCATGATGGGGAAGTAGCGGCATTTCGCACACCCTTCGAAAACCACCCTGGTCACAGGCTTAAACCACCCTTTTCGGATGTGCAGCACCAAAGGGTTTCCTCCTACTATCCTGCTTGTCGAGCGTCGCGCTTCAGCGGCGAATGAGAAGCACATGAAGGAACAGGAGGACCTTATGAGCGAAAGCGAGCACACGGGCAGGTTCGCGCGGAACAAGCGAAATCGCACCATTGCCACGGTGTGCGTGGTAGCAGCCGTGGCGGTTGCGGCAGTAGGAGGGTTCACGGTCTGGCATAACCAGCCCAGCTTCTGCAACAGCATCTGCCACACGCCCATGAACGCGTATGTGGAAAGCTATTACAACACCGACGGGACTATGCTTGCCAACGCGCACATGAAGGCGGGCAAGGACTGCCTGACGTGTCACGAGCCGAAGATCGACGAGCAGGTTGTCGAGGGTATGCACTGGGTGACCGGCGACTACACGTTCGATGAGGACACGCAGCATCTGGTGAGCCGCAGCGGCGAGTTCGCCACCCAGGAGTTCTGCCTTAATGAATCGTGCCACAACATGGACCTTGACAAGCTTAAGAAGAAGACCGAGTGGATGGCCTGGAATCCGCACGACTTCAGCGAGCATGGCGTCACCGACTGCGGCGACTGCCACAAGATGCACAGCCAGTCCGTCATCACCTGCTCGGAGTGCCATTACCAGGCTGCCGAGGATGTGCCCGAGGGCTGGGATAGCATCCCGTATCGCGAGAAGAAATAGGGAAGGGGGAACGATTATGAACGTCAAAGGCAACGATGTTTCCCGTCGCGGCTTCCTTACGGGCGCGCTGACCTTCGGCATGGGGGCGATGGCGATGGGCCTGACGGGCTGCGGCACTCCGCGAACCCTTGAGGCGGAAGCTGCGAAGAACACCATCGACGGCGGAGAGTACGACATCGTCGTGGTAGGCGCAGGCGGCGCAGGCATGGCTGCGGCCGTGGGTGCGGTCGATCAGGGCGCAAAAGTGCTGCTTTTGGAGAAGATGCCGGTAGCAGGCGGCAACACCTGCTTCGCCGAGGGCGGTATGAACGCATGCTGCACGAAGTTCCAGAAGGCCGCCGGCATCGAGGACAGCGTCGATCTCATGTCCTCCGATACTTACGCGGGCGGTCATGAGAAGGGCAACATGGAGCTCATCCGCCACATGTGCGCCGGCTCAAGCGACGCTATCGACTGGCTTGATTCCATGGGGATCACGCTGTCGAAGCTTGGCACGTCGGGCGGTGCGTCGGTCAAGCGCATCCATCGCCCCGAGTCGGGCGAGGCCGTTGGCAAGTACATCGTGAAGGGCATGACCGAGCAATGCCGTCAGCGCGGCGTGTCCGCCGTGTGCAACACGAAGGTCGAGGAGATCGTCATGGACGACGGCAAGGTGGCGGGAGTCCGTGCCACCGACCCCAACGGCCTGCCCATCGAGTATCGCTGCCGTGCGCTCATCGTGGCAACGGGCGGCTTCGGCGCCAACAGCGAGATGCTGGCGCAGTATCGTCCCGAGCTTCGCGACGCCGTGACCACCAACCAGCCGGGAACGCAGGGCGACGGCATCTTGTTCTCCCAGGCCGTGGGCGCCGACACCGTCGATATCGACCAGATCCAGGTGCATCCGACCGTCGAGCAGACCACCGCAACCCTGCTGTCCGAGAACATCCGCGGCGACGGCGCCATTTTGGTGAACACCAACGGCGTGCGCTTCACCAACGAGCTGCTCACGCGCGACCGCGTGTCCGAAGCGGAATGGGCGCAGCCCGGGCGCGGCGCGTTCGCCGTGTTCGACCAGTCGGTGCACGACAACAACCTGTCGGTTGAGGAGAAGTTCGTTTCGCGCGGGCTTATCCACGTGGCCAACACCTTCGAGGAGCTGGCGCAGAAGATGGGCGTGCCGGTCGATGCGTTCGTGACCACGGTGACGTCGTACAACGACAACATCGCCAACGGCGTGGACGACCCCATGGGGCGCACGAAGAGCCTGAACCCCCTGGAAAAGGCGCCGTACTATGCGCTTCCCGTCGCACCGGGCGTGCATCATTGCATGGGCGGCCTTCGCGTGAACGCCGCAGCCGAGGTACTCGACGCCGATGGCAACGTGATCCCGGGCCTGTTCGCCGCTGGCGAGGTTACCGGCGGCATCCATGGCGGCAACCGTCTTGGCGGCAACGCTGTGTGCGACATCAACGTCAACGGCCGTCAGGCGCAGGAAACCGCGTGCGCATACGTTTTCGCATAATAGAAGACGTTGAGCGTGTATGCAAAAAAGCCGGAAGCGCAATCGCTCTTCCGGCTTTTGCGCGTAATCAGCCAGTGGACGATGCGGGGCTTGCGCGAGGCTTTGCTTCGGAGGTGGGAAACGTTGAGGATCGCCTGCATCGCCAATACGACAACGTGCTTGCATCGATCCGACAAGTACGCTTGCTATAATTATGCGCTTGAAAGAGGGAGGGGCGCATGAACGACGAGATTTCCATGGCCGCACGGCGCGTTCATACGACAAGCTGGCAAGAGTTCAGGTCCACGTATGGGCCGAGGTTCGCCGCCTGCTTCATGGGCTTGATCGCCATTCGCGTATGGACGCAATGCTGTCTGTACGATCGGTATACGGCAACCGATTCGGGCGCCGTCACCATTATCGGCAACATGACGCGCGTCGCCCTCATCTTCGTCCTCATGCTCGTGTTCTCCCGTATCCCGCTGAGCGGGCGCGCCCGAAGGGCTCTTGACGTGCTATCGATGACGGCGATGACGCTGGCGCCTGCGCTTTTGCTTGTGCAAATAGAATATCCGACGTTGCCGATCGGCATTCCCGCATCCATGCTTGCAGGATTGGGCATCGTGTGGGGCGGCGGCATGTGGATCACGTTCTTCGACCGCTTGGACGAGGGCGAGGCGCTTATCTACTCGTTCGCATGCCTGGGAATCAGCGCGCTTTTGGGCTTCGTTCTAGGATTCTTGCCGTTGCCTGCCGTGTTTGCCATCGGTTTGTTCATGCCTACGCTGTCGTTCGTGTTGTTCAAACAAGCTATGGACACGCTCGATGCGCGGGAGAACGTCATTCCCGAACCGAAACGCGACCGCGTCTACGACCACGAGAGCAAAACGCTTTCCCTGCGAATCCTTATCGCCATTGCGTTGCTTGATTTCGCGCTTGGCGTGGCGCGCGGGTTCCCGGAGGGCACTTCCATCGTTTTGGCGCCTTCGTTCCAACTTGCTCACCAGATCGCCGTGGCAGCGCTGTGCACCGGCATCATCTGGTGGGTGCTCGTGCGGGGCCGTGGTTTGAGCTTCGGGGCGATGTGGTGGCTCGAGGTTGCCCTCATGGTCACCGGCGTGCTGCTTATCGTATCCCTTGACCAGGCACAATTCGGGGCGATGCTCATCACCGTATCGAATACGTTCATGATCGGGCTGTTGTGGTATGGCGTATATGATTATTGCCGTCATAGCTCCATTCCGTCGTATCTGGTTCTCGCCGCCGTTTGGGCGACCCATTTGCTTCCGCGCGAAGCTGGCCGCTACCTGATTTTCCTGTTTGGGCCCCAACTTGGGCAGTCGATGCTCGTCATAGCCGCATTGGTGTGCCTGCTTGCGCTGAGCATGGCTGTGATGTTGCGGGGCAGCCAGCCGAAAGCACGGCGATTCTTCGCCACCTTCGGCACGCCCGATGCGCGCAAGGATGCTTTGGAACGCACCGTGGTGGCGGAAGCTGCGCCTGGGCACTGCATCTCCGGAGAGATGCAGCCGATGTCGGTTGCCGCTGCGCCCGAGGAAACGCCCAACGAGCAAGATGTCCACGATGTTGATGTTGAGGGCACGACGTTCGAGGATGGTCTGCGCGCTCGCTGCTCTGCGCTGCAAGCGCGTTTCGATTTGACCGATCGAGAAACCGATATGGTCTGGTATTTGGCGCAAGGACGTAGCAAGGCGTTTATCAGCCAAGAACTCCACCTCTCGGAAAACACCGTGAAAAGCTATACGCGCAATGTGTACTCGAAGCTTTGCATCCACTCCAAACAAGAATTGCTCGATGTGTTGAGCGAGACCAGCTAGAAGCGTTTGGCAAACAAGTTGGCCGCTGCTGCACCACACAAAGAGCAGCATCGCAGCCCAACCGAATTGGACTGCCGACAGCCGGCCCGAGAACGCGGGCGATGCCCCGATCAAGCCTGCGCGCCGTCAAGCTTCTTGATGACGATGGACAGCAGTGCAACCGCAAGGGCAATGGCGGCAAGCGTGAGCATGACGGGCGTGAGCCCGAAAGCGTCGCCGGCCATGCCTAGGAACGGCTCCGCCACGCCTCCAAGGCAGATGGCCACGCCGTACGTCAAGCCAGACGCCATGCCCAGATGCTGCGGCACATACCCCATACCCACGGCAACCGCGGAAGGGTAGAACAGGTCAACCCCGATGGCCAACACCGCGGTCAGCGCCAATGCCAGCCCGACCGAGGAGCCGTTCAGCGCGAACGCGGCCCCGGCGAGAGCGGTAACGGTTAAGCAGGCAATGGTGAGCCTGTGCGCGCCGATTGCTTCGGAGGTGCGGCCGGAAAGCGCGGTGCCTACCATGCCGGCAACGGAGAACAGCGAGATTGCCAACGAGCTTGCCGCCTCGGTTTGCCCGAGCACGTTCATAAGGAACAGCGGGATGAAGGCCATGAAGCCGTAGCTGAGGACGGATCGAAGCGACAGCGTGACCATGATCAGCCCGAACAATCCCCAACGTTCGGGACGCTCCATGACCGCCGCATCGGACACAGCGACGGCGTTGAGCGCTTTGAAGCGGCCGTTGTGCAAGAAGAGCGCCGCCGCGCACAACATCGTGGGCACGAGAAACACGGCAAGCCCGTGCATGCCGAATAACGACAGCGAAACAGCGGCCATAATCGGCCCGATGAAGAAGCCCACGTTGCCGCCGACGGCGAAGATGCTCATGCCGTTGCCCTTGCGCGCACCGGCTGCCAGGTTGGAGATGCGACCGCCTTCCGCATGGAACATGGCCACGCCGAACCCGCATACCAGAGCGCTTGCCACGATAAGCGGATACGAGCTGGACCAGCCGATACCTGCCATGCCCGCACCGGCCAGCAACACCCCGAGCCCCATGAACCACGGGCATGCGCGACGGTCGCTTATCCAGCCGAACAGCGGCTGCACCACGGCCGAGACCACATTGGCTGCGAACACCAGCATAACGGCTTGCGTATACGAGTACCCGTCCACCACCAGGAAGGGCAGTACCGCGGAAAGCGCACCTTGGTTGATGTCCGAGCACGCATGCCCGAGCATCGCCAAATAATTTGAAACCCGATCGCCATTTCGCGATGGATGTGCGGTCATGGTAGCCATGGACCCGCCTGCCTCCTTCCTTCTTGATTGAAGTGAGCCCAACCGGTAAAGCTTGCTCATATTGGTCTTGAAACGAACGCGTGTTCGATGTTACCATAAAAGAAAAGGGATGGCAGCAGATATTTTCTGCAACCATCCCGAAAGATTCGATCGTTCGACTCGGTGCGCTTTACGCAGCCTTGGCGGCCTGGCGGGCCTCCTTGCGCTTCTCCAGGGAGTCGACGCACACGGCAGCGGACTGGTCGCCGGTGATGTTGACGACGGTGCGCATCATGTCGAGCACGCGGTCGACGCCTGCGACCAGCGCGATGCCCTCGACGGGCAGGCCGACGGACTGCAGCACCATGGCCAGCATGATCATGCCGGAACCGGGGACGCCGGCGGTGCCGATGGAAGACAGCACGGCGGTCATGACGATGACGCACTGCTGGCCAAGGGTCAGGTCGATGCCGAAGACCTGGGCGATGAAGATGGCGCAAACGCCCTGATAGATGGCGGTACCGTCCATGTTGATGGTGGCGCCCAGCGGCAGCACGAAGCTGGAGATCTCGCGGCGCACGCCCAGCTTCTCGGAGCACTCCATGTTAATGGGCAGCGTGCCCACCGAGGAGGCGGATGCGAAGGCGAACGTCATGGCGCGGAACTGGCCCTTGAAGAACGTCAGCGGGCCCATCTTCGCGATGGCCTTCACCATGCCGGAGTACACCAGCACCATGTGCAGGATCATGGCTAGGTAGGCAACCAGGATGAGCTTGAGCAGCGGCAGCAAGATGTCGGGGCCGTTGGTGGCAACCACGGGGGTGATCAGGCCGAACACGCCGAACGGAGCGATGGAGATGATCATGTGCATGATCTTGATGCACACTTCGGACATGCCGTTGACGAAGTCGGCGACAGGCTGCGCCTTCTTGCCGGCGGCCAGGATACCGAAGCCGAAGAACAGCGCGATCACGATGATCTGCAGCATGCTAGCGTCGGACATGGGCTGCACGAAGTTGCTGGGGAAGATGTTGACGACGGTCTCGATAAAGGAAGGAGCGGCCTTTGCCTCATACGAAAGCTCGTCGGTGGTCAGGGTGTAGCCGCCGCCGACGTTGAACACGTTGGCGATGATCAGGCCGATGATGATGGCGCATGCGGTGGTGCAAAGGTAGTACGCGATGGTCTTGCCGCCGATGGCGCCGACCTTCTTGATGTCGGACAAGCTGATGACGCCGGCGATCATCGAGAAGATGACCAGCGGCACCACGATCATCTTGATGAGGTTCAAGAAGATGGTGCCCAGGGGCTTGATGTAAGTGGTGGCGATATCAGGGGTGCCCTGCAGGGCAAGGCCGGCCACGACGCCCAAGGCCAACGCAATGAAAATCCACGTGGTAAGGGAAAGACGCTTGAACCAAGGCTTGTCGGCGTTTTCGGCGGAAACCGCTTCCGTAGCCTCCTTAACGTCTGCTTTGACCTCTTTCTCAAGGTCGTTGATCTTGGACATGTGATCCCTCTCTAACTCAAAAACCCTTCCTATGCAGCCGACGCTTGCGTGCGCTGCTGCAATTGAAGCGCCATAAGGCACAAACGCGCATTGTACCCGAAACTCTACGAAATCAGCCCAAAACAATCATCGTTTTCGGTTGCCGAGGGAAAACGGCGGTTGAGGAATCTATATTATCGATAATATATCTTATGTTATCTTGGCTTCCCGGCCAGCGTTACGAGTGCCAGCATGGCCAGCATCAGCACCAATCCCGCCCAATCGAAGCCGGAAAACGCCGTGCCCAGGAACACGCAGGCGCACACGCTGGCGCTGATCGGCTCGACGGCGCCCAGCAAGCTGCCGGTGACCGAGCCCACGAACGCCACGCCGCGCAGATACAGTCCGAACGACACGAACGTCCCCAGAAACGCCAGGCCTCCGATGAGCACCAGCCAGCCGAACACATCCATGCTCGCAACCGCCTGAGGAGCTCCCGCGCCCATGGCAAACTGAATGGCGTACGCGATTCCCGAGCACACGCACGTCACCAGCATGCCGACGCTCGTGGCCGCAAAACTGCCGAAACGGTCGAACAAGCCCGCGGCGCGCGGAGTCAGCACGTAAATCGCAACGCACACGGCGTTCAAAAGGCCCCAGAACAAGCCGGCCGCCGGCAGCACCAGCGTGCCCAGGTCACCCTGCGTGGCAATAAGCACCGTAGCCGCAAAGGCGCAGATCAGGCCCACGAATTCGTTCCCCTTCGGCAAATGCCGCCCCATCACGCATGTGAACAGCATGACGAACACGGTGCTGAGCATCTGCAGCACCGTGGCGGTACCGGCGTTGGTGAACGCGATGGTCATGGCGTACGCGAACTGGTCGACGAACAGCGCAGCGCCGAACACCAGGAAGAACAGCTTCACGCGCGGCTCGCTCTTCCAGATCAGCTCGAGCATGTAGCGGCGGCGTGTCGCCATCACGCCGAAGAAGAACAGCGTGGCCACCAACGAGCGCACGGCGGTGGCGAACATGGGAGTGATGCCGTAATGCGAGAACAGATGCTGCGCGCACGCGCCCGACACGCCCCATAGCCCGGCACCCGCAAGCGCGCAGACGATACCGACCCAGAACGTGCGGCGCCGTGCGGCGTTTGCCGCCTGCCCATCGGCAAGCTGCGCGTCCGTTTTCGCCATAACCTAAACCCTCCCTGATGTGCGTCATCGTATGCGTTAAAATGTTGAAAGCGATTGTAGAGCAATACGTCGGCTCGTGCATTCCGCACGTGTTTTGCGCCGGCGTCGAAGCGAAGGAAGTCTTATGGCTATCAAGGAACTGGTTCACGACGAAGCGGTGCTGTCCACTCCCTGCGAGAAGGCAACGGCCGAGGATGCCCAGGTGGCGCAGGATCTGCTGGACACCATGGCGTCGCTCGACGAGGCGGCCTGCCTGCACGCCAACCAGATCGGCGTGACGCACAACCTGTTCGCCTACGTTGACGAAAAGGACAAGCAGCACGTCATGTTCAACCCCGTCATCAAGCTGGGCTTGGCTGCAAGCAAGCAGGTCGAAGGCTGCTTCACCCACGAGGAGCCCGTCACGGTCACCCGCTACGACCGCATCAAGGTCTCCTATGAGGAGCTGGTGGACGGCAAGCTGGTCCCCCGCAAGGGCGACTTCCGCGGCTGGGTCGCGCAGTTGATCCAGCACATGGCCGACCATGGCAAGGGCAAGTTCATCTAAGCGCTTACGAGCCGAAGGGCACTCCCCTTCGGCTCGTTTTCTTTTGCGTGGTTTTTCAGATTGGAGCACCCTTATGAGCAACGAGCTTTCCCGCCGTCAGTTCCTTGCCGGTGCAACCGCCTTCGCTCTTGGCAGCGCCATGTTCGGGTTGCCGCGTCGCGCGTTCGCCGATGATGCGCAGGCGGGCAGCGCCATCGTCATCCTGCACACCAACGACGTCCACTGCGCCGTTGGCGAAGCCGACGAAACGGGAGCGGCGCCGCTAGGGTATTCGGCGCTGGCAAGCTATGTTGCCGACCGCAAAGGTGTTTTCGGCAGCGGAAACGTCACGCTTGTGGATGCCGGCGATGCCGTGCAGGGCAACGTCATGGGCACGCTGACGCAGGGTCAGGCGCTCGTCGACATCATGAACGCCACGGGATACGACTACGTGATTCCCGGAAACCATGAGTTCGATTACGGGATGGCGCAGTTCAATCACCTGGTAGGAAGCGCAAGCGCCACATACCTGAGCTGCAATTTCACCGACAAGCGCCCCGAGGTGCCCACGCTCATGTTCGCCCCGTACGCCATTCGGGCTTATCCGCTTGCCGGTGGCGGTACCGCGCACGTGGCGTTCGTAGGGGTTACCACGCCGGCGACGCTGACGGCCTCGTCGCCGAAATCGTTCTGGCGAAGCGACGACGACCATACGTGCGTATACGGCTTTTGCGAGGACGATACCGGCGCAGCGCTTGCCGCGGCGGTGCAAAACGCCGTGGACCAAGCACGCGCAGCAGGTGCCGATTACGTTGTGCTGCTGGCGCACCTTGGCCAGGATGGGTCGCCCGACATCTGGCGCTCCGATGCGTTGGCGAAGCGCTGCCGCGATATCGACGTGATCATCGACGGCCATTCGCATCAGGAATATGTGCAGGTCAAGCAAGATGCCGAGGGCAAAAACGTCATCATCACGCAAACGGGCACGCAGTTCTCCAGCGTGGGCCAGGTCGTCATCAACCCGGACAGCGGCGCCATCTCCGCCAGCACGCCCGCCTTCGAGGCAACGCTTTTGCGCGAGGCCCGCAAAAGCGACGATCCCGCATACGTGCAGGAGGCGACGTTCGGGCGCGATGCCGGCGTGCAGGCGACCATCAACGAGAAGGTCGCGGATGTCGAAGCTCAAACGGGAACCGTGATCGGCGCGTCTGAGGTTGACCTATACGCGTTCGAGGACGATGACTACACCTGGGCCGTACGTTCGCACGAAACGAACCTTGGCGACTTCGTGACCGACGCGTACCTTTATTATGCGACGAACGCGGGTGTCATGGCAGACATCGCATTCGTCAACGGCGGCGGCGTTCGCGCAAACCTCAACCGCGGCAACGTGACGAAGGGCGACCTCATCAACGTGAACCCCTTCAATAACCAGCTTTGCTACACCAGCGTTTCGGGCCAGGACCTGCTTGATGCGCTTGAGCTTTCGGCCAGCAGCTTGCCCGAGTCCAACGGCGACTTCCTCCAGGTTTCGGAGGGGCTGGAATTCGTCATCCGCACCGACATCGACTCGCCCGTTTTGCGCTCGGGCAGCACGTTCGTCGGCATAGATGACGCAAAGGAACGCCGCGTACGCAGAGCGAAGCTACACGGCAAGGCTATCGACCCGCAAGCGGCGTATACGCTGGTGTGCCACTCGTACTACCTGGTGGAAGGCGGCGGTTCGTACAGCATGCTGTGCAAGAACCCGGTCACGCTGCTGGGTTTGGACAACGACGCCCTTATGGAATACGTGCAGCTGAACCTGAGCGGCGTTATCGGGCAGCAATATGCAGGCGCCGCAGGTCAGGGGCGCATCGCGACGCAGATTGGGCCCGATCCCGATCCGGACCCCGGTCGCAAGCCGGACCCCGGTCCCGAGCAGCCCGAAACGCAGCCACCGGCGAACAACGCGAGCGACCCCAAGCCCCTTGCCCCGACCGGCGATGACGGCGCCCTGAAGGCAGCCTCCGCAGCCGTTGCTACCGCAGCAGCAGTCGGAGCAGCCGCTTTCGCCACCGCCCACGCGGAAACCAAGGACGAGCGCGCATAGCCACAAGCTCGTCTAAATGCTCGCGGGTCGAGGGGCGCTCTCCTTTCGGCCTGCTTTCGTTCTCGCGCTTTTGCGCTCCGTCCCCTATCGCGGCGCTTGTGATGCCGTAGCGAAGCTGCAAAAATGACGCGCGTTCGAAAATTGCTAGCGAACAAACGATGGAGAAACGGAAAGGATTGGCGGGTGACGGATTTGCGCAAAACCTCGGGTTGCGTTATATGCATCGACTTGAAGTCGTTCTACGCCAGCGTGGAATGCGCCGATCGCGGCCTTGACCCGTTCACCTCCAACCTGGTGGTGGCCGACCCCGACCGCTCCGCGAACACCATTTGCCTTGCCATCACGCCCGCCATGAAGGCCGCCGGCGTGCGCAACCGTTGCCGCGTGCGCGACATCCCGCCGGGCATCGAGTACCTGACCGCCGTCCCCCGCATGAAACGATACATGCAGGTCAGCGGCGAAATCGTGGGCAGCTATCTTGAGCTTGTCAGCCCACAGGACCTGCAAGTGTACTCCATCGACGAGTGCTTCATCGACGCCGCGCCCTACCTGCGCCTCTACCGCACCAATGCGCGCACGTTCGCAAAACGCCTGATGCGGCGCGCCTTCGAGGTTTCCGGCGTCACCGCCACGGCCGGCATCGGGCCGAACATGTTCCAGGCCAAGGTGGCGCTCGACATTTGCGCGAAGCACGCCAGCGACGGCATCGGCCAGCTTGACGGCGAATCGTTCAAGCGCGAGATCTGGTTCCACCGCCCGATCACCGACATCTGGGGCATCGGCCCGGGCATCGCCCGCCGCCTGGCCAAGCACGGCGCGTACGACCTTGCGGGGGTTTGCGCCGTCAACCCCAAGGTGCTGCGCCGCGAGTTCGGCAAAAACGCCGAATACCTTATCGACCACGCGTGGGGCCTGGAGGCGTGCACCGTCGAGCAGGCGCGCAGCTATCGTCCGCGCGGCCATTCGCTGACCAACGGGCAGGTGCTCATGCGCGACTACAGCTGCCGCGAGGCGGAAACGCTGCTGCGCGAGATGGTGCTGAGCAGCGCGCTCGAACTGGTAGAGAAAGGGCTATGCGCCCAGGTGGCAAGCGTATACGTGGGGTACTCGGCCAGCAATTTCCCCCACCAGTCGTGGGAGAAATGCGGGCCGTTCGGCGCCGCGGCCGCCGGAGCGGGCGGGTCGGCGAAGCTGCCCAAACCTACCAACGCCGCGGACGCGCTGACCGACGCCGTGCTGGAGATCTACCGCGCCCGCGTGACGCCGGGGCTTTCCATCCGCCGCGTGAACATAGCGCTGGCGGATTTGATGCCCGCCGAGCAGGTGCAGCCCACGCTGTTCGACGACGCCGCGAACGAGCGCAAGCAAGCCGCCCTGTCGCGGGCCATGGTGGACGTACGCAAACGGTTCGGCGCGAACGCGCTGCTGAAAGCTACAAGTTTGAAGGAAGAGGCGAACGCCATGGAGCGAAACAACCAAGTAGGCGGGCATCGTGCTTAGCCCTGATCAGGCGCGTGTTGCTGCCGGTCTGCCCACGCCGGATGTGTGGCCGGGCCTGTCGGCCGACGAGCGCGAATACCGCGCGCAAGTGCTCGACCGCATAGCGCAACGCGTAGCCGCCGACGGCGTGCGCGTGTCGGTCCCCTCGCCCGACCGCGGCAGCCAGTTCATGCCCTTCGCAGCGCTAAAAGGCTACGAAGAAGTAATCGCCGAAGTCGAGAACGGCAAGAACTGATTTGAATATGCCATTCGTAAGCTTGCGGTGATGAAACGCCTCATGCAAGACTTATTGAGGGGATTGCGATACAGCGCACATGAATCTATAAAACAGCCTAGACAAGAGCATGGCTGGCATGATAAAAAGATATCGGAGACATCGCTTGATGTTTCCTCCAAGTAGCGGGGGGGTGTCCTCCCGCATTTTTTATATTTAGGAGGGGGCATTGCGCGAAATCAGTATCTTTGTCGATGAATCTGGCGGACAAGACGGCCATTCGAAATACTACGTACTCACGCTTGTCTTTCACGACCAGTCATTTAACCTAGAAGAGCATTTGACCAGGCATCGTAAAGGTCTTGCTGATCGCGGCCTTGACGAAGTGCCTTTTCACGCTGGCCCTATTATGACTGGGCACGACGATTTCGAGTACATGGACTTCGAAACAAGGAAGTCGTACCTTACCTTGTTCTTCATCAGCGTCCAAAAACTCCCCATCACATACCAGACGTTCTTGTATAAGCGTAAAGAAGTTGGCGACAGCGCTCAGCTTGCCACAAAAATGAAGCGTGACATCATTACCCTGCTCTTCGATAACCTAGAGTTTTTCCAGTCATACGACAAGGTGAAAATCTACTACGACAACGGGCAGGAAATCGTCGCGCACGCGCTGCGCGGTGCCGTCGAATATGCCCTCTCGAAAGAAAGCATCTTGTTTCGTAAAACCAATGCTGCCGATTTCATGCTTGCGCAAGCTGCCGACATGCTGTGCACGCTGGAGCTAACGGCGGAAAAGTATCGCAACAAGGAAGCATCGCGTACCGATATAAAAATGTTCGGCAATGCTCATGCGTTTAAGAACAACTATATGAAAGCAATCAAGCGTAAACGGCTTAGCTAATGCCCCGTACCTTCAGTGGTTATGCCGGTGGTTTTTAGTAGGCGGGCGTTGGTGGTTAGGAGGATGGCTTCTATGCCGGGGGTTTGTTCGGCGAAGGTTAGGGCTTCGTCGGCACCCATGACGATGAGTGCGGTGGTGTAGCCGTCGGCGTCGATTGATTTGTCGGCTATGACGGTTGCGGACAACACATCCGTTTCCGCTGGTTTGCCCGTTCGAGGGTCCAGGATGTGGTGGAGCACGCGGCCGTTGCGTACGAAGGCGCGCTCGTAGACGCCGCTGGTCACTACCGATTTCCCGCATACGGAAACGCTGGCGAACGATGCGGCTTGCAAGCTGCCGCCCGAAGGGACGGGCGCGCGCAGGCCTACGTTCCATGCGCTGCCGTCGGGCTTGCTGCCCAAGCAGGCCACGTTGCCGCCCAGGTTGATCACACCGCTGGTTGCGCCGTGGCATTTCAGCAGGTCAATCACCCTATCTGCGATATATCCCTTCGCCATGCCGCCCAAATCGACCATTGCCCGCGGGTCGGTGATGCGCGCCTGCGTTCCTTCGACCTGCACGCTGCGCCAGTCAACATGTGCAAGCGCCTCGGCGATGGCGGCATCGTCCGGCACGACCCCGCGCTTGAAATCCCATAGGCGGCACACGCTTCCCATAGTGATGTCGAACAGCCCGCCCGTGCGCTCGCAATATCCCAGCGCAGCACGCAAAACACTAGCAAGCTCCTCGCCCACGTCGACCCATTCACCCGCAGCGGCGTTGAGCGCGAACAGGCGGCTTTCCGGGTTGAAGCGGCTCAGCAGCAGCTCATATCGTGCGCAAAGGACCTCAACCTCGCGCAACGCAACCACATCGACATCGGCCGACACGGCGCACACGGTATCAAACGCCCGAAACGTCACGGAACCAAGCTCGCGCACAACACGCCTCCTCCCAAGATTTCGATTCGCAAACCAGCAATCACCCGCCGCGTATAGCTGGGTGCCAGCTATACAAACCCTACAGTTGTGCGGGCTGTGGGGGTTGCGCAAGTAGGTCATTTCTCGCACGTTGATCGCGGGGCGGGTTTGCGCAAGCGGCGCAAACCCGCCCCGCGATCAACCAAACCATCTATACAACGCCGAAAAGGGGCTTTTGCGCTCCCGCAAAAGCCCCCCTCGCGCTTCTTCCCTACTTCGTGAACTTGCCCGCCGCCAGCAGCAGCGCCACGTTCACGACGCAGTCCACTGCCAGCAGGCCGCCTACGGCCGCTATGTTCGGGCTGGCCGTGTTGATGGCCGCAAACGTGAGCACCGTCAGCACCATGACCACGGTGCCGCACGCAGCCGCCGCGCCCACCAGGTTCCAGCTCGCACGCCCGCCGGCACGCGAGATGCATGCGCATATGACCTGCGACGACGCACCCAGAAGCGTGCCCAAAAACGCCGTGAAGCACACCGCCGCCAGCACGAGCGCACCCGCACCCGGCAGCTTGCTGCTCATGGAGCCCACCTGCACGCCGCTCAAAATACCGCTAGCAACCACCAGCAGGCACACCAGCGACACCGCCGCCGCGGCCCAGCCCCACAGAAACGCCGCCGCCGGCTTGCCGGCGCCCTCGACGCCCTTCGCGAACAGCGCCGCCTGCAGCACCGCGCCGGCAGCCGACACCATCAGCGTGAGCGCCGCCGCGAACATGAATGCCACGAACGCCGAGCCGGTCAAGATCGAGCAGATCACGTCGAGCATGGGCACGCCCGACGCCGAGATGTAGTCGTACGCCAGCCACCCGGCGCCGTCCATCACCGCAAGCCCGATGCGGGCAAGCACCGCCACCACCAGCGCGATGGCGAACAAGATGGCGTACGGTCGCGCCATCGTGCGCATGGAATCCTTCATTTCCGTCACGCCCCTTCCCTACTTCGCGCCTTGCAATTCGTGCTCGACGGCCGAGGTGCCGCACAGGTACCCGCCGCAAAACGCCAGTCCCACATCGCCCATGAGCGAGCCCAAGATGGGGTCGCCGATGTAGCTGTTCTCGCCGCACGCGCCGCCGGCGGTGTGCCAGCCCGCGTACAAACCGGGGATGACCAGGCCATCCGTGCCCATGACCTGCATCTGGTCGTTGATCAGCAGGCCGGCCTTCGTGCCGTACAGGTTGCCGCCGATGCGGCAGCCGTAGAACGGCGGCTTGGTGATGGCGTGCAGCCACTCGGGCGGCATGGGGTACATGAAGTCGTCCTCGCCGCGCTCGCAGCACTCGTTCCACTTCGCCACCGCCTCGGTGAGCACGCCGGGCGCGAAGCCCAGGTCGGCCTCAAGCTCCTCGAGCGTGTCGCGGCGCTTGAGCACGTCGGCGTCGATGGCGTCCTGCACGCCGTGGTGCCAGTCGCGGTAATGCTCGGGCACCTTGTCGATCTGTTCCAGGTCGGGCGTGATCAGCTTGCGGCAATGCTCCTGCGCGAACCCCGCCAGGTGATCTTCGTAATCGGCGTCGAAGATGATGTAGCTGCGATGCCCCGGAGGCGTCATCTGGATGGTTGCCAGGTCACCCAGGGCGTAGATGGCGTTCGCGCCGTCCTCGGCCACGCGGCTGTCCATGTAGCGAAGGCGGTTGCCGCAACGGTCGATGGTCAGCCACGGCTGGCGCGAAAGCTGCGTCATGCCGTCGTACAGGAAACGCGCCCACTGGCCGCCTTCCGCCTGCCAATCAACGCCGCCATCGAAGCTGGCCGAGCTGTTGAAGCCCGACACGTCGGCGCCCGCGCCCAGGCCCATGCGGAAGCACTCGCCCGTCTCGCCGCCCACCAGGTAGCTTGACGCGCAGCCCATGGCCGCCGTGGGGATGTACTTCTCCAGCAGCGCCTTGTTGTTGCAGAAGCCGCCGGCCGTCAGGATGACGGCGCCCTTGGCGTGGATGTACACCTCATGGTCGAAATCCTCGCGCGCCACCAGGCCCACGATGCGCCCCGAATCGTCGCGCACGAGCGCCGTGGCCGGGCACTGGAACTTATAGCGCACGCCGCTTCTCTGCCCGAAGGCGAACATGGCGTCGGTGGCGTCCTTCATCTTCAGCACGTGATGGTCGAGCGTGGAGTTCTTCGGCGCCACGTACACCGGCACCTCGCCCAAACGCCAGCGCACGCCGCAGTCGGCCATCCAGTCCAGGCTTTTGCCGCCTTCGCTGGCGATCTTGTAGATTAGCTTCGGGTCGGCCGCGTAATGGTACTCGTCCATGGCCCAATCGGTCAGCGCCTGCGCGTCGAAGGGGTAGCTGGGGAAGGCGAAGTGCTTCTTGTCCTGGCCGGAGAACCCGCCCAGGATGCCGCACATGCCCGCGGATTGCGCGTTGCCGCCGTGCAGGCCCAGCGCCTCCACGCAGATGACGTCGGCGCCCAGCTCGGCGGCTCGCGCGGCCGCGTTCAACCCGCCGCCGCCAGCGCCCACCACGCACACGTCGCACTCGTAGTCCCACGTCTCGGGGACCGCGCGCGGGGCGATGGGCGTGGCGTCGTTGGCCGGGAACGCCGCGGCGTTGTGCTCGCGGTACGTGCCGTCCGCGCCGTTGGCGTTGGTGGCAGCGCTGTCGGGCACGGCAACGCTCTTCGAGCCGTCTGCCGCCCAATCGCCGATGACGCCCTGCTCCACAGCCAGCGCAGCCGCAGGCATGGCCGCCGTCGCCGCCGTGCCGCCCACTACGGCGCAGGCGGCGCTGAGAAAGCCACGGCGCGTGATGCCGCGCGCTTCGCTATCGTGCTTGCTCATGTCCTCCCCTTTCGCTAGTTGCTCGATTTCGCCTGGTCAGCGGACGTTTCGGCCGCCTGACCCAAGGCGTCGTCGACCGCCTGCTTCACGCCCGCGGTGGTGATGGTGGCCCCGCTGACGGTGTCGATATCCGAGCCCTGCGCGGCCTCGATCATCTTGGCGAAGGTGCCGTCGCGCACCGCCTCGAAGCCTCCGACGCTTTGCGTCTCGCCGTCCTGGGTGGTTTCCAGGCACGTGATGCGGTTGTCGTCGACCAGAAGCGTGACGGTCACGTTGCCGGCCATGGCCTTGCCCGTGCCCGTGTACACCCCATCGCGCAACGGCGTGTCGCACTTCTTGACCGGGTCGATCTGCACTACCGCGTCCCACGGATCGTCGGCGTGCATGGCCAGCTGCTCGGCGCTTGCGGCGTCTTTGGACCCCGAACCCTCGAACGATGCGCCGCAACCCGAAAGCCCCAGCACAAGCGCCGTCGCGCCGCAGGCCGCTGCTGTCGTCTTCCTCATGTCGGTCCTTCCTTTCCGAAACCGGCTTGCCCGAATACGGCAAGCGGATCTGCGCTACTTGGCCGGGCTGCTCCAGCCTTCCGGCACCTCCCAGCTATGGCACGTGTTGCAGTACATGACCGACTGGCCGTGCACGCTGTGGCAGTTGCTGCAATCGATGGCCTCGCCCTGGTGCGACCTGTGCGGGTTCACGCCCGCCTGACCGCCCCAGTTCTCGGTGGCGGCGACCACGTCGTTCCAGTCGTGGCACCCGGCGGTGGCGCACTGCTGCTTGTCCGCGGTGATCAGCTGCGGGGCCAGGCTGCCGTCGGCGTTCGTCTCAAACGACCCGGAAACCCATGCCATTCCCTCGTTGACCTGGGCCTCAAGCGTTGCCTCGTGGCACTGCAGGCACGTGACGCCCTCCTGCTGATGCGCCACGGCCAGCTGCGCGTGGGACGTGTCGCCCTCGCCGTAGTAGCCGTCCACGTAGTAGTCCATGGGCTCGTGGCAGACGGCATTGCAGAAACTGGGCTGGTTGTGCCAGACGTAGAATCCGCCGCCGGCGCACACGAGCACCACGGCAACCACCGCGCACACGATGGGAGCCCGGCGGCGCTTGCCACCCTTCGCTTTCGCCTGTTCGTTCGTTTCCATCACGCCCTCCTTTCACAGTTGCATGCTTTTCGTTGCACTCGTGAACGTGATGGCCGCATCGTAGCAAGATTTCTCCATCAAATGTTTGACGAATCTGCAAATGTGTTCATTGACGCTGCGTCAACGCGCCCCGTATCCTATGACCATCGCAAGTACCTAAGGGGAATGGGGAACGCGACGCGCGCCAGGGGAAAGCAAAGCTCGCACCTGGGGAAACGCCCGCAGGCGGCGGTTGCGCACCCGGGAACGCAATACGCACGGCGCGCAACGCAGCAAACGGGCACCAAGGGGAGGTGGCACGGATGAGCGACGAAAGGCGGCAGCAGATCGTCGATGCGGCGCGGCAGCTCTACGAGGAGCAGGGCCTGTCCGCCACGACGGTGAAGGACATCAGCGAGCGCTGCGGCGTGGCGCGATCGCTGTTCTACCACTACTTCCGCGACAAGCAGGAGGTCACCTCCGCGGTCATCGACGACTTCGTGAACGACTACATCGAGTCGCTGCAGCTGTGGAACGAGCAGCGCACCCCGGGCGATATCGAGGGCAGCCTGGCGGGCGTGGTCACCGTCATGCGCGTGGGCGTCTTCGAGCACTCGAGCTTCCGCCGCGCGCTCGACACGCACGAGAACGCGTCGCTGTACCTGGAGTTCATCAACCGCGTAGCCGACCGCATGGCCGCCTACTTCGTGGAAACCACCGTGCAGGACTACGCGCAGAACCACCCCATCGACATCGACCACGTCTACGAGACGTTCTACATATTGATCATGGGCATCTGCGGCTACGTGCGAACGCACCGCGACGCACCCGATGAGGTGCTGCGCGACATCATCGCGCAAACGCTCCACATGGAGCGTGAAACCAAGCGAAAACCGGTGCAAAACGGTTAACGGTTACCAACTAACACAGGGAACAACCAGGCAAAACGCCTGGTGAAAATGGCATCGCAAGCGGCCCCGGGCATTGTGCGCCCGAAACGCCGGATGCGAGAGCGTATCGACTCAAGGGAGGTCATCATGTTGTTCCAAGTCTACGGCGACACCGCCGTCTACCAGTGGATCGGATGGGTGGTGGTGTTTCTCGCGCTCATCGGGTTCAACGAGGTCGCACGCCGCACGAAGGCCGGCGGCATTACCTGCTTCCTGGTGATCCCCGCCATCCTGACCGGCTACTTCATCGCCATCTACGCCGGCGCGGCCACCGGTGCCGACTGGGCGCTGAACAACCCGACGTACCTGTACATGAACAGCTGGTTCCACTACGCGAAGCTCTACGCGGCAACCGCCGGATGCATCGGCTTCATGATCTTGAAGTATCACTGGGGCAAGCTGGGCAACGCCGACTGGTTCAAGTGCTTCCCGTTCGTGATCGTGGCCATCAACATCCTGATCGCCGTGGTCAGCGACTTCGAGAGCGCCGTGCGCGCGTTCGGCACCACCTGGGTGTCCTCCGAGGGCGTCACCCTGTACGGCGGCTGGCACAACGTGTTCAACGGCATTGCCGGCCTCCTGAACATCTTCGTCATGACCGGCTGGTGGGGCATCTACACGTCCAAGAAGAAGCAGGACATGCTGTGGCCCGACATGACGTGGGTGTTCATCATCTCCTACGACATCTGGAACTTCTGCTACACCTACAACTGCCTGCCCACGCACTCCTGGTACTGCGGCCTGGCGCTGCTTCTTGCCCCCACCGTGGCCGGCATGCTGTGGAACAAGGGCGGCTGGATCCAGAACCGCGCCTACACGCTGAGCCTGTGGTGCATGTTCTGCCAGGTGGTGCCCATGTTCGCCAACGACTCCATCTTCGCCGTGCAATCGGTGAACAACCCCGACGTGAACCTGGTCATCAGCGTGCTGGCGCTGGCCGCGAACGTGGCCGCCGTGGGCTACGTGGCCTACCGCGCCAAGAAGCTGGGCGTGAACCCCTACAAGCACGAGGTGTTCGTAGGCACGAAGGACTACGAGCGCGCCATGGCTCGCCGCGAGGACGTGGCTGCATAAACGCCCTGCTGCAAGTAACGCGCGAATCGTATATACCCTAAACGTAAACGCCCAGCCCGCAAACGCAGGCTGGGCTTTTCGTTACCTTTTACTCCCTACGGGCGCCCCGTTGCGCGATCGAGCGCAAGGTCGCGAAAGCAAGATGCCGCCAGGCGCTTTGCTGGTCATCGATGCCTTGCTGACTACCAGGCGCTTTGCTGGCCGTCGATGCCTTGCTTACCGGGTAGAAGCCACAATCCCTACGCGCTTGAGCGCCTAGGGCGGCACGATTTCCGACTTCCCGTATCCGGAATCTTGCATTTCGTGCCACCTTGGCACGATTCCGCATTTTCCGTAGCGTCTGACGTTGCAGCCGATTCGGAAAGCTCGAAATCGTGCCAAAACTCACCTGCGGCATACTACCGTTTACGCACCACCCGGTCCATGAACTCCTGCTTGTTGTGCACGTCCAGCTTGGTGTAGAGGTGTTTCGCGTGGCTGCGCACCGTGTTCTCCGTGAGGTACAGCGTCTCGGCGATGTAGGACTTCGTGCGTCCCTTGCGTCCAAACTGCGGCAAAACCAGGTAGCTGGGTGACGACAATGGTTGGCGGCGAGCTGCGTCACTCCAGCCCTTCGCCGCTGTACTTACCAGTTGCCTCGTCGTATCGCAACACGAGGACACGGCCGTTATCCACGACGTTGCCGTCGATGTAGTAATGAGAGGCGCCGTCGTGCCAGATTCCGCGGTAGCCGGGTATTCCCGAGATGGTTTCGGTGGTGATGTGCCCGGCGATGACGTCCAGGTCGAAATGCCGGCCCACGTAATCGGGCATCATCGCGGTGAAGTATTCTTCCGGGGTTCCGATCCTCCAGAGGTCGCCGGCGTCTTCGTCGATTCCGGCGTGCACGAACACCTGGGTGGGCGTTTCGTAATAGTACGGCAGGCCGCGAATCCACGACAGGACGTTCGCGTGGTCGGCCTTCATCCGCTCGACGGAGAATCGGTACGCGTCCTCGAAGCGCCTGAGCTTCAGCATATGGACGACCTGCTGAAACGCTTTGGCGCCGAGGAAGCTCTTGGTTGTTGCGAGCCCAGAGTCGGCCAGCATCCACGCGCGAGCATAATCGGGGTCCGCAACCATGTCGCAGTATTCAAGGAGCATCTCCTCGTGGTTTCCGCGCAGCGCCACCACCTGCCCAGGATGTTCTTCCTGCAGGCGCATGATCCTTTCGTAGACCTGAAGGCTGTCGGGGCCGCGGTCGCAATAGTCGCCGAGCAGGATGAGCTTGGAGCGGCCGTCGCGCAGGTCCACCGTTTCAAGCGCCGCGTTCAGGGGCGCAAGGCAGCCGTGTATGTCGCTCATGGCGTAGATCATGGGTCCTCCTGGGTTTGCGGTTTTGGTTGGCACGAGCGCTAACGTGCGTTATTGGCCAGGTGCATGCAGATTGCGCGTTTGATGCGGGAATTCGCGTTCGGCGAGTTTGCGACATGCGAGCACTTCGATGCCACGGCGCAGCTAGCGGGATCGCATTTGCCGTTACTTTGCGAGCAGCTTGATGTCTTCCAAAGTCTTGCTGCAGGCTTCAAGCTGCTTTTCCAGCTGGGCGATCTTCTCGTTGAGCAACTGGAGTTGCGCGGCGTCTGCCTGCGCTCCAACCCGCTCCTTTGCGTCGCCGACGGCAAGGTCGTCGATCGCGTGCGCAATGAGCGCTCGCAGCGTGGCGGCTATGGGTTTGTTCGCCACCGACGCGATGGTCCTCAAGCGTTCGTTCGTGTCCTGCCTTAGCGTGATTCGCCGCTGGGCCGTGCGGGAGTCGTCGTCGTTTCGGAAATAATCGTCCAAGACTTCGACAGGGTCCCCCTGGAAACGATCGACCACTTCGTTGAAGATGAAAGAGTCCCGGATTTGCTGGGAGCTGGCGGAGGGATACCACTGGCTTCTGAGGGTTTCCGCCTGTTCGGAGTTGTTGTCGGTTAACGCGATGTTGATTTGCATGATGGTCCTTTTTGCGTTGGTAGTTGGGCGGATTGAGCTTGCGGCGACTGGCAGCCACGTGACGGGGTGCTGTGCAGGCGGTAGCGTTTTGAAGCGCGCCAGCGATCGGCGCCTGCGGGTGCGGGGGGTCGACGCTTGCGACAGAGGTGGGTGACCTGCCGAGCGGCGGACAGGCACTCGCGGCAAGGATGAGGCTGGGTGCTGGCTCTGTGCTCGCGGCAGCGATGCGGTAAGCTTCAGGCACACCGGACACACAGCATGTCGGGCCGCCAGGACGCAGCGCGACGTCCTACGAGATGTGGCTATGGGACGAGGTACCCTTCGCTGCTTCGTTGCCCTAGCGGCTGAAGCCGGACCGCGCCGGCGGCGACATCTTCGCGCAATCTGCGAGCGATGCGCGGGCTAGTTGGTTGGCCGAGGTGGTTGCGAAAGATGTCTCGAACCTGGAAAGTGCTGCCTTGCGGCAAGTTGCAAATAGCCAATCGT
This sequence comes from uncultured Senegalimassilia sp., assembly GCF_934636665.1. GTDB lineage: Bacteria > Actinomycetota > Coriobacteriia > Coriobacteriales > Eggerthellaceae > Senegalimassilia. Next base: position 56,576 of record NZ_CAKUAT010000003.1, read on the forward strand.
AGTTGCTGGTACGTGTTCTGCTCAATAGCGTTTAGCGTGATCATGGCTCCTCCTTGCGAGTAGATGCTGCTCGAAGCTCGAACGAGCAACCGCTGATGGGATGGTATCACGCTAGGCCGAGTAACGCAACCTGTTGGTTGTGCGCTACTCGGCGATTGCTTGCTTACTCACTATTGCGATCCTTGCGCAAAGCGAATCCGGCAGGGTTTTAGGGGCTGGTGCCGGGTTTTCGCGCCCCCCGCCCTTGCGCGATGCGGGACTGGCAGGGTTCCCGAGAGTTGCTGCCAAAAATTGCGCGAGTGCGCGTGAATTTGCGGGCGCTACCGGGTATGCGGAGTGCTAGCTATGCCGCGCAGGCTATTTTGGCGGTTTTGGCGTTGCTATCGGTATTTGTTCTCGTTAGAAGTCTTGCCGGGTCGCTGCATCAGGCCTCAGGGCATGCACTCGCGCTTTTTTGCAGCAACTTGATTTAACCCTTGCCGAACGCCATGGCTCGCATCGTCACAAGGGCATCATGGACGTTCCGGATGCGGTCAGGCCCTTGCCAAGCGTCATGATTCGCACGGTCGACACGCCCAGATGCCGGGCGCACCCGCCTAAACGTCGGATGCGTTTTACCGGCTCTATCGCTTTTGCTTTTGCTTAGCCGGGTTGACACGCGGTTTTGCGGATAGTTGTTTCGCCGGATCTTTCGCTTACAACTGCACCAGGGTGCTGAGTAGTTTTAGGCCGTAGAGGGTGATCACGATGCCGCAGACGCGATTAACCCACGTGAGAGCGCGCACGTTGATCTTGCCGGCCAGCCGGTTGAACACGAGGGCCAGGGCGTTGAACCAGACGAAGCTGGCGGTTGCGAAGCCTGCGATGAAGAACGGGTCGCTACCTGGGGGAAGCGTTGCTCTGAACGCGCCTAGCATGATGGTTCCGTCGACGATGGCCTGGGGGTTCAGCCACGTCACCACAAACGATGCGAGGATGATCTTCGCGAAGGGCTGGTTCATGTCCTTGTCGCAGGATAGGTCCGCTTCCGACCTGATGAGCCCCACGCCTATGCATACGACCAGCAGGCCGCCGAGGCCCAGCACGATGCTCCTGAGCCACGGGAGGGCGTCCATCAGCGCGCCGGCGCCAAAGAAGCACGCCAAGGCCAGCGAGACGTCCCAGAACACCACCACAAGCGCGGTGGCCATGGCGCGGCCCAGCTTATGGCTCAGTGCGCTGTTGATGACGAACAGGTTCTGCATCCCGATGGGCGCCAGATACGCCAGGCCCAGCGTCAGCCCCTGGATGAACACGGATAGCAAGTCCACCGATATCCCTTACCGCCCGAGCAAGGCCCCAGGCATCGCGAGGTGTACGACGCTGCTGATGATAGCGTATGGGGACGCATGCGGGTGTGGCGGCGCGGGATGCGGGAGTGCGGACGCAGGCAGGACGCGGCGGAGGTCTGCCCCGCCCCCCGCGTGAACGCACCTCCGTCCCCTGTTCATTCGGCACAGCTAATGCAAGGAAGTTGCGATTTCGCGACTTCCTTGCATTGAAAGCAGGCCGTTTCCGCTGAAGCTGCTGATTTTGACGCAAGGAATGAGCTAAATAGCGGATTCCTTGCAAGGGTCAGGGCTCGCATGACGGAATCAGCTGCTCACTGCGTCCTCGCGTGAACGCACCTCCGTCCCCTGTTCACGGCGGGAATGGGATTACAGCCGCCAACCCTCGGCTTCTTTTTGCAGCGCTACCATTCGGGCGAATTGGCCGCCGGCTGCTTTTAGTTGCGCGGGCGATCCTTGTTCGGCTACTTGGCCATCTTTGAGGACCACCACCTTGTCGGCGGCTTCGACCGTGCGCATGCGGTGCGCGATCACGATGACCGTTTTGCCTGCTAGCAGCCTTGTGAGAGCCGATTGCACCTTGGTTTCGTTCTCCACGTCAAGCGAGGCCGTCGCCTCGTCGAGCAATACGATGGGCGCGCTCTTCAACAGCGCGCGGGCGATCGAGATCCGCTGGCGCTCGCCGCCGGAGAGTTTGGAACCGTTCTCGCCGATCTTCGTTTCGTACCCCTGCGGCATGCGGCTGACGAACTCGTCGCAGTTCGCGGCGCGCGCGGCGGCCAGCACCTCGGCGTCGGTGGCATCGCGCCGGCCAAGGCGGATGTTGCCCATCACCGTGTCGTCGAACAGCAGCACGTCCTGGAACACGATGGCGTAATCGCGCAGCAGCGTTTCGGGGTCTACCGCGGACACGTCGACGCCGCCCACGCGCACCGTGCCGCCCGTGGCGTCCCAGAACCGCGCAGCCAGGCGCGCGCAGGTGGACTTGCCCGAGCCCGATGGCCCCACCAGCGCCGTCACCTGGCCTTCCCGTGCCGTGAAGCTCACGTCGGCCAGCACGCGCTCCCCCGCTCGCCCGTCATCGCCGGCGCCGTAGGAGAACGCCACGTGGTCGAACTCGATGTCGTGACCCGCCGGCGCGAACTCCGCCGTGCCCGAGGCCATGGGCTCCTCCATGATCGAGCGCATGCGCGCCGCCGACGTCTCGGAGGCGAACAGCTCGCTGACCAGCGCGAGCGCCTGGTCGAACGGGGCGTAGATGCGCGAGATCATCAGCAAGTACGCGAACATGACCATGAAGTCGATCTGGCCTGCGGCGATAAGGGCCGCGCCCGCAATGAGCGTGGTGGCGATGCCCAGGCGCAGGATCGCGTACGCCGTGTTCACCAGCAGGCCGTTGACCAGCTCGCCTTTCGCACATTCGCGCTCGGTGGCGTCGATCGTGGCGTTCAGGCCCGCCAGGTAGCACCGCTCCTGGTTGGTGGCGCGGATCTCGCGCACACAGTCGAGCGTCTCCTGGATGCCCTGCGTCACCTTCAGCTTCGCCATCCTATTGCGCTCGAACACCGGCCTCATCGGATTGCGCGTGGCGAACAGCAGGGCAAAAGCCACCGGAACGCTCCAAAACGCGGCGATCGAAAGCTGCCAGCAGAAGAACAGCGAGCCTACGAACACGATAGACGTCGAGATCACGGCGCCCCACAGCTCGCCGAGCACATGGCTGTAGGCGTGTTCCATGACCTGCACGTCGCCCATGATGGTTTCGGTCAAATCTGCCAGGTCGCGCCGCCCGAAGAACGAAAGCGGCAGTTTGCGCAAGCGCTCGGCGATCTCGATGCGCTGGTTGCCGCATTCCTCGTAGTAGATGCAGTAGGAGTAGTAATACTGCTGCCAATTGGACAGCAGCAGCGCCGCGAAGAACACCGCAAGGCCTATGGCGAACGCCGCCGCGCCCGGCAGGTCGGCGCCTTCGACCAGGTGCTTCACGAACCCGTCCATCACCAGGAACAGAAACGCCATGCCCGCCATGGTGACCAGGTTCGTCACGCAGGTCCAGAACACGCCGTGTTTCACGCCGGACATGCCCTTGTCGGAAAGGAAGTACTTCTTCTTGAACGAGGCGAACATCATGCCTCACCTCCCTTCAGGGCGGCCGCTTCCGCTTGCGCGCCCGCGATCTTCCAGCTTGCGGCCTGCTCGTAGTCGGCCCACATGGAGGCGTACAGCCCGCCGGCTTCGACCAACTCGGCGTGCGTGCCGCGCTCGGCCACGCGGCCCTGGTCGAGCACCACGATCTGGTCCGCGCCTACCACCGTCGAGAGCCGGTGGGCGATCATGATCACCGTGCGGTTCTCGGCCAGCTTCGCGAACGCGCGCTGGATGAGGGCCTCGTTCTCGGGGTCGGCGAACGCCGTGGCCTCGTCGAGCACCACGATGGGCGCGTCCTTGAGGATCGCGCGGGCAAGGGCGACGCGCTGCACTTCGCCGCCCGACAGGTACGCCCCGCCGGCGCCCAGGCGCGTATCGATGCCCTGCGGCAGCTTCGCCACGATCTCGTCGCATTGCGCGGCGCGCAGCGCGGCCAGCACCTGTTCGCGCGTGGCATCGGGCCTGGCTGCGCGCACGTTTTCCTCGAGCGTCTGGCTAAACAGCTGGTTGGTTTGGAAGACGAACGCGATCTTGTCCATAAGCTCGCGCGGGTCGGCGTCGCGCACGTCCACGCCGCCGACGAGCACGCGCCCGGCGGTTGCGTCCCAGAAGCGCGGGACCAGGCTTGCGCACGTCGACTTACCGCCGCCCGATGGCCCCACGAGTGCGAGGGTCGTGCCGGCGGGGACCTCGAAGCTCACGTCGTCGAGCGCATTGGCTTCGACGCCTTCGTAGGCGAACGACACGTGCTCGAAGCGCACGTCGCCGCCTTCGATGGGGCGCGGGTTCGCGGGGGCCTCGAGCGGCTTCTCCTCCAAGATCGCGCGCACGCGGCCGAGGGAGTCGCCCGCCATCTGCGACGCTTCGCTCATGAACATGAGCTTCGCCATGGCAGTGGGGATGACCGCCGAGAAGATGGCGTAAAAGGCGAAATCGGCTACGAAACGCGGGAAGTCCGCTTCGCCGGGTGCCAGGATAAGCGCCACGGGAAGCAGGAACACCACCAAGCCGTTGAGCACCGACAGCTGAAAGACCTGCGGTTTTCGGCAGAACGTGCCCGCGTAGTCCTGCGCCATGCGAGCGTAGTCGGCGATGGCATCGTGGAACGCCTTGAAGGAGTGCACCGTCTGCTGGAACACCTTCACCACGGGGATGCCGCGCACGTATTCGGTGCCGGTTTCGTTCATGCGCACAAGCGCGCCCATATAGCTTTTCATGAACTCCATGCCCTTGCCGGTCATCATAGTCATGAGGCAGCAGATCGAGATCACGACCGGGACCAGGCACGCAAGGCCAAGGCGCCAATCGAAGGCGAACAGCAGCGCGAGCATGCCGATCACCATGGCGATCGAGCCCGCCGCATCGGGGAGCACATGCGCGAGCAGCGATTCGGTGCTGGCCGCGCAGCCATCGATCACGCGGCGCAGCTCGCCGGTGGCATGGGCGTCGAAGTAGCCGAGCGGCAAGCGCATGAGGTGCTCGGTGGTTTGCTTGCGCATGTTCGACGCCGTGCGGAACGCGGCCAAGTGCGTGCACATGAGCGCGAGGAAGTAGGCCGCGATCGAGGCGATCGCGCCGCCAATGGCCCACCAGCCGTATGCGGCGATACCTTGCGCGGCCTGCCAGTTCGGCGCGACTTCGATGAGGTCGCGCGCGACAAGCCAGATGCACACGTAGGGCACGAAGCCGAGCAGCTGCGACACGGCACTGAGCGCCAGGCCGAGGTACGTGAGCGGCTTTCTGCTGCCTGCGAAGTCGAGCAGCTGGGCGATGGAGTTGCGCTTGCGGCTGGGGGTGGGTGCGGTTGCTAGCGGGTCGGCGGCGGCTTCGCTGGCGTTTTGGCGAGGTATTGGGCGTGGTTCCTCTTCGGCCATGGTTATTCCTTCCCTATTTGCGGCTTTTGCGCGGCGCGTTTTGAGCGCTTGGCTGGCGCGGAATGCCTCTTGCTAGTTACCTTCGCGTAACTTATCATGCAAGGAAGCCTTGGCGAACATTTACGTCAAGCGCGCGCACGAAACCGAAACAACGGGAGACGAATCCGAATGACCGATGCTTCCGCCTACAACGCCATCCCGCGCGCGGTTCGCTCGCTTTACGAGCCGCAGCTCGAGCAGTTCGGGATCGTCGTCCGCCGCAACGGCGAGGGCTGGTCGGGCACGGGTCGGAACGCGTGGGGCCGCGGGTCGGCGTGGGGCATGCCCGTTGGGGATTTCTGCATCGTGTTCAGCCACGAGGTGTATATGGAGCGAGATATGGCGCTGGTCGAGTCGCCCGAGAGCGCGTATGCGTGCGTTTGCATGGTGTCAGAGGATTCGAAGGCCACCATGCCGCGAATGATCGATCGGCCGCGAGCGCTGCTCGACGGGTCGCTGTACTCGTTCGTGCAGCCTGCGGGCTCGTTTTCCGGCACGCTGCGCCGGGGCGGCCTGTATTCGTCGCGCTGTATCTGCTTTCTGCCGCAGTATTTCGAGGAGCTCGATGTGCGCTGGCCAGGAGCGTTCTCGGGCATGTTCGAGCGGTTCGGGCGCACGTGGGATGAGGCGCAATCGCGCATCATCATGTCGGCGCTGCTGGGCACCGGGCCGCAATACCGATCGGGTTCGGCGCTGCTTATCCAGGCGCGCGTCGAGCAGATGGTGGCTGAGCTTGCGGCGTCATGCGCCGGTGACGAGGGCGAGCGGTGCGGCGCTTCGGCGCGCGAGCGCGGCAGGCTTGCCCTTGAGGCGCAGGCCGCCATCGAGCGCATGCTCGACGAGGGACGCGCGCCCGGCCTCGACGAGCTGTCGAGCATGCTGTTCGTGAGCCGTTCGCACCTATGCTCGGCGTTCTCGCGCGAGACGGGGCAAAGCATCGGGCGATACGCCAAAGCGCGCCGGATCGAACGCGCAAAGGTCCTGCTCGCAAGCGGCGATTCGGTCGCATACGTGGCCGCGCGCCTGGGTTGGCCGCGACCTTCAGCGTTCTCGCAAGCGTTCAAGCAAGCAACCGGCATCTCCCCCACCGAATGGCGCGACGCGTACGAGGGGTGATTGAGGGGCGGAGCGGGGACGGTGACTAGCACGGCGGCCAGGCGCCGCGGGGAGCGAGCGACGTGCGAGAGTTGCGCAGCAAGACTACGTTTTCGTTAGGTGGTTGGCAGGAGCCTGGCCTGCCAGGGCCGATCGCGCCTCGTCGACGTTCCACATGAACACACCTCCGTCCCCTGTTCACGGGGGGGGGTCGCCGGGGCAGCGAACCCATCGCCCCTCGCAGGCGCCTTACGCGGCTTTCTCCTCCTGCTCGAGCTGGGTGCGGGCGTAGGCGATGGCATCGTCGATATTCGGGCGGAAGCGGTCCTCGCCCACTAGGTCGACGAATCCGGCGCGGCGCATGGTCCTCATGGGCTGCTCGTTTGCGTGGCTGAAGATCAGCTGCACACCGTTTTCCGCGCAGTACTCGTACAGGTTCTCCAGCGCGTTCATGCCCGTGGCGTCCAGCGAGGGCACCCCTCGCATGCGGATGATCAGGTACTTCGTAAAGTCCTTCACCGAGATGTCGGAGATGCGATCGGTCATGCCGAAGAACATCGGGCCGTTGATCTCGTACACGCGCACGCTCTTGGGAAGCTCGCGCAGGTGCGTGACCTCGGAGTCCTTGTCGCAGAAGTACGTCCAGCCCTTCACCTCGGTCTCCTCGGAGACCATCTTCATGAACAGCACCACCGTGATGAGCATGCCCACGGCAATGGCGGTGACCAGGTCGAACACGATGGTCAGCGTGAACGTCAGCAACAGCGTGGCCACAGCGCCGCGCGAGGCGGTGGCGCAAAGGTGGGCGAAGTTGCGCCAACCCGACATGTTGTAGGCAACCTGCAGCAGGATAGCGGCGATGGTGGGCATGGGGATGAGCGCAGCGTAAGGCATCAGGAACACCAGCACCAACAGCAGCACCGCGGCGTGCACCATGCCGGCGATGGGCGTGCGGCCGCCGCTTTTCACGTTGGCGGCCGTGCGCGCGATGGCGCCCGTGGCGGGAATGCCGCCGAACAGCACCGAGCCCATGTTGCCCACGCCCTGCGCCACCAGCTCCATGTTGCAGCGGTGATGGCCCGAGATCATGGAGTCGGCGACCACGCACGACAGCAGCGACTCGATGGCCGCAAGGATGGCGATGGTGATGCCGTTGGCAAGCTCGTCGCGGAACAGGTCAAGGCTGAGCTGGGGGAATTGCAGCGAGGGCAGGCCCGCCTCGATGGTATACAGGTCGCCGATGGTGTTGACCTGCAGGCCGAACGCAGGCACCATGGCGGCGCCCACGATAACGGCCACCAGCGAGCCGGGGATGCGCTTAGATACCTTCGGCCATAGCATCAGGATGGCAAGGCACACCACGCCCACCAGCACGGCCTGCCAGTTCGCCGTGGAGATATTGGCCGCCAGGGCGCCCAGCTTATCGGTGGTGTCGACGGTGGTGGTGCCGGCGGGGTACGTCAGCCCCAGCAGGTCCTTGATTTGACCGATCACGATGGTCACCGCGATACCGGCAGTGAAGCCGGTGGTGATCGTGTAGGGGACGAAGCGGATGAGCGTGCCGAGCTTGAGCAGGCCCATGAGCACGAGCATCACGCCGGCGATGATGGTGGCCGCTACCAGGCCCTCCATGCCGTCGGTGGCAACGATGCCCGCGACGATGGTGGCGAAGGCGGCGGTGGGGCCGGAGATCTGCACGCGGCTGCCGCCCAAGAACGCGATCAGGAAGCCCGCGACGATGGCGGTGTAAAGGCCCTGCTCAGGACCTACGCCCGATGCAATGGCCAGCGCGATGGAAAGCGGCAGCGCCACCACGGCAACCACCACGCCCGAGACGATGTCCTTCGGGATCTGGCGGCGCAGCTCCTCTTTGCTGGAGTGCTTGATGATGCTGAATAATATGGGCTTGATCTTGTCTCGCTGCATGGCCTTCGTTTCGCGTCGGGATGGTTGGTTTCAAAGCTCCTGCAACGCGGCCCGCCGGGCGATGGAGACGACAAAGCCCTAACCGGGCCATTTCCCCGGATGGAGCGTGATGTGTCTTCAGATTGTACGGCATGCCTAGCCGCAAGAGGGTGTTTATGGTAACGCGGCAAAGCTGCCCGCCGCCCGACCACACAAAATCGCCAGCAAGAAGGGAATGCCAGCGAGAAGCCTGCGAGAACGACGTCAGCGCCGACGCGGCGATCGGGCGCATTTCGAGAGAGCGCGAATGAGAAGTCCGCGAAAGTGATGCCAGCGCCGACGCGGCGATCGGGCGCGCTCAAAGGTGTCGCGAACGAAATCACGCTAGGTGCTGCAATCGTAAGGAATCAACCTGTTTTGCGACCAAGCAAGTGAGCCGACGGTTCCCGAATTCCGTTCGTCGGGTTCGGATTTTGTTTGGCCGTGTTCCCGCGAGTGTAGGGCGGCTTTCGTCCAAGTTGGTAGCACCTTATAATCAAGTCATAACACTGACTACATTATAAGGAGGTTCGCGTGGCCGCGCTGACCATAGACCTTGCGGAGGTCGAAGCCGACTTTTCCCGCGTAGCAGCAGAGGCGAGCAGAACCGGCAATCCGGTCACCGTTCTGAAGAACAACGAGCCCTGGGTGATAACCCAACCGGCCAAGGCGGAAGCATCGGCTGTAGACGTAGCGGTCGACTTCATGGACGAGTACGCCGACGTGTTCGAGGAGCTTGCAAAATGAGCTTCTGACCCATTACCAAAGACGAAGCCCTGGCGATACACTCCGCCGTGGTTGCCAGGTTCGGCGGAATCGACGGTGTGCGTGACGAGGGACTTTTGGAGTCCGCGCTCGCGCAGCCGTTCCAGTCTTTCGCCGGCATCGAGTTGTATCCAACTGACGAGGCAAAGGCCTGCAGATACCTTACGGCATCATCAAAGACCATCCATTCGCCGATGGTAACAAACGAACCGCCACCGCCCTCATGGGTACATACCTCAGGCTATCCGGGTTCGAATTCAAGCCGTCCCACGCCGAGCTTCTTAAAGCCATGCTTGGCACCGCCGATAGCTCGTTGGGCTTCGAGCCGCTGGTGGAGTGGACGCAAACTGTTGGGGGCTAAACGCACCAGATGAACAGGGGACGGAGGTGTGTTCACACGGGGAGCTTGCGAGGGGCAATGGACTCGCCGAAGCGAACAGGAGCCGGCAGGGTTGCCGCGAGGAGCGATGAGTCCGCTGGTCCGCGAGCAACCCCACGAAAACGCAGTTACGCCCGCGGAATTCCGCGGGCGTAACTGCGTTTGGCTATCACTCCAAAAACTGGACTTCGCCGGTGTTGGTTTGGTAGAGGGCGCCTATTACTCGCAGGCCGTGCTCTGCTTCGTCGGTGCGGACTTTGCGGCTTTCCTCGATGCGGCGGACGCTGTGCGCCACGTTCGCCAGGCAGGCCGCGGCTTCGTCGGTTTCGTCGCCGATGGCGTCGGCGATCTCGTCGGTGATGAACTTCACCGTGCCGTAGGGCTCGTGGTGCATGGCCGCGTCGACGGCGCCGCAGCACGTGTGGCCCAAAACCACCACCAAGTTGCAGCCCAGATGATCCTCGGCGTACTCGATGCTGCCGAGCTGGTGCTTGTCCACCACGTTGCCGGCCACGCGGATGACGAACAGGTCGCCGATGCCCGCCGAGAAGATGGCCTCGGGGATCACGCGCGAGTCCGAGCACGCCAGAACGATGGCGTACGGGTGCTGGCCTTCGCGAAACGTCTGCTGGCGCAGCTCCGGCGACACGTTGCCCTGCGCTTGGTTCGCGTTCAGGTAGCGGGCGTTTCCCTCGCGCAGGCGCTCGAGCGCCTCATCTGCCGAAAGATTGCAGGATTCGTGGCTCATGGCGAGCTCCCCTTTCGTTACGTTCGCGCTCAGCTTACCGCGTTGCGCGAACCTGAACGCATTTCTGCCGACAAGCTGCAAAATGTTAGCGGTTACAATAGGGCAAACCTAGGGGGAAAGGAACTGCCATGTCGACACAGGCGATTTTGAAACTTGATCACGATGCGTGCAAAACGCAGGCGATGGCGTATCTCGAGCAGGGCTTCAATTGCGCGCAGGCGGTCGCTTGCACGCTGGCGCCGGCGATCGGGCTTGACGTCGACCAGACGTTTCGCCTGATGGAGGGCTTCGGCGGCGGCATGGGCGGCTATACCGAGACCTGCGGTGCGGTGTCGGGCGCCGTCATGGCAGCCGGATGGGTCAAAAGCGCCGGAAGCGAAAACCCCGTCAGCAAGATGGAAACGTACCAGCTTGCCGATCGGATGTGCGCGCGATTCAAGGCGCAAAACGGCACCACCATCTGCGCCGAGCTCAAGGGCATCGGCAACCCTGCGGGGCCGCTCCGCTCCTGCCCCGGCTGCATCCAAGACGCCGTGGACATCGCCATCGATGTTCTTCAGGCGGATGCGCGCGCTGGCGCGTAGCTCCACCGGGACGTTGCGCTATAGTTGACCGCGTCATACAACATACGCGTAGAAAGCATCCCATGTCCCGCATCAAAACCCTTGCGCCCGGCATTGCCGTAAGCGCCCTTATCGCCGTCGTCTGCTGGTTTCTCGGCCAGGCGGTGCCGCTGGTGGGCGGCGCCGTGTTCGCCATTTTGCTGGGCATGGTCATCGGCACGTTCTGGAAGGACAAGGGCGCTGCGGGGCCGGGCATCAAGTTCGCGTCGAAGAAGATCCTGCAAACCGCCGTGGTGCTGCTGGGCTTCGGGCTGCCGCTGACGCAGTTGGCCCAGGTGGGAGCCATGTCGCTGCCCGTCATCCTGTCCACCATCTCCGCGTCGCTGATCACCGCGGCCGTGCTGTGCCGCGTGATGCACGTGCCCGGGCGCACCGCCACGCTTATCGGCGTGGGCTCTTCGATTTGCGGGGGCTCGGCCATCGCCGCCACCGCGCCGGTCATCAAGGCCGACGACCAGGAAGTGGCGCACGCCATATCGGTGGTGTTTTTGTTCAACGTGCTGGCGGCGCTCATCTTCCCTACCCTGGGCGACGTTATAGGTTTGAGCAATAACGGCTTCGGCCTGTTCGCGGGCACCGCGGTCAACGACACGTCGTCGGTGACCGCCGCCGCAGCCGTGTGGGATGGCATGCACCCCGGCGCGAACGCGCTCGATTACGCCACCATCGTCAAGCTCACGCGCACGCTGGCCATCATCCCCATCACGTTCGCGCTGGCGCTTTGGGTTTCCGCGCGCGAGCGCAAGCAAGCCGCGCAAAATGGCACGGATACGGCCTCTACCAGCGGTTTCAGCCTGAAACGTGCGCTGTCCACGTTCATCGTGCTGTTCGTGTGCGCCTCCCTGGTGGCCACGGCCGCCAGCGCCGCGGGCATCGACCCTGCCGTTTTCGCGCCGCTCAAAACGCTCAGCAAGTTCTTCATCGTGGTGGCCATGGCCGCCATCGGCTTGAACACCGACGTGGTTTGCCTGGTGAAATCGGGCGCAAAGCCCATCGTGCTGGGCGCCGCATGCTGGGTGGCGATCGCATGCGTGAGCCTCGCGGCGCAGCACGCGCTGGGGCTCTGGTAGCGCTAGGCGAACAGGCTGCGGACGCGCAAGCAGTGGGTCCCAACTCCACCGAACCCGAACACGGGACCCCACTCCCAACCCGCAACTTCCCGAGCCCACGGTCTACGGGTTCCGGAACCTTGGTTCCCGGAAACCCCAAGCCCCAAACCCGAGTTCCCAAGCCTCTAACACCGAGATCTCAACCTTCAATTCACAAAAATCCGCAGACAAAGAAAGGGCCGATATGCTGACCATCGGATGCCATCTGTCAACCTCGAAGGGCTTTTTGGCCATGGGCGAAACCGCGCTTTCCATCGGCGCGAACACGTTCGCGTTCTTCACGCGCAACCCGCGCGGCGGCAAGGCGAAGGCCATCGACCCCGCCGACGCCGCGGCGCTGCGCGCGCTGATGGCCGAGCACGACTTCGGCCCGCTGGTTGCGCATGCGCCTTACACGCTCAACCCCTGCTCGGACAAGCCGCACGCCCGCGAGTTCGCGCTGGAATGCATGGCCGACGACCTGGTGCGCATGGAGTCCGTGCCCGGCAACTACTACAACTTCCATCCTGGAAGCCACGTGAAGCAAGGTGCGGAAACGGGCATCGAGCTGATATCGGGCCTGCTCAACGAGGTGTTGCGCCCCGAGCAGACCACCACGGTGCTGCTTGAGGCCATGGCCGGCAAGGGCACCGAGGTGGGCCGCACGTTCGAGGAGCTGGCCGCCATCATCGACCGCGTGAAGCTTTCCGACCACATGGGCGTGTGCCTGGACACGTGCCACATCCACGACGGCGGCTATGACATCGTGAACGATCTGGACGGAGTGCTCGACGAGTTCGACCGCGTGATCGGCCTCGAGCGCCTGCGCGCCGTGCACATCAACGACTCGAAGAACCCCTGCGGAGCGCACAAGGACCGCCACGAGTGCATCGGCCAGGGCTTTATCGGCGTCGACGCGTTCCAGCGCATCGTCACGCACCCCGCGCTCCGCGACCTGCCCTTCATCCTAGAAACCCCCAACGAGCTGCCCGGCTACGCAGCCGAGATCAAGCTTTTGCGCGAGCTGGCGGAGGGCTAGGAGCGCCCGCTGACGCTCAAGCAGCGCGCGGGCTGCAACCATATGAAACGCAGGGGAACGGCGAAGGGCTGTCTGCCCTTGACACAGCGCGGCCAAAGACGACGAGCAACCAACGGACTTCGGCGAACGGATTACGGGACGATACTCGAGGAGGGAACGGAAGGCACGGTCACCCCACACCCGCGCATTGCCGCCCCTCTTCGCTCGCCGTTCCCTTTCTCCACCTCCCCTTCCCCTCTCCTCCCATACTCCGGCGCGTCCCCGCCTACCGCTGAGCGCGCAAACCGGCAGCTAGCCATGGCTAACATCGCACTTCTCTTCGCCAGCTTTCCCCTTCCCTGCCCCTTCTTTCGCCATATATTCCCAGGTCAATCATGTTATCGTTTTGCCCGATAACACCCCATCGATAAATATCCTAGTAACCTACGTTGAATACCGGACGATTCGGTGGTTCAATACGAACAGCAAAACCACGGCAGGCAAGGCGCCCGCCGGCACTACGCGATAGCAAGGAGCACCGCATCATGGCAAAGAAGAACATCCCGTACGACCAGAAGTACTACGATCCGGAAATCGAGTGCATGCCGCGCCCCGAGCTTGAGCAGCTGCAGCTCGAGCGCCTGCAGACCATGGTGCAGTACGCCTACGACAACACCGTCTACTACAAGCGCAGCTTCGACGCCGCCGGCGTGAAGCCCTCCGACATCAAAACGCTCGACGACCTGGCGAAGTTCCCCTTCATCAACAAGCAGACCGAGCGCGACACCCAGCACGTGGGCAGCTTCTTCGGCGAGCTGTGCAGCGTGCCCGAGGAGGACGTCGTGTTCATGGCCACCTCCTCCGGCTCCACCGGCGTGCCCACGGTCAGCCCCTTCACGCAGGAGGACTTCGACCTGTGGCAGGACACCGAGGCCCGACTGTTCTGGCAGGCCGGCATGCGCCCCAACGACCGTTACGTCCACGGCCTGAACTTCGCCCTGTACGTCGGCGGCCCCGACGTCATCGGCGCGCAGCGCCTGGGCGCGCTTGCCATCTGGGCCGGCGCCATCCCCTCCGACCGCCTGATCTTCGTGCTGAAGCAGTACCAGCCCACCATCATCTGGACCAGCCCCTCCTACGCCTGGACCCTGGGCCAGAAGATCAAGGAGAAGGGCCTCGACCCGCGCAACGACTTCAGCATCCGCACCATCATCGTCGCAGGTGAGCCGGGCGGTTCCATCGAATCCACCCGCGAGAGCATCGAGGAGCTGTGGGGCGCCAACGTGGTCGACTTCTTCGGCCTGTCCGACATCTACGGCGCCTGCGCGGCCATGTGCGAGGCGAAGGACGGCCTGCACATCGTGGAGGACCAGATCCTCGTCGAAACCGTCGACCCGGTCACCGGCGAGGTGCTCGAGCCCGGCAGCACCGGCGAGCTGACCTACACCACGCTCATGAAGAAGGCCCGCCCGATGATCCGCTTCCGCACCGGCGACATCGGCTACGTTTCCACGGAGAAGTGCAGCTGCGGCCGCACCCACGCCCGCATCCACGTGACCGGCCGCAAGGACGAGATGTTCATCGTGGGCGCCGTGAACGTGTTCCCCTCCGACGTCGAGTACGTCGTACGCAAGGAGCCGGGCTTGACCGGCGAGTACTCCATCCGCGTCTACGACGAGAACTTCACCACCCGCTACGAGGTGTCCGTCGAGCGCGCCCTGGGCAGCGACGAGCCTTACGACCAGGTGTCCAAGCGCGTCGAGGCAGCGCTGAAGGCCCACACGGGCGTGCGTCCGGCAAAGGTCATCGTGTTCGACGCCGACAAGCTGGGCACCTCCAGCGAGCACAAGGCCAAGCGTTTCATCGACGAGCGCGAAAGCGCCAAGTAAGCGGCGGCGCAAAACTCCCTGGTTTACATCGGCCGCTTCCTGCGAGGGGTTTTGCGAGAAGCGGCATTCAGCGAAAGGATCTTCCCATGGCATACGATTTCTCCGTTTCCGGACAGCATTACCTGTTCAATGTCCAGACGTTTGCGCACACGGTGCTGGCGCTCGGCGGCGACTCCTACAACTACGCGTTCCGCGACCGCACCACGCAGGGCGTCATCGACGACGTGGCGTCGGGCGAAAGCGAGCTGGGCGTGGTGTTCGAGACCTCCGCGACCGCCGCGGAGCTTGACGCCGCCTTCGACGCCGCCGGCCTTGAGTTCGTGCAGCTGGTCGAGTCGGCCCCGCGCGTGGCGCTGCCGGCCAGCCACCCGCTGGTCAACGCGTCCAGCCTGACGCTCGAGCAGCTTGCCGATTACCCCTACATCTACTTCGACCAGGGCAAAGACGCTCCGGCCGCCTTCTTCGAGGAGGCGCTGGGCGACCAGCCGCGCGCCAAGTCCATCGCCACCACCGACCGCGCCAGCCTCTCCGAGCTGATCGTGGCGCTCAACGGCTACACGGTCACCTCCGGCATCCTGGTGGGCATCTCCGACGGCGCTCAGCTGCGCACGGTGCCGCTCGACGCGGACGTCACGCTGCGCCTGGGCTACCTGAAGAAGAAGGGCGCGCAGCTCGACGGCACCGCGGCGCGCTTCGTGGCAACGCTCGAGAAGAATCTGGAGCGCTACGCGAAGTTCTAGGAAACGCGGTTTTTGCGACCTTGGAGGGGACGAGCGTGCTCGTCCCCTTTTCGGCGTTTTGCGGGCCGACGCCGGGCCCGCCGAATGCAGGGCAAAAACCCTGGCGTATGATGGAACGGCGTATCCAAGACGGGAAAAGGTTTCACATGATAGAAGTGCTTTGGCATGGCCGCGGCGGGCAGGGGGCCTTCACCGCCGCTCGGCTTCTGGGCGCGGCGGCGTCGCTTGACGGCAAGCGGCACGCGCTGGCGTTCCCCTCGTTCGGCCCCGAGCGACGCGGCGCTCCCATGCGCGCGTTCACCAAGATCGATACGGTGCAAATCGGTGACCGAAGTGCCGTTTCAAAGGCGGATTTCGTGATCTACCTGGACGGAACGCTGCTGGCGCCCGGCTGGGAGCGCGAGCTGAAGCCGGGCGGCATCTGCCTGGTGAACACCGCCGAGGCGCTGGGCGACCCGCGCCTGCTGGCCATCGACGCGGACGGTCTGGCAACCGAGCTTCTGGGCCGACCCATCCCCAACACGGTGTTTTTGGGCGCGCTGGCGCAACTTGCCGATTGCGTGGACCGCGAGAGCGTGGAAGAGGCCATCCGCCAGTACATGCCCGCGAAGCTGCACAAGGGCAACATCAAGGTGGTCGAGCGCGCCATCGCGCTGGTTCAACAGGCAGAGGTTGCCGGGCATGTGGAAGCTGCTGGCGCGGACGAATCCGCAGTTCATCCTGGCGAAGCGGTAGAGACGGTAACCGGTGTGCACCGGTCGGCGCATTCTTCGGCAGCGCATATGCCGCAGCTGTTCGCCACCATTCCCGAGCCTTCCGCCTATGCCGACACCACTTGCTACACGGCGGGTTACCTGACGCAGGTCAACGCAGGCTGGCGCAACGTGCGCCCTGTGCTCGACGTGGACGCGTGCACAGGCTGTCTGCAGTGCTACCTGTACTGCCCGGACGGTGCCATCTTCAAGGTTGCCGGCCAGAACAAGGCGGGTGTTTCGGTGGATATCGACCTTGATTTCTGCAAAGGCTGTGGGGTTTGCGCCGCCGCCTGCAAGTTCGACGCGCTTTCCATGGCGCCCGAAGCGAACGCGAAGGAGGCGTGATGCGCATGAAGCGTTTTCTATCCGGTGACGAGGCGTTCGCCGAGGGCGTGCGCCTGGCGCGGCCGCAGGTGATCTCGGCCTACCCCATCACGCCGCAGACCGTCGTGGTCGAGCGCCTCTCCGAGATGGTCGAGGAAGGCCAGCTGGCGGCCGAGTACGTGCACGTCGAAAGCGAGCATTCGGCCCTGTCGTGCGCCATCGGCGCGTCGGCCACGGGCGCGCGCACGTTCACGGCGACGTCGAGCCAGGGCTTGCTCTACATGGCAGAATGCCTGACCTATGCTGCAGGCGGCCGCTTCCCCATCGTCATGATGAACGCGAACCGCGCGACCGCGCTGCCGTGGAATATCTACGGCGACCAACGCGACAGCCTAGCGCTTCTGGACCACGGCTGGGTGCAGGCATACGCGCAGGACAACCAGGAGGCGCTCGACCTGGCGCTCATGGCCTATGCCGTAGCCGAGGACCCTGAGGTCCGCACGCCGTTCATGGTGAACTTGGACGGTTTTGCGCTCACGCATACCTACGAAAGCGTGGATATTCCCGACCAGGAGCAAGCCGACGCGTTCCTGCCGCCCTACGACGGCGCAGGCAACCGCTTCGACTTCGCAAACCCCGTCAACATCGGCTACTCGGCGGGCCCGGAGTTCAACCGCTACTTCAAGCGCTCGGCTCACGAGGGCATGCTGGCCGCCGCCGACGCCGTGGAGCGCGTCGAAGCGCGCTTCGCCGAGGTGTTCGGCAGGAGCTATCCGGGCCTGATCGAGGCCGTGAACTGCGACAATGCCGAAATCGTGCTGGTCACGCTGGGCTCCATCGCCGGCCTGGCGCGCGAGCGCGTGGCGAAGCTGCGCGCGCAGGGCGTGAAAGCGGGCCTGGTGCGCATCCGGTACATGCGCCCGTTCCCCGCGCGGCAGATCGTGGAGGCGCTGGCGAACGCGACAGCCGTCGGCGTGCTGGAGAAGGACGTCAGCTTCGGCGCGGAAGGCACGGTCATGACCAACGTGTGCTCCGCACTGCAGCAGGCGGGCAACGCCGTGCCGGTGGTGAACTTCGTGGGCGGCCTTGGCGGCGACGATATCACGCAGGCCCAGATGAGGGGCATGTTCGAAGTGCTGGAGCAGATCGCCGCCGGGCGCATCGCGCCAGAGGATTGCCCGCGCGTGGGCTTTTTGGGCGTCGACTCCGTTGCCGACGAGTTCGGCAACCCGTGCT
Source organism: uncultured Senegalimassilia sp. (assembly GCF_934636665.1). Lineage (GTDB taxonomy): Bacteria > Actinomycetota > Coriobacteriia > Coriobacteriales > Eggerthellaceae > Senegalimassilia. Next base: position 74,569 of record NZ_CAKUAT010000003.1, read on the forward strand.
GCGAAGGTTGCGGCGACGCCGGGGCCGTTGCCATTGCCGGCGGCGACTCTGAAGGCGCGCGCGACGGCGCGTGCGCAACCGATGCGGAAGGAGGCCGATAGCCATGGCTTTGAACGCGAAGACCCTGCCCGATGACGAGTTCTTCTTCGGGCACAAGGCTTGCGCCGGCTGCGGCGGCTCGCTTGCCGTTCGCGCGGCGCTCAAGGTGCTCGGCCCGAACGCGGTGGCGGCGCTGCCGGCGGGCTGCATGAGCGCCGTGGGATTCAACTTCCCGCAGCTTTCGTTCGCCAACAACGCGATGATCACGCCTTTTGCGGCGACGGCAAGCGTGCTCACCGGTATCGAAGCAGGTTTGCGGGCGCAGGGCATCAAGCCCGACGACTGCACCGTGGTGGGTTTCGCCGGCGACGGCGGCACCGCCGACATCGGCCTGCAGGCGCTCTCGGGCGCCATCGACCGCAACGACGACGTGCTCTACATCTGCTACGACAACGAGGCGTACATGAACACGGGCATCCAGAAGAGCTCGCTGACGCCCTTCGGCGCGAAGACCACCACCACGCCGGCCGGGCGCAACGCGCACGGGTGCCTGACGCAGAAGAAGAACGTGTTCGAGATCGTGGCCGCGCACGGCATCCCCTATGCGGCCACGGCCAGCGTGGGGTATCTGCCCGACTTCCTGCGCAAGCTGGAACGCGCCCGCGACATCCGCGGCACGCGCTTCATCCACGTGATCGCGCCCTGCCCGACCGGCTGGGGCTGCCCCGAGGCCGATATGGTGGACGTGGCGCGCGACATCGTGGATTGCGGCCTGTGGTACCTGGCCGAGTACGAAGGACCCCAGCTCAGCGGCGTGCCGGGCGGGCAGTTCAAGCTCAGCAGGAACCCGCGTGAGTTCGCCAGCGTTGAGGCATATCTGCGACGTCAAGGCAGGTTCCGTGCGCTCACCGACGACGAGATTGCCCAGGTGGAAGCTGGCCGTGACGCGAAATGGGAGCAAATCCGCCGCGACTGGACGGCGTAAGGCGGGGATGCGCGACGAAGCGACGGCTGAGATTCGCGAATAAGTTACCGCCATAGGGCCATCCTCTCGGCGGTATCTCTTTCGCCCGCAAAAAACGCCTCGCCACCGCCCAGCGGGCGATTTGCTCGCCCGTAAACCCCAACAGAAACGGAAACCGGCGCTCAAGGGCGCCGGTTTCGTATGGGGGGATGCCGCCAAGGGGAGATGCGACATCGGATATGTTGCGTAGCGCTTATGCCTGAGGGACGATGATGGTCGGCACCTTCAGGTTCAAAAGCACGCTGTGCGTGACGCTCCCGAACAGCGTGCGACCCAGCGCATTGCGCGAGTTGGTGCCCATGACCAGCATGGATGCTTCCTTACCGGCTTCGATAAGGGCACGGGAGGGCGAGGAATCCTCAACAGTGCGGCCCGTGGCCTGCAGCGCCGGGTACTCGAAGGCAAGTCGGCCGAGCTGGCGGTCAAGCTCGATCTGACGCTGCTCGCCGACGGTGGCGAGGCCGCCGCCCATGGATTCCGCGGTGCGCTCAAGCCATGCGGGAACGCCCCAGGCGCTGATCAGCTCAAGCGGCTGCTGCGTGGCCACGGCCGCGCGTGCGGCGAAGTCGATGGCGCGGGCGCTGATCGCCTCGTCGGGGCCGACGCCCACGACGACCCCGGTACCCTGCTGCTTCGCATCCCAATCCGCGGGCACCACGACGGTGGGGACGCTGGTGGACACGGAAACGCGCAGGCCCTTCGCGCCGCCGATGGTTTCGCCGATGGTGTGGCCGTGGTGGCTGCCCAACACGATCAGGTCGTGCATGGCCGCGGAATCGGCGAGCACGCCGACGATGTCGCCGACGGAGACGCTTGCCTGGATGCGCATGTCGGGATAGCTTTCCAAGGCTGCTTGGCGCTTCTTCTCGAGCGCGGCGGTCACGGTTTCGGTGATGGTTTCGACGCCTACTCCGGCTTTGTTGGCGATCGCTTCATCGATGACCGCCAGCATGTGGACGTCGTAGCCGACCACGCGAGCGAATCGCACCGCCCAATCAAGGGCGCGACGCCCGCGATCGCTGCCGTCAATGCCTACCAAAATGCTTCCCATTGCAACTCCTAACGAAGTGATCGCATTCGGATATCGGTCACAAAATGATACCCGCCAAAAGCACCTATCCGCAATCGTTGATTAGTGGAACATGGGAATCATGAGCCAAAGGGCGAATAGGACGATCGAGACGCAAGCGGTGAAGCAGATAACGGAGACTACACGGTGCATCAGATGAGCGTTGCCTTGAGCATCCACCGAGCCGTCTGCCCACATGCGCAAACCCCAGGCATACAAGACGCTGATAAGGCTTGCAACGCAAACCGCGGTGAATAGAACGGTAGCAAAGCTAATGATTTCAGTCGTGATCATGTTCTACCTTTCTTACGCAGCCTGAGCTTGGGGCTGGACCGTGCGAGCCTTCTCGGCGTTGATGTTCACCTTATGGCTATCGTTGACGTTGCCGCTGTTGACCGGATTGCGCTTGGAAAGGCGGAAGATGATCAGCGCGGCGCACACAGCGATGGCAACCGTTGCCACGGTCCCCCAGACGCCGGTTTTCGCAAGCGCACAAGCAAGGGCGCCAACGATGCCCGCCGCGGGGAAGGTGACCAGCCAGGCGATCAGCATACGGCCAGCAACGCCCCAGTTGACCGGATTGCCCTTCTTGCCAAGACCGGTGCCGATGATGGAACCAGAGCAAACCTGCGTGGTGGAAAGCGCGAAGCCAAGGTGGGACGACACCAGGATAGTGGTTGCGCTTGCAGCCTCGGCGGCGAAGCCCTGCGGGGTGCTGATCTCGGTCAGGCCCTTGCCCAGCGTGCGGATGACGCGCCAACCGCCCATGTACGTGCCGGCGGCGATGGCAAGGCCGCAGACGGCGACAACCCAAAGCTCGGGACCGGAACCGGAAGGCTGAAGGCCCACGGCAATAAGCGTCAGCGTGATAATGCCCATGGTTTTCTGGGCGTCGTTAGTGCCGTGCGAAAGAGCCACCAAGCAAGCGGTGACGGTCTGACCGTGACGGAAGCCGGACTCGACCTGTTTCTCGCTCATGTGCTTAACCACGGCGAAGATGATCTTGACCGCGCAGAAGGCCGCCAAACCGGCAACGACGGGAGACACCAGAGCAGGGACAAGGATCTTGGTGATCACGGCAGTGAAGTTCACGCCCTCAACGCCCGCGCCGATGATGACGGCGCCGACCAGACCGCCGAACAACGCATGGCTGCTCGAGGAAGGAAGGCCTACCAGCCAGGTGAGCAGGTTCCAAATGATGGCACCGATCAAGCCCGCCAAGATGAACTCAGGCGCGATGGTGACAACTTGCTCGTTGATCAAACCACCGGAGATGGTCTTTGCGACCTCCACAGACAGAAACGCGCCGACGAGGTTCAGCGTACCTGCGGCGATAACAGCGGTTCTGGGCTTGAGCGCGCCCGTAGCGATGGACGTGGCCATTGCATTGGCCGTATCGTGGAAACCGTTCGTGAAGTCAAACGTCAAAGCGGTGACGATCACCAAGCCGACGATTACCAGCGTTGCCGGATCCATTACTTTCGTTCTCCCTTCGAAAACCTCATTGCGTCGTTAGAACATCGAGCGTTCGAGTGGCTCTACCCCATATGAGAGCTTGTCGGTCTCGAACGCGTTACTGCGACGTTTCAAGGGCGCAGCACACCCTCGGCATGCAGAGAGAAAGTCTAGGGGCGATATGTAAAGCGACTGTAAGGCCGACTTCAGATGAGGGTAATGCTTTTAAGGAAACGGGGAGAAGAGGCGAACAGACCGTTAACCGGAGAAAGTTCATTCTTGAACTTCAGGAGCTTTATGAAATTGAACACATAGCTACACGAACGTGCTACACTGCAAGAAATTGAACCTATGAACTCTGAACTTAATATTACCATTAACGACAGTTCATAGTTTAATTTATAGGTTCATGAATTGAATTGTTCATGCTTTGGCTCAATTTTTAGTTCAATTCTATGTTGAACTGAACTATGAACCTATAGTTTGAACTTTGAACGAAAGGAACGGTATGGATCAGAACGTGTTTGCCGAGCAACTGAAGATTGCCATGGATGCCGCCGGCATGAAGCAGGCAGATTTGATCCACGCAGCGCAAGAAGAAGGTCATAAACTCTGGAAAAGCCAGGTCAGCCAGTACGTCAGCGGCAAGACCATCCCCCGCCCCGACGTGATGCAGCTGCTTGCTGAACTATTGAACGTCACTCCTGAGTGGCTGGGTGGTGAGGAATCTGCGCCCATGACTCCTCCTGAACATGAACCTTCTGAACCTGAACCACTTGTTCATGAGGTTCAAAATGATTTTGAACCTTCCAATACTAATGAACCTGCTGTGTCCGATGATCAAGGGAGCGTACCTATGCGTCAGTTCAAGAAATCCTCGAAGCTTGATAACGTTCTGTACGATGTTCGTGGTCCGGTTGTGGACGAAGCCGCTCGCATGGAGTCCCAGGGCATGCGCATTTTGAAATTGAACATCGGCAACCCTGCCCCGTTCGGGTTCCGCACGCCCGACGAGGTGGTTCAGGATATGCGTCATCAGCTTCCCGATTGCGAGGGTTACAGCGATTCGAAGGGCTTGTTCAGCGCGCGCAAGGCCATCATGCAGTACTCTCAGATCAAGGGCCTTCCCAATGTAGACATGGACAGCATCTACACCGGCAACGGCGTCAGCGAGCTCATTAACCTGTGCATGCAGGCGCTGCTCGACACCGGCGACGAGATCCTTATCCCCAGCCCCGACTATCCGCTGTGGACGGCTTGCGCCACCCTTGCCGGCGGCACGCCCGTTCACTACATCTGCGACGAGCAGGCTGAGTGGTATCCCGATATCGACGATATCGAGCGCAAGATCACGCCGCGCACGAAGGCCATCGTCATTATCAACCCCAACAACCCCACTGGCGCGCTGTATCCGCGCGAGGTGCTGCAGCAGATCGTCGATGTGGCTCGCAAGCACCAGCTGATGATCCTGTCCGACGAGATCTATGACCGCTTGGTCATGGACGACCTTGAGCACGTGTCCATCGCAAGCCTTGCTCCCGACCTGTTCTGCATCACCTTCTCGGGTCTTTCAAAGTCGCACATGATTGCCGGCTATCGCATTGGCTGGATGGTGCTGTCCGGCGAGAAATACTGCGCGCAGGACTTCATCTTGGGCCTGAACATGTTGTCGAATATGCGCCTGTGCTCCAACGTGCCGGCGCAGTCCATCGTCCAGACCGCGCTGTGGGGCCATCAGAGCGTGCGCAACTACGTGGTGCCCGGAGGCCGCGTATGCGAGCAGCGCGATTACGTGTACAAGGCGCTCAACGACATCCCCGGCATCACCGCCGTCAAGCCCCGTGCAGCCTTCTACATCTTCCCGAAGATCGATGTGAAGAAGTTCAACATCACCAACGACGAGCAGTTCGCACTCGACCTGCTGCACGAGAAGAAGATCCTGCTAGTTCCCGGCAAGGGCTTCAACTGGGGTTCGCCCGACCACTTCCGCGTGGTCTACCTCCCGCGTATCGAGGTGCTCTCCGAAGCCATGGGCCAGCTCGGCGACTTCCTCTCGCACTATCGCCAAGCGTAACGAGGCTCAAGAGGCCAGGGGCACTTAGCCCCTTAATCGCTAACATCGTGGCATATGGGAAGAGGGGCGCAAGCCCCTCTTCCCATATGATGCCAAGCTTAGTCCTATGCCCAGCCTAAGCGCGCCGCTGTTTACTGCACTTCGGAGCGATAGGCTGCAATCTCGTCGAGGAAGGCCTTGCCGTACTTCTCGAGCTTCTTCATGCCTACGCCGTTAACGTCCATGAACTCATCCTCGGTTTCGGGCATACGGGCGCACATGTCTCGCAGCGACGCATCGCCGAACACCATGTACGGAGCCAACCCACCTTCGACCGCCAGCTGCTTGCGCAATGTGCGCAGCCTTTCGAACAGATCCTGATCGTATGCTGCATCGGGACCGCTTGCCGTACCCGACCCACCGAACGAGTGACCGCCGGCAACGCCCGGCTTGCGCTGCGGTTGTCGCAACACCTGTTTCATCTGTAACCGGAAATCAGGCGCTGCAGCCTCGCGGAAACGAGGGCCGAACCCCACCACGGGGAACTTGCCTTCAGATATCTCCAAGTACTCGCCCGCCGCAAGCAGCTCGATGACCTCTTTCAGCTGCACTTGCGACATGCTGACGGAGTTGAGGCACTTCGCCTGCGCAAGGCCGAACTGCTCGAGACGTTCCGTGTTCGTGCCGCGCAGCACATCTACCACCACGCCCTTACCGAACCTTCCACGCAGCTCCTGTACGCAACGCATGACGGCACGCGCTTCCGCGGTAACATCGACCGCCCTGAACCCGCCTTCGCAGTTCGAGCAATTGTTGCACGAGCCGTTGTCCTGCTGCGCTGCGGACTCATCGCCGAAGTAACGCAACATGTAGCCGCGCAGGCATTCGCACGTCAGGCAATAGCCATCCATGGCCGCCAGCATGCGGCGCCTAGCAGCACGTGCTACTTCAGCCTCCTCGGGGCTCATGCCTTCGTTGCCGCGGTCCTGCTCAAGGAAGAACCTGCAAGTGGACAAATCGCCATCGCTCCAATAGAGCATGCACTCGCCCGCAAGCCCGTCGCGCCCCGCGCGGCCCGCTTCCTGATAATAGGCCTCAATGCTTGCGGGCATGTTGTAGTGGATGACGTAACGCACGTTTGATTTATCGATGCCCATGCCGAAGGCGTTAGTTGCCACGATGACCGCAGCATCGTCGTTGATCCATGCCTGCTGATTGGCACTGCGCTCTTCTTTTCTCAATCCTGCGTGATAGCGCGTTGCCTTCACGCCGGACTGCACCAAGTGTTCGTGCACCTTCTCGACATTCTTGCGCGTATTGCAATACACCACGCCCGAGTCCTCAGGATGCGCCTTCGCATACGTTGTGATGCGGTTCAACTTTTTGTTCGGCTCTAGGCGCTCCACGGAAAAGTGAAGGTTTGGCCGGTCGAAACCGGTGACCGCTTGGTAGGGATCCCGCAATCCTAAAAGACGCACGATGTCGGCGCGAACGCGCTCCGTTGCCGTTGCGGTGAGTGCGGCAACAGTGGGGCGCGTAGGAAGCTGTTCGATGAACGTACCGATGCGCAGATACGATGGGCGAAAATCCTGGCCCCATTGCGATACGCAATGCGCTTCGTCTACCGCGACCAGCGGAATGGGCGCCTGCGAGGCGAACTCCACAAAGCGCGGATCCTCCAAACGCTCAGGCGCAACATAGAGCAGGTCGAACTCCCCCGCCAGGGCACGCGCCATAATCGAACCCTGCTGAGACGGGGTAAGCGTGGAGTTCAGATACGCCGCCTGAATGCCAGCATCCTGCAAGCTGCGCACCTGATCGCCCATCAGCGACACCAACGGGCTTATGACCAGCGCAAGGCCGCTCATGACAACACCCGGTATCTGATAGCACACCGACTTGCCGGCGCCGGTAGGCATGACCGCAAGCGCATCGCGACCTGCGAGCAAAGCCTGCACTACACCCTGCTGGCCCGGCCTGAAATCCTTGTAGCCGAAATGCATCTCCAGCGCCAAGCGCGCCTGCTCTATAGGTACCGACACGGCAAACCTTTCCCTAACAACAAGTTTCACAATGCGCAAAACGCAAACGCAAGTCTAAATGCAGACGCAATGCAAACGCAAATGCGCGATTACATGACCACGTCACCGCAATCCTGCAAGTTGATTGCGGCTTGCAACAGCTTCGGAGACCGTCCAGAAGCGTCTCATCCGGTAAAACGCTACGACAAACGCCTAGATGACAATGCCGTTTATGTGATCTATTTCATGCTGGATGATCTGCGCAGTGAAGCCGCTGAAGCTTTTCTGACAGGTTTTGAACGATTCGTCCTGATACGACACGCGAATCTTGCGATGCCGCTGACACGGCCGCTGCCCCACAAGAGACAGGCACCCCTCCTCAGTAGAATACTCGCTTGAGGCGTGCACGATTTCGGGATTGAACATGAGCTTAGCCGCGCCATTGTCATCGAACACGATGATGCGCTTGCGCACGCCGATCATGTTCGCCGCCATTCCCACACACTCATGAGCGTGTGCTTGAAGCGTGTCGAGCAAATCCTGTCCAACAGGCGCGTCCTCGATAGTTGCAGCCTCCGATGGCATGGCCAAGAACAGTTCGTTTCGCATAATCGGTCTGATCATCGGGCGCTCGTGCCTCCTTCATGGATATGGGCAGGTGGGTTGCGAATACGCGAAAAGGGGGGTTCGCTGCATCTACTGTACCATGCGAAACCCCCGCGTTCAAGAAAAATCGAACGTTTGTTTTATTGCGTTTTCACACCGTTTGACCTGCGGAAACAGCTGATTCCTCAGCAAAAGCCCGTCAAATCCGCAGCAAGAAATCGTTCACTCATCGATCTCTTTTCGTGATAATTACGCTATAGTTAAACATATAGTTTCTATAATAGATTGTAATTATCTTTCAACAAACCGTAGAGAGAGGCGCTATGACAATAGCTGAAAACATCAGGCGGATTCGACGAGCTGCGGGAATGACGCAGGACGAGTTCGGTCGGCTTGCCGGCGTGTCCAGCATGGCCGTATCGCAGTGGGAAAACGGCCGCGCCATCCCAAGAATGGGTACAATTGAAAAAATATCTTTAGCATTGAGAATCGCAAAAAGCGAAATCATTGAAGATGACGTTGTGCCTGATAACGCCATCATTGCAGCAAGCAATCATGACCGCTTCTCTAGCGAGAGTTTATCCATCAAGGCAGCGCCACTGGCAAAGGTTCCGGTGGTCGGCAGCACGCACGCCGGCAAGCCGCACCTTCCCGAAGAGTTCGACGAGCTCCCAGAGGTGCTCGTGCCGCAATTTCTACTTGACCGCGACCCGGACAGTTATGCCATAGAGGTTGACGGCGACTGTATGGACCGCATCTGCCCTCCCGGCATGGTGGCGATCGTGCAGCCGGGCATCCCCGCGAAAACCGGCGACGTCGTTGTGGCCACCATCGACAACGCCGATTCCATCATGCGCCGCATGACCGTGATCAATGGCGACCTGATTCTATCGCCCGAGTCCCACAATCCCGAGCACATGAACCTGTACATAACAGCCCAGGACGACCGTCAAGTGAAGGTGGAGCATGTAGCCTACTTCCAGAGCCGCGAGGCGCTCTAATGCACAAGTGTCGAATCGCGCATCACGACATCGATTTCCAAACGAAGATGAAATAGACAAGGTAGGGTTAATGAAGCACGAATTGCTGATTATCAATTTAGGGGAGTCGATCGAAGCATCTCGAAAAGCGGAAAGGTAAAACATGCGTGCGCGCCGTCAAGGAGGTTCACGAGCTCCTCTCCTGCGATACGCAGAGTAGTTGGCAACAGAGGATGCAGAAGCTGATATGCGATGCTACGCGTTCACCAGTTCAAAAGAGTTTCGACAAAACAACGTGGGGCGCTTGACCGTCGGCGCTATGCAATGTAGATTAATGACTAGTGACACGGCCCCGTGGACTCTAAGTGAGGCGGGGACTAGAAGGGTCGCTAGCTCATTGGGCTAGCGGCCCTTTGATTTTAGGAGTCACCTTGGCAAAAGAATTTTAAACCATCGATGAGCTCATAGACCTTCTTGAATCGCGCAACGTTATCACGGACGAAAACACGAAAACCCAGTTGATGCGCGAAAGCTACTATGCTGTGGTCAACGGGTATAAAAAGCCCTTTCTTGACACTCAGGCAATGAAGGAAAGTGCCGATGATATTTTCCAAAAAGGAACACGCTTCGAGTGGATTTACTCGCTATTTCTGTTCGATCGCGATTTGCGCTCGCTAACGTTCAAGTACATCGCAAAGGCAGAAGCAATCATGAAAAACGCGGTAGTGTATTCCTTCTGCAAGGCAAATCCAGGTCCAAACGACTATCTTGCTACTTCATCATACGCATCCGCAAAGGACATGCTGTTTGCAAAAGGCTTCTCCGGCAACCGTGCGAAAATACATCAAACAAATCTATCGAGGCTTATGAGCGTGCTGAACAAAAAGGTTGCGGGATCAGACGGAAAAGCCTTCATATCGCATTACGTAAACCGTTATGGGTTCGTGCCTCTATGGGTACTCGCGAACGACTTGACCTTCGGCCATATAGCCCATTTTTATCAGCTTCAACGCCGAAGCATCCAGAACAGTGCATGTAAGACGATTGCATCAGTTTCTGACTCCAATAGAAGAATCACACCGCAAGAGTTGCTGCATGCCTTCTCCGTTCTGGTAGATTTTCGCAATCTATGCGCCCACGATGAGCGTCTATACTGTGCAAAAATTGGCCGCTCTCATGACATAGCTTTCAAGGATATGGTCGAGCAAATGGTCCCGATATTGCCGAAAGAAGAGCTTTTCGACTTCTTCAACGAGTTATCGCAGCTGTTCGATAAATATAAGACGATTATGCGCATTGTCGACCCGAACTCCATGCTGAAGGAAATGGGGATACCGACCGTCGAATCACTAACAGCAGAATAAGGGCGGCGACTCCGGGGACAAAGGATTTTAGACGGCGATACCGTCCGGTCCCATTCGGGAGCCCAGCCTGTGTCCTTCGCGGGTGCGGCTCGCCGCCGTCTCAGTTCGCAAAAAGGCCAGCAAAATGCAAACCCAAACAACCGGGTTGATCGACAAGGCCAGCACGAACGAAAGAAAGGCCTCGCGCATCACAGGGTTGCCGCCCTAGCACGAGGCCATCGAAAACGCCAGTCGTATAAACAGAAGACGAAGCTATCTAATTAAGATAATTCTTAGGTCATTAAGCCGGCAAGAACTTGTCCAGTTCGCGATCGAGTTCGGGCAGGTGCTTCACGTGCAGGCTGTCGGCGAACTTGCCGCGGACCATGACGCGCCGTACGTGTCGCAGCGCCTCCAGGTCATCAAGCGGGTTCGCATCCAGTACGATCATGTCGGCCGATTTCCCTACTTCGATCGAACCCGTCTCGTCGCCAAGCCCGATGATGCTCGCGTTTCCCAGCGTTGCCGAATGCAGCGCAAGCTGTCGGCTTGCGCCCACGATGCGCTCGAAATACACCAGCTCGCGCCACATATCGTATTGCGTGACGTACGGGCACGCCGAATCGGTGCCCAGCCCAACGGGAATCCCCTGCTCCAAGGCCTGTTTTGCAGCCGACACGATACCTTCGAAGACGATGCGGCCGTTGACCACCTGGATCTCGGTGGAATGGGTCATCTCGGGCGGCAGCTTGATGAACGGCAGCGCCGGGGAGACGGTGCAGGTCAGCGAGCTTTTTCGGCCCACGCCATTTTCGCGGAACAGCGCCAGCAGCTCATCGTCCAAAACGCCGCCGTGCTCGATGGTGTCCACACCCGCTTCCAAGCCCACGCGAACGCCCTCGGTGCTCTCGATATGCGCCGCGGTATGCATGCCCAGCTTGTGAGCCTCGTCCACCGCAGCCGCCGCGATCTCGGGCGACATGCGCAGCACGCCCGGCTCGCCCTCCTTCTCGGCATCGAACACGCCGCCAGTGATGAACAGCTTCACCAAGTCGCACTTGTGGGCGAAGCAGTCACGAACGATCTCACGCGCCTGATCAGGCGTTTCGGCAATGTGCGCGAACAGTCCCGCGCCGTGACCGCCCGGCACCGTCACACCCACGCCCGACGTGACCAAGCGCGGACCCTGGTACTTGCCGGCGTTGATGGCATCGCGCACCCACACATCGGCGAAGCCCGGGTCGCCCACGCTTCGCACCGTGGTAACGCCGCTGGCCAGCTGCTGTTGGGCATGCTTGCGCAGCGTGCGATGCAGGTACCAACGCCCGATAGGGTTGGCGACGACCTTCTCAATAAGGTCGCCCGCCGCGCCGGCGCTGGTGGGCTTGCCGCTGCCGCACAGATGCACATGCAGATTGACCAGGCCCGGCATCAAATAGGCGCCCTTCAAGTCCACTTCCTGCGCGCCCGCAGGACCCACCGTGGAGGCAGCGGGCCCGACCGCGCTGATGCGGCCGTTATCGTCCACGGCGACGGTCATGTTCTCCTGCGGTTGCATATCGCGCGTGCCGTCGAGCAGCGTTGCGTGCGTGAATACGTAAGACATGGCATTCCCCTTTACTTGCCTGCGCCGATGCGTGGGCATGGCGCGGAATCAATAGTTCGAGCCTACCAAGAACTCGGCGAACCGTCTAGGAAAAATGCCCACATGAGGAAAAGTTACCGAAGCTATAAGGAAATACTTCAGACGGCCCGGAACGCTAGCGCGCACGACGCGGAAGCCCGCTTACCTGGGGATTCACAAATCTGCAAGACTAAGGAGACTGCAACCCGCCAACGTTGCAAGGTCTTTCAGCCATTCCGACGTCTTCCTAGCAGAAGGATTGCTCCGAAACCTGCAAGGTCCACCCGACAGTTTTCGGTGTAACGGACAAGGGTTCTGCAAGATGGCGGCATCATACTCGTACCAGGCGATGAGGCGGCTGGATTTAAGCGGGCCGTGTCATGGGAGACGCTCCTGACCTGCTGCTTTACTCCCCATCGCCTCTCCTCCCTTTGGAACGGGCGGGCTCCTCGCAAACTCAGGGCCTGCCCGCCACAAGCAAGCGACTGCCGCGAAATGCAGGCGACTCTGCGACCCGGAGCATGCCGATGCCACGATCAACACCGCACGATCACCAAGCCACCTAACCAAGAACGCACCAGGAGGCGCGAATGCAAACACCAACCCGAATCGCTTCGCCGCAGCAAACAGCGAGCCGCCCCGCAGGACGGCTCGCTGCAATCATCTTATGGACCTGTCTATGCCTTCGATGCCTGGTAAGCCTCGACCAGCTTCTTCGTCACATCGGCGGGCGCGGGGTCGTAGCCCTCCAGTTCGATGTAGTAGCTACCGGAACCGCGCGTCATGGCGCGCAGGTCCTTGGTGTAGCCGATGACCTCGGCATACGGCACGCGCACCATGATGACCGTCTCGCCCTCATCAGTGGAGTCAGTGCCTACGATACGTCCGCGACGCGTGGCGATGTCGCCCATAACGGTGCCGGCATATTCCTCGGTCACCACGATGTCCATGGTTGCCATGGGCTCGAGCAGAATGGCACCGGCCTGCTCGCATGCCGCACGGAAACCGATGCGCGCTGCGGTCTTGAACGCCATCTCGTTGGAGTCGACCGAATGGTACGAGCCGTCGAACACGGCGCACTTGATATCCACCATGGGATAGCCCGCCAAGAAACCCTCGGCCATTGCCTCCTGAACGCCCTTGTCAACGGCGGGGATCAAGCCGCCGGGGATGGCGCCGCCCTTGACCTCATCGACGAACTCGTAGCCCTCGCCAGGGTTGGGGCTGATACGCAACCAGCAGTCACCGAACTGGCCTGCGCCGCCGGTCTGCTTTTTATGGCGCCCCTGCGCCTCGGCCGTCTTCGTGATGGTCTCGCGATACGGGATGCGCACGGGAACCAGACGCGCCTCCACCTTCGCCTGCTCCTTCATGCGCGCAAGCAGCGTCTCCACCTGCGCCTCGCCCATTGCCGTGACGATGGTCTGGTGCGTCTGCTCGTTACGGGCGACGCGCAGCGTGGGGTCGTTCTCGACCGCGCGCGCAAGGAAGGTACCGACCTTGTCCTCTTCCTTCTTGTTGGCAGCCTCGATGGCAACGGGATACTGCGGTACGGGCAGCGGCAGCGGGTCGATGGACATCGTGCCCGATTGGGACAGCGTGTCGCCAGCGCGCGTGTCGGTGAGCTTGGGAACCACGATGATGTCGCCGGCCTTCGCCGACTTCACGTCCGTGGCCTCCTTGCCCATCATCACGTACAGATGACCCAGGCGGTCCTTCTTTCCCGTGCGTGCGTTGGTGAGTTCCATGCCGGGCGTGAGCACGCCGCTGATCAGCTTCAAGTAGCTCAAGCGTCCCACGAACGGGTCGGCAACGGTCTTGAAGACGAACGCCGCCGGCTCGCCGTCCTCGTCCACGAACGTCTCCTCGCCGTTGGCAAGACGGAAGGCGCCGTGGTGGCGCGGGTGCGGGAAGTAGGTGCAGATATCCTTCATCACGCAACGGATGCCCTGCTCGATGATGGTGGAGCCCACGTACACGGGAATGAACAGCTCCTGCGCGATGGCCTTGTCGAGCAGGCTTTCGAGCTCTTCCTGCGTCAGCTGCTCGGAGCCGTCCAGATACTTCATCATCAGGTCGTCGTCGGCCTCGGCAACCAGGTCGCACAGGCGGTCGCGCGCGATCTGCGCCGCCTCGGCGTACTCGGCCGGGATATCCTCGATGCGGTCATCGGTGGTGCCATCCTGATCGAAATAGCGGGCCTTCATGCGCAGCACGTCGATGACGCCCTTGAAGTCCTCGGCAACGCCGATGGGGATGGTGACCGGGCCCAAGCGGCTTCCGAAGCGCGCGTGGAGCTGCGCCATGATGGTGTCGAAGTTCGCGTGCTCGCGGTCGATGTGGTTAATGAATACGGCGCGAGACAGGCGCATGCCTTCGGCCTCGCGCCACAGCTTCGTGGTCATGACCTGCGGACCTGCAACGGCGTCAATAACGAACAGCGCCATTTCGGCAGCTTGCATGGTGGCAAGCGTGTCGCCGATGAAGTCGGGATGGCCCGAGGTGTCGAGCAGGTTGATCTTGTAATCGTGGTACGGAATGGGCGCGACGGAAGTGCCCAGGGTGAACTTGCGGCGGATCTCCTCCTGGTCGTAATCAAGGTAGGATTTGCCGTCGTGGGTAGTGCCCATGCGCGGCGTGCGGCCTGAGACGTGCAGCATGGCCTCGGCAAGCGAGGTTTTGCCGGCGCCGTCTTGGCCCACCAGCACGATGTTTCGGACATGTTCGGTAGCAGGAGCTGCCATACGATCACCTTCCCCTTATAAAGGCGTCGCGCCCGATTCGCCAACTCGATTCAAGCGCGAAACGCAGTCGAACCAAACGGTCGGAACACTACCGATAGTGTAGCGCAAAACCCTCCGCGAACCGGCAAAACGCCTGATGATGGATACGCCCCGGGGCGTTGCAGGAAGGCATCCATCGGCGAGCAGAGGCTCCGCATGGGAAAACCGGGGGCCTCGAAGGCATCATGGGGAAGGCGGGTCGAAAACGAGCGTGAAAGCTAGGAGAAAGCGAACGGGAAACCAAGGCGTTACCAGAAGGCGAAGCTGCCGGCAAGCCGATTCGTCGCAGAGGAAGGCGGGCCGACCGGCAATCCAAAATGAGACATGTGGCGAACTCGTTACGCGTTGGTGACAGCGTCGGCGTGCGCGGGCCCGCAGCACCCGCAGCGCGATACCCTACGAATAGCGGAACGCGGCTGCTAGGCCCGTCCCGCACAAGACTTACCACGCGCCGCACCCCTGCGGCGCTACGCATAAGGAGCAGCTCATGGCGTTCCCGAAACATCCCATCATCGACGTGAACCCGGTCGACGCAGCGCGCGGCGCTGCCGCTGCCGCCCAAACAGCAGCAGAGCCTTTCACGCCGCCCTCGTTCGGCAAACGCGTCGGGAAGGTGGACAATCAGCCGCTGCATACCACGTTCGTCGACGGCCACGGCAACCCCGTTCGCAATCAAGGAGATGCCGCCGCTGCCGCTTCACGCCTGACGGGCGCAGCTCAAACCGTGGCAGGCGCCGCCGTCATGGCAGTGGGCGTTCCCATGCTCATACTGCCCGGACCTGGCGTACTAGCTATCGGCGCAGGCGCCGCTATAGCCGCCGGAGGCATCAAGAAGATCCGCAACGGGAAATAGCGCAGGAAGCAGCGGTTTCCCGTCGTTCCCGAGCCTTTGCGCCCAGCAGCAGCAACCCTTCGAACCCCATAGCCCGCATATCGTCTTGTGCGATGCGCGGGCTGTTCGTTCTCTTGACCCCGAACCTCTCTCGAGGCAATCCGTCTGCATACCGTTTTACGGCAGCGGGCTTTTTGTCGCACGATCCCCACCCTACAAGCTGCACACGCCCCCGCTCAGCGGCTTCGCAACCGTCGATTGGCAACGCAACGGCTATGCGCCTTGCGCGATGCGCGGGCTACTCGCTTTCTTCGCCCCGCAAGCCGCACGCACGCCAGCTCAACGGCTTCGCAACGCGAAGGCAACGCTAGGGCTTTTCCGATTGCAACCAGCAGTCGCAGGCGTACTATTCCTTTCCTGCAGAGGCAAAACGCCCCGAAGGAGCAAGCGCGAGCGCAAACCCGCGCATCGATACTGAACGGAGGCACGTATGTGCACGGCGATTCGATTCACCGACCCTGACGGAAACCTGTATTTCGGCCGCAACCTGGACTGGGCGTACGGCTATGGCGAAACCATCACGTTCACGCCGCGCAACCATCCCGCGAACACGGGGCATCGTGCGGTGCTGGGCATGGCCATCGCGTCGGAAGGGTACCCGCTGTACTTCGACTGCGCCAACGAGAACGGCCTGGCCATCGCCGGCCTGAACTTCCCCGGCTACGCATACTTCCCCGACGACGCCCGTCCGGGAACCACGGCAGTCGCACCGTACGAATTCCCCTTGTGGGTCACCTCGAACTTCGACAAGGTCGACGACGTCGAGGCGGCGCTGGCGAACATCACGCTGGTGAACAAGGGCTTCGGCGACTTCCCCATCAGCATGCTGCACTGGATCATCGCCGACGCCAGCGGCTGCATCGTGGTGGAGTCCACCGCCGAGGGCCTGCAGGTGATGCGCGACCCCGCCGACGTGCTTGCCAATCAGCCGGGCCTTGCGTGGCACCTGGAGAACCTGCGCAGCTACATGAACGTGACCCCCGGCGCGCCTAGCTCCGTGACCTGGGCGAACGCAACGCTGACGCCCTACGGCGCCGGCGCGGGCATGCGCGGGCTGCCCGGCGACGTGTACTCGCCCTCGCGCTTCGTGCGCGCGGCGTACCTGAACGCGCATCATGCGCCGAAGGACACCGAGACCGGCAACGTCGCGCGCGTCTTCCGCACGCTCGGCGGCGTGGCCATGGTGGAGGGAAGCGCGCAGATGAACGACGGCGCAAACGAGTTCACCGTGTTCACCAGCGCCTATTCCGCACGCGAGGGCCGCTACTACTTCAACACCTACGAGAACCCCGCCTACACCACCGCCGCATTCAAGGACTTCGACCTCAACGCCACCGAAGTCCAGCAGGTCCAGTAGCCACACCCACCCGCCCAAATCCAGACACTTCGGGGACGTAGGACTATCTGTCAACTTTACGAGGCCGCGCACCAACGGGCGATCTTCACCAAGGACCTTGCTCGCATTGCGCGCATGGCCGCAAACGACAAACGCACGCACGAGCCGCGACGGGAATAGACGAGGTGACCGCCACTCCGCAAGCTGACAGTTAGCGCTACGTCCCCGAAGCGTCTCAGCCAAGGATCATGCTCGCATGGCTGTAGACGGCAACGTACGCACGGGCCGCGACGGGAATAGACGAGGTGACCGCCACTCCGCAAGCTGACAGTTAGCGCTACGTCCCCGAAGTGTCTCAAAATGCATAAAGCGGGGTTTGCTTGACAATGTGCCGCATATGTCACGTCGCAGGTGCTAATTGGCTGCCGCGTTGACGCGTTGTGCTATCATCCCTTCAGGACGAGTGACGCTTCCAGGCATCTGGGAGCACAATAAGAAAGAAGGAATCATGGCAGAAGAGTGCTCGCACGAGTGCGGCAGCTGCGGTGTTTCGGGGTGCGGCGAGCGCACCGCTGCCGGCCCCACCAAGCTTGAGACGAACAAGCGCAGCAACGTCAAGCACGTCATCGGCGTCGTCTCCGGTAAGGGCGGCGTAGGCAAGTCCCTGGTCACCAGCCTGCTTGCCAGCGAAATGAACAAGCGCGGCAACAAGGTGGGCATCCTAGACGCCGACATCACCGGCCCTTCCATCCCGAAGACCTTCGGCATCACCAACCCGCTGACCGCCGACGCCGACGGCATCCTGCCCGGCCAAACCCAAACGGGCATCAAGGTCATGTCCACTAACCTCATGCTTCCCAAGGGCGACCTGCCGGTGGCATGGCGCGGCCCGGTCGTGTCCAACGCCATCCGCCAGTTCTGGAGCGAGACGAACTGGGGCGACATCGACTACCTGTTCGTCGACATGCCTCCGGGAACCTCCGACGTGCTGCTCACCGTGTTCCAGTCGCTGCCCGTCGACGGCATCGTCACCGTGTCGGCTCCCCAGGAGCTGGTGGCCATGATCGTGGGCAAGGCGGTCAACCTTGCACATGACATGGACGTCGAGGTGCTGGGCCTGGTGGAGAACATGGCCTACTTCAAGTGCGACGACTGCGGCAAGGAACATCACATCTTCGGCGAGCCTCAGGGCGCCGAAGTTGCCGAGCGCTACAACATCCCCGCCTACACCACTCTGCCCATCGACCCGAAGTTCGCGCGCCTGTGCGACGAGGGCAAGGTCGAGGACTACGACGTGGAAGGCAAGCTGGACGTCATCATCGACAAGATCGTCGAAGCTGCCGAAAAGCAGGACGAGGAAGCCGCCGAATAGCGGGAATCCCGCCACAAGCCTTTAAGATCGCGAAAGCCCGCGAACCCATTGGAGTTCGCGGGCTTTCTCTTTGTTTGCAACCATGCACAACAACCGGTGAACAGCGGCCACCGATTCAATAAACCGCCTAGTCATCCGTCGGTCAACGGCTACGACGGCGCGCCCATATCGCAACCGCCAGCGCGACGACGGCGACGATGGCCAGCGGAAGAACAGGCGCGCTATCGCCGGTTCCCGCAGACAAAGCGCCTGCCCCCTGCGGTTCGCCCGAATCCTTTGGCCCACCAGGGCTCTTGGAAGCATCGGGCTTCTCCGAATCAAGGTCTTCCGTATCATCAGGGTCCTCAGAATCGTCCGACTCTTCAGGCTCAGAGGCAACATCCAAGGCGTCGGATATCGCATAGCCGACGCGCGTGTGCAGGTCGGGTTCCTCGCCCTCTCGCGCAACAACGCCATCAACGCCCACCGCCGCAGCAACCCCCGCGGGCGGGGCCCCGGCGCCTATGGCGTTGCCGAACCGCGAGCTATCCCAGCCCAGCGCCACCCAACGCCCGCCGACCCAGCCGCCGGTCGAGTTCCCGACGAAATCATACGACCCCGCCGCGTTCAGCGACGAATCGAACAGCTGCGTCTCCTGCGGTTCGAACGCGCCCTTGTTCCCTATCGCGATGCGCGTTGCCGCCACCGCACCCTGCTCGCCGACGACCAGATCCGTATACGTCGCCGCAACCGAGCTGACCGGGACAAGCTCACGGCAGGCGGTTTGCACGCCCGAACGGTCGAACCGCACGATCGCGCCTCCACGCGACGCATCGCCTTGCGACCCGCTGGCATCCAAACGGCCCGATGCCAGCACATACACGGCATCATCGCAGGCCGCCACATCGTTGACTGCCTGATACCCGCTCAGCTTGCACACGCGCACCGGATCAAGGCTTTCGGTGAAATCCGCAAGCGCATCGGGATCCAGCTGAGCGGGCGCAGTCGCGAAAAGCGCCGCCACCGACTCGGCATCGTACAGGCGCACCGTAAGGTCCACCCCGCCGGGATAGCCGTTGCCATCGAGAACGTTCTCGGTGAACATGGCAGCGATCAGCCCGTCACCCGCATCGTAGACACCCGACGCCCGCGTCCAAAGCACGCACTCCGCAGCCGAAACCGCAGCACTCGCATCCGCCCCACCTGCCGCAACGTCCGCGAACGCCGACGTCATCACATAACCCTCGCCGAAGCCAAGCTGATACGCATACATCCCCAAAACCGGCACGTTCCCCACCGTCATGGCGCGAACGGTGCCAGGGAACCGGCTGAGGGACGCCTCGCCGAGTACCCGATGCGACCCAAGGTCCACCAAGTAGGCGCGCGCCAAGTCGGAAGCGTCGAAGTTCTCGAACGATACCGTCACCAGGCAGCGGTCATCGGGCAGGCCAGCGCACTGCAGCACCGCGCTGGCCTGCGGATACGTTGGCAGCGCCGCGCCGTCGATCTTCGCTTCGCTCACCTTCGACGGGTCCTTCTCGTCAATGGTTTCCAGGTACAGGCTCTCGCCGACCGCGCGCAGGAAGCAGTGTGACCCGTCGCCACGAGCGAACACCGAAGATATGCCGACGCGCTCGTCGAGCGGGTCGGTCTCCAGCTCGTAGAAGCCATGCTTGCCGAAGCTCGCCAGGCCGGACGGGGAAAACGGCACGCGGATCTCCTCGGAATACACCTCTTGCCCATCAACCACGCCCAACAAGAAGCAACCCGCGGGGAACACCGCTTCGCAAGCGCTGGTCGGCAAAACCTCGCCAGGATTGAGCTGATATCGCATGGAAACGGTTTCGCCGCTCACGTCCGCGGCGGAGAAGATACGCTTCCCGTCGATCACGAGATACGGAAACGCCTCGTTCTCGAACGCCTTGTAAAGCGCGGGATACGACATGGCGAACGTCACAGGGCCCCAGTTCAGCAGCGTGCCAGACTGCAAGGAAAGGGAGAAGTTGCCCGGAACCGGCTCGTCGGCGTCCGACCAGGAAACGGTGACGGCGCCGGAATCTTCGCCGCATTCGCCAAACGAGAACGTCAATCCCGTGAAACCGCCGCCAATGCTCTCGCCGAAATTCGTGGAGGGATACGTGGTCGGCGACACCTCCTGGCCGGCATACAGCATGCACCCGTACCCGTCGCCCGTGATCGCAGCAGGCGCGTAACCGATCCCTTCGGAGTGGGTGGCGTCCATGTCGGGGTCGACCAGCTCGATAAGCTGGTTGCCGGGCGCTCCGGAGGTGTTCTGATGTAGGTAGTCGTTCCCTTCCGCGGAAAGCGCCGCCTGCACACGGAAGAGCCTGAAGCCCGACGGCAGCTCGAAATCCTGACCGCCGCGCTTGTACACCAGCGACTGGTTGCCGGCATAGCGATCGTATTGCAGCAGGTAAAACGACGAGAACAGGCCCTTCGTCGGGTCAAGCAGATCGTCGGAATCGGACACGGCGATAAACCCGCCACATTCTGCAAGGTCGGAGCTCGTGAACGCGGAAAGCACCTGATCGATCGAATGCTCGTCGTAGTGCTGTGTGACGCCGCCGCGCTGCACGTCGATCCCATCGGCGTTCGCGACCACGCGCACGACCTTGCTTTCGTCAATCCAACCGAGCATCCATTTGAAGAAGGCGTTGGTGTCGCCGGCGTTATTGTCCATCAGGTCGAACGTCAGGCACCCCGAACGCCCCGACAAGCCGACCGTCGATTTCCGATAACTGTACAGATCGGGAAGGCCGAGCACGTGGCCCGTTTCGTGAATGAGCGTGGAAGCCGCCATGTCCGCAGCGCAGTTGTCGGCCAGCAGGAACGCGTTCCACAGACGCATGCCATCCCATGAACGTTCATACGCCTCGGGAGGAGCCTGCTGCGGCACCGTCCATTCCTGGCTCCACCAGGTGCTTCCCCACCCGGCATCGGGCCCGGCGAAATGCAGGTACACGCAATCGATGTACCCATCGCCGTTTCCATCGAATTGCGAAAGGTCCAGGGTCTCGTCAAGCGCGTCGAGCGCTTCGACGAACAGCGAGTTGATGTCGTGCTGATAGTAGCTGCGCTCGTGTTTGGCCTGGTAGTCCACGGCGGTTCCGGAGATGTCGAGCGCACCGTAGCTCGCGCGCCGGTAGTAGGCGTGCAGGCTTTCATAAGGGAACGCGGAGGCGGCGCCGCCGTTGATGAGCGCATCAAGCGCCTCAAGCGTATCATCGTCGGCGAAGGAATAGTCCGGGAACGACACACGCAACGCCAGCACGCGCCCGGCGCCGACCGTTGCCATACCGCTCTTCCAAACCGAAGGAACCGCGAAGCGCAGCGAGAACATATCCGCGCCTTGGCCGAGCGCCGCCGCTTGCCGCGCAAGAGCCTGCTGCGTCAGATCGGCAGACAGCTGCGCATGGCCAAGGCGCTCGGCAACCTGCGCACGCTCGTCGAGCGAGCCGTCCGCACGGTAGCTTTCAACTTGCTCCTGGGTGGGGACGCACGGCGAGCCTTGGTCGCCAGCACCGGCTGCGTCAACGGCGAACGCCGCAGCAGGCGCGGTCGCAAAGGCCAAGGCCAGTGCGATGACCGCAACCGCGCTGGAAGCGATGACCTTCACCTGACGCGCAAGGGTATCAACGGTGGACGAGTAATTGCTCATGCGGTTCCTTTCGCAAGGGAGGGGCCCGTCATCCGCCTGCCGGTTTTCGTCTTTCAGAAGCTTGCTAGCGAAACGGAAACAGAGGTGCGTTCGTCATGAACAGGGGACGGAGGTATGTTCACGCGGTCGTCGTCTCTTGCTCATGCGGCTACGATGGCGCGTGAACACACCTCCGTCCCCTGTTCACCCCCCACTGTTCACTGTTCGGAGCTCATAAAGAGAGCGGCTGCCGCTAAACACAGCAACCGCTCTTCGGCAAAATCATATCAAATCGGACTATACAGCCCTGAGAGGCCCCGGTCAAATCCTTAGTCCGAATGTCCAGACCCAGCCTGCAGCCAGTAAGCCCCAGGCGTGCTACGGCCTCGGAGCTCCCAAGCCATCCCTGCAGCCCGTAGAACACCGGACGAACACACCTCCGTCCCCTGTTCACTCGGCAAGACACAGCCTAGAAACCCCAGGTCGGACTACAGTCCGTAGAACTCGGTGGTCAACGGGCGTGCGAACAGGTCCTTTGCTGCCGCTTTCGGGTCGGCGCCTTCCCACACTACGCTGCGCACCACGTCGGTGATGGGCAGCTCGACATCATAGGCCTCCGACAGCGTTTTCAGCGTTTTGCACGCCAGCGCGCCTTCGACGACCATGTGAGTACGCTCGCGATACGCATCAAGCGTGCCGCCCTTCGCCAGCTCCACGCCGAACGAACGGTTGCGCGAATGCTCGGAGGTGCACGTGGCGATCAGGTCGCCCGCGCCGGCCAAGCCCATGCACGTGATTGCCTGCCCGCCGCACTTCACCGTCAGGCGGCTCATCTCGGCCAAACCGCGCGTCATGATCATGGCGGCCGTGTTGTCGCCGTAGCCCAGGCCGTAGGCCACGCCCACCGCGATGGCGATAACGTTCTTGAACGCGGCGCACAGCTCCACGCCCGTGACGTCGTCGCTGGTGTAGGTGCGGAACGTCGGCGCGACGAACAGGTCGCGGAACATCACCGCCGTGTCCTGGCTCGACGATGCGATCACGGTGCCCGCCGGCTTGGCCTTGATGACCTCCTCGGCATGGTTAGGGCCCGAAAGCACCGCCAAGCGGTCCTTGTTGCCAAGCTCGGACTCGAACACGCCCACAGGCAGATAGCCGCTATCGGCCTCCACGCCCTTCGAGCAGATGATGATCGGGAACTGGTCGTCCACCACGTCGGACAGCACGCGCGCCACGCCGCGCAGCAGATTCGACGGCGTCACGATGACGGCGGCCTTCGCACGATGCAGCGCATCGCGGTACGAGGTGGTGGCCACGATATTCTCGGACAGCTTCGCATCCGAAAGGTAGCGCGGATTGACGTGCTCGTGGTTGATGCCGTGCACCACCGAATCCTTGCGGGCCCACAGGCTCACGTTATGCCCGTTGAGGGCCAGCGTCTGCGCCAGCGCGGTTCCCCATGAACCGGCGCCGATGACTGCAACCTTCATGTCGTCGTCCACTTTCCTTACGCTTCCTTACCCTTTTGCCCGATGCGGCGCTCGTTGCCGGCGCGCAGGCGCGCGATGTTGCCGCGATGTGCCCAGATCACCGTCAGCGCCGCCACCGTGGTGCAAACCCACGCTGCGGGCGCGAACGTGGCATACAAGAAGTAGTACGCGGCGAACAGCGGGCACGCCCCCGCGGCGGCGATGGAACCCACCGACACGTACTTGGTGGCAAGCACCAGCACGGCGAAGATGGCCAGCTCAAGACACGCGCCCTGCCAGCCGAACGTCACGAACAGACAGCCGACGGCGACGGCAACGCCTTTGCCACCCTTGAATCCCAGCCAAGGACTGAAAATGTGTCCCCATACACAGCCCAAGAAGGCCACCGTGACGAAGTCGTCATAGCCGATGACATGGCCCGATAGCGACATACCGCCGCCGAACATGGCCGCAGCCGCGGCCGCGATCAGGCCCGATACGATGCCCTTGCCGAAATCCAGCACGAACACGGCGCTGCCGCCCACCTTGCCCATGGTGCGCATGGCGTTGGTGGTGCCGATGTTGCCCGAGCCGTGCTCGCGGATGTCGGTGCGGTAGAACACCTTCGAGATGATGACGCCCCAGGGGATGGACCCCAGCAGGAAAGAGATGACGAAAACCCCTAATGCTCCCAGCAGTTCCACAGCGGCTCTCTCTTAATCTTTCTTCTTGAATTTCATACGGATGGGCGTGCCCGTCAGGTCGAACGACTTTCGCAGGCGATTCTCCAGGAAGCGCTCGTAGTTGTCGTTGACCAGGTCGGGGCGGTTCACGAAGAACGTGAACTGCGGCGGGCACGTTGCCGTTTGGGTGACGTACTTCATGCGCAGGATGGCCTTGCCCTTCGAGACGGTATGGCCGCCCTCGCGGATCTCGCCCAACCAGACGTTGAGCTGGTTGGTGGGGATGCTCTTGCAGAAGTTCTCGTACGCCACATCGACGGCTTCCCAGATGCGATGGACGGACTTGCCCGTGAGCGCGCAGGTGGCAACGACCGGGGCATAGCCCACAAAGGTCATGCGGTCGGTGATCTTCTCGCGCACCTCGGCCTTGGCGTCGGGGCCCTCCACCAGGTCCCACTTGTTCAACACGATGACCATGGCGCATTGGCGGTCGGCGGCGAAGCCGGCCACGCGCTGGTCCTGGTCGGTCAGACCGATGGAACCGTCGATGACCAGGATGGCCACGTCGGCGCGGTCGATGGCGCGCATCGCGCGCACGAAGCCGTAGTACTCCACGTCCTCGTCGATCTTGCTCTTCTGGCGCAGGCCGGCGGTGTCGACGATGGTGTAGCGCTGGCCGTCGTGCTCGATGACGGTGTCGATGGCGTCGCGCGTGGTGCCGGCGACGTTGGACACGATGGAGCGATCGTCCGAGGTCAGACGGTTGGTCAGCGAGGACTTACCGGCGTTCGGACGGCCGATGATGGCGATGTTGATGCCACCGTCCTCTTCCTCATCGTCAGCGGTCTCGACCTTCTTCAGGTCCTCCACCACGGCGTCGAGCAGGTCGCCCGTGCCGTTACCGTGCAGCGAGGAGACCGACCACGGATCGCCCAGTCCCAGCTGGTAGAACTCCCAGACCTGGTCCATGGTGTCGGGGTTGTCCATCTTGTTCACCACCAGGTACACCGGCTTGGAGGTCTTGCGCAGCACGCGCGCCACCTCCTCGTCGTCGGCGTTGATGCCGGTGCGGCCGTCGACGATGAAGACGATGACGTCAGCCTCGTTCACGCCGGCGAACGCTTGCGTGCGGATGGAGCTTTGGAACGCGTCGTCGTCGCCCATCTCGATACCGCCGGTATCGATGAGCTTGAACGGCACGCCGTTCCAGTCAGCGATGTGGTACGAACGGTCGCGGGTGACGCCGCGCATCTCGTGCACGATGGCCTCGTCGGCCTGGGCAATGCGGTTAACGAAGGTGGACTTGCCGACGTTCGGCCGTCCAACAACCGCCACAATGGGCAGAGCCATATCAAATCCTTTTCGGTTGAGGAAAATACTACGTTTGCGGCGCCGCTATTCGCGCGCCAGTTCGACGAGTTCCGGCAAGAACCCAGTCGCGTTACAGGATACCACGCTCACGGGCACGCCCGCCGCCTTCCCCATATCCTCCAACGTTGCGTCATCGAGCGTGACGCCGTCGTCGTTGAAGATGACCTTGGGGACCACGTACGTCCACCCCGGGTGCTCGGCCGCGTCGGCGCGGATGGCCTCGACGATGTCGCAGCTGCACAACAGCCCGGTGACGTCGACGTTCCCGCCGAAGAAGCGGTTCTCCACGAACAGCGGCTCCACCACCCCGGCAAGCGGGCCGCGCGAGAACAGCGGGCGGAAGAAATGCGGCGTGGCCATGCCAGCGATGTAGCGCACGCGCATGCCCGCCTGCTGCAGCGCCTGGGCAGCCTGCGCGTCAAGCCCTGCCGCTTCCGCCGCCTCCCAATCGTCCACGAACGAGCGGATGATGCCCACGCCGTCCTCGAACATGCCGAAGTCGCCGTAGTGCTCGGTGGGCGGAAGGTTCTCCAGCAACTCGTCGCCGTAGGCGTTGCAGTAGAACTCGTCGGCGGCGAAGGCCCACAGGTGGCCTCGTTCGGCAAGGGCACGCTGTTGAGCAGGCACGATGGTGTCCATGGCGGCACGCGCGGCCACAGGGTCGTTGAAGCTTTTCGTGAAGCACGTCTGGTGCTTGGTGAACCCCAGCGGAACGATGCAGATGTCCAGGATGCCCGGGCGCGCATACGCCCAGTCGAGCGTCTCGCGCAGCGCGTCGCCGTCGTTCTCGTCGGGCATGAGCACGATCTGGGCGTGGAACTCGATACCGGCGGCAAGCAGGCGGTCCATCACGTCGATGCCGTGCTGGGCATGCCGGCCGATGATGCGGCGGCGAACCTCGGGGTTGGACGCGTGCAGGGAAACGCGCAGCGGGCTGATGTGCTGCTCGATGATGCGCGCCTCGTCGGCGGCCGACAAGTTGGTGAACGTGACGAACGTTCCCGACAGGAAGCTGAGGCGGAAGTCGTCGTCGCGCAGGGTCAGCGACGGGCGCATGTCATCGGGCAGCTGGCGCATAAAGCAGAAGATGCAGGCGTTGCGGCACTGCTTGACGCCATCGAACACCACGCCGGAGAACTCGAAGCCCCATTCCTCGCCTTCGTAGCGCTCAAGCTCCACCTCGCCGGCGTCGCCGTCGGTGTCGATGTAGCCGAGGGTGATCACGTCGTCGGCGGTTAGCCAGCGCCAGTCGATCATGTCGCGCACGGGCTGGCCGTCCACGCTGGTGATGATGCAGCCCGGCGTGAAGCCCGCGTCGTCGGCGGGGCTTTCGGGCAGCACGGATTCGATGACGGCCCTCGGGGGCTCGGGAGCGCGGCGCTTGCGGCGGCCCGCGGACTGCGCAGCTTGCTTCGCCACATCCTGAGGAGGATAAATGCCCACGTCAACACCGCCTTTCCGCTTCTACTTGCCCATATGCCGTCGATTTTTCGCAGCATATCATGGTAGCATGCCGCGCCCGCTAAGGCGCACGGCGGGAACGCGACGCGAAAAATCAGCGCAACTAAGCATAAGACGGAATTGCGTTTTGCCCGGCGGGAATGGCACGAAGAAGTCGGAGGACCAATACCCGCTCTAGGAAAGAATGCGAAGGCGGCGGCGAAAAGCGCGATTCGAAGATCGTCGACCGCGGCGCCTGCCGACGCTCATCCCGCGAAGGCGAAACGAAGCCGACGGGGCAAACCCCGTCGACCGCGGCACTCTTCCCCTACGAGACGGAGAACGACCTGAGGGCGTCGCGGACGGTGCGGTACTGGCGCTGGCTGATGGGGACCGCCTCGTCGCAGTCCATGACCAGCCCGTCGGCGGACGCCTGGACGACGTGCTCCATGTTCGCAAGGTAGCTTTTGTGGCAGCGCACGAAGCTGCCGGGCAGCTGCTGCTCAAGCTCCGCCAGCGCCGCATACGATTCCAGCACGCGAGCATCCGACAGCTTGACCAGCACTTTCCGCCCGATACTTTTCACATATACCACGTCGGCGGGGTCCACGATGTGCACGGTCCCGGCACTGCGCAACGCAAGCGGGCTTGCCGCGCGATGGCCGAGCAAACCGAACACCTTGTCCAAGGCGTTGCGCGCCTCCGTGGGCGAATACGGCGCCAGCAGCAGATACTGATGGTCGGTGCCGTACACCGCCGAGGTGTAGGCAGCGCGCGTGGTGCAGTACACGGTCAGCGGAAGGATGTCACGATCTTGCAACTCGCGCACCAGCGCGATGCCGGCGCGTTCATCGCAAGCGCACGCCGGGAAGGCGCCAGGGGCATCCACGGGAGCGAACAGCGCATCGATGCGCGGGCTTTGGGAGATGCGCTCGCTCACCTGGAAAAACGCGCAGCTCTCCAACTGGATCGCGCCGGCGCAGGGATGCTGCTCGATGAGCACGCGCAGCGCCTCGGGCTCGGGCACGGCATCTTCGACGAGCAATATCCTGCACATGGTGGCAACCTCCGCATCGCGTTCGCGCGCCGACGCTTTTGCGGCGCCGGACGGCTTCGTTCATGCTTCAAGGCTAACCCGGTTTTCGCGGGATTTGTTGTGCAACAAATCGGGCCGTTTCTTCACCGTCCGTGCACAAAACCGTCCCCGCCCTCACATGCCGAAGCACGTGCAGACGGGGACGGTTCACATGGGGATATGTTCGCTACATGCGCTCGAGGCGTTGCACCACTTCGTCGATCTGGTCGTCGGGGGTGCTGGCGCCGGCCGTGACGCCTACGGAAGAGCAGCCCGCGAACCATGCCGGATCAAGCTCGGCAGCCGACTCGATGTGATGCGTGCGCGGGCATTCGGCGGCGCAGATTTCGGCCAGATGCGTGGTATTGGCCGAATTGCGGCCGCCGATCACCACGATGGCGTCCACCTGACCGGCAAGCTCCGCGGCGGCCTGCTGGCGCTGGCGCGTTGCCGTGCACACCGTATCCTTGACCTGCGCATCGACGCCCTGGGCGCGGATGCCCTCGAGCACGTCGTCAAGCGCATCGCGGGTTTGCGTGGTCTGCACGACCACGCCCACGCGCTCGGGCAGGTCGCCCGGCAGATCGGCTGCCGTTTCCGCCACATGCACCTGCGCACCGGCCTCGTGAGCATACGCCACCAGGCCCTCCACTTCGGGATGGCCTTCCTCGCCCACGACAACCACATAGCCGCACTCACCGGCAAGCGTGGCCGCGGCCTTTTGCGCGCGCGCGACATGCGGGCACGTGGCATCGATCACGGGAAGCCCGCGCGCCTCCACCGAGCGGCGCACGGCCGGGGTGACGCCATGGCTGCGGATGATGATAGCCCCGTGCGTGGCCTGCTCGGGCTCCTTGACGGCCAGCACGCCGCGCGCCTCAAGGTTCGCCACCACCTGGGGATTGTGGATCAGCGGCCCCAACGTGAACGCGCTGCCATCGCCCTCGCTGGCCTTCAGGGCCAGGTCAAGAGCTCGTTGCACGCCGTAGCATGCGCCGGCGTTCTTGCTGCGGATGACTTCCATGTCCGATCCTTTCGTATAGGTATAGGTCGAGGCTCGCAGATAGCGACTCGCGAATAGTTGCCCGCGGAATAGCAACGTGCAGATTGCGGCTGCGGGCTTACGGATGCAGATAGCGTTTTGCGGCTCGCGCCTCCCGGCTTTTACGACGCACGATAGCGCAAAGGGCCGCTTACGCGGCCCCTGCTATCCCAAACCTGTTACTACTCGGCCTTCGCCTTCTTCGTGGGGCGGGTCAGCTCGATGGCCTCCTCGGGGGTGTGCTCGGGAATGGGATGAGCGGCGAACACCTCGGAGAAATCGCGGCCGTCGGGGAACAGCGCGCGCATATCCACCTGCTCGCGCGGTACGCGCTGATGCAGCGCGAACACCTCGCGCATGGCGTACCACGAGCACCCGTCCAGGCGATCTTCCTTCGGCAGGAAGTCGAAATCGCTTACCACCAGAGGCTTTCCGTATTCCACCGTGATTTTGGGGAAACGGATGCGCTCGCCTTTGCGCTTGACGTTCTCCGCCTCACGCACGCACATGGGCAGGATAGGCGCCTTGCCCATCTTCGCGATGAACGCCGCACCGGAGTGGATTTCGGGCGTTTTGCTGCCCTTGCCGCGGCGCGTGCCCTCCGGCAGGATGCCCACCAGCTGGTTTCCCTTCAGCATGTGCGCCGCGCGTTTAATGGCGGTGCGGTCGGCCGAATCGCGCTTGATGGGGAACGCGCCCACGCGCGAGAGGATCTGCCCCGCCAAGCCGTGGGCGTTGCCGAACAGCGAGTCGCGGCCCATCAGACGCACGAACTGGCTCGGACGCGCCGCCACGTACATAAGCACCACGTCCAAAAACGACGTGTGGTTGGAAACCACCACCGCACCGCAGCGGTCCTTGAACGCGCGAAGGTTCTCGCGCCCGTCCACGCGATAGCGGAACAGCACCTTGAACACGAAGCCGATCAGCACATACGCGAAGTTCGCGAACCAATGCGGGATCTGCTTCTCGTCGGTGGTGCCGCCGAGCGCGCGGTCCCACATGTCCTCGTATTTCAGAAACAGGCTCATACGTGCACGCCCTTCTCCTGGGCAAGCGTGCAGATGCGCTCGATGATCTGCTCGATGGTGCGACCCGTGGAGTCCATCTGCACGGCATCGGGCGCCGGCTTGAGCGGGCTGGTATCGCGCGAGGAATCGATGGCGTCTCGGCGCTCGATGTCGGCAAGCACCTCGGCGTAATCGGTGCTGCCCACGCCCCGGCGCTCGTTTTGCGCCACGCGGCGATGGGCGCGCTCGGCAGCGCTGGCGGTCAAAAACACCTTCAGCTCAGCCTCAGGGAACACCGCCGTGCCGATGTCGCGGCCTTCCACCACGTAGTTGCCCGCGCGGCCGATGCGCTGCTGCTGGGCCACAAGCGCCTGGCGAACGGCGGGCGCGGCGGCCACGGCGCTGACGGAGCGGTCGATCTCGGCCGTGCGGATGGCGTCGGTCACGTCCACGCCGGCGATGGAGACGCGGCGCGGCAACGGGTCGCCCGGCTCATGGGAGAACCCGATTTCATGCATATCGGCGATGCGGCCGAGCGCTTCGCCGTCTTCCAGCGAGACGCCATCTTGCAGCGCCTGCCAGGCGATGGAGCGGTACATGGCGCCCGTGTCCAGGCACGAGAAGCCCAAACGGCGCGCGACCGCCTTCGAAACGGTCGATTTGCCGGCGCCGCTCGGGCCGTCGATAGCGATGATCATCGTGCAAGCCTTTCGATATCGTCCAGGAAGCCGGGATAGCTGACGCACACGGCCTCGAAATCCTTGATGTTCACGGAAACCTTGCCGGTCAGGCCGACGAGCGACCAGGTCATGGCAAGGCGATGGTCGCCGAGCGAGTCGAACTCGAGCCCCTCGGGGACCTGCAGGCCGGGCTGGCCCTCGATGTAAAGGTCGTCGCCTTCGCACCAGGCATCCACGCCCAACTTGGCCAGACCGTCCATTATAGCGGCAAGACGGTCGGTTTCCTTCACGCGAAGCTCCCCCACCTGACGGAACACGGTGATGCCGTGCGCGTGAGCGGCAACCAGCGCCAGCACCGGGATCTCGTCGATGATGCCGGCGATCTTGTCGGCCGGCACCTCGCAGCCGCGCAGGTCAGGCGTGTAGCAGGCCTCGATGATGCCGTAGGGCTCCTTGCCCGCCGCGCCCGTGTGCGTGACGCTGACCTGGGCGCCCATGCGCTCGAGCGTGCGCACGAAGCCGATACGCGCCGTGTTCAGGCTGACGTCCTCGATCTGGATCGAGCTTTCAGGGCGCAGAACCGCCGCGCACGCGAGGAACGCCGCCGAGGAGGGGTCGCCCGGCACGAGCACCTCGCCGGCATGGGGCTGGGCGGTGCCGGTCACGCTGGCCGTGCAGGAGCCGGCCGTGGTGGCCACGCCGTATTCGGGCAGCATGAGCTCGGTGTGGTTGCGGCTCGGCGCCGGCTCGTTGACCGTGGTGGTTCCCGAAGCGTACATGCCGGCAAGCAGCACAGCGGTCTTGAGCTGGGCCGATGCCATAGGAGCGTCGTAGGTGAGGGGGCGCAGCCCGCCGCCGTGGACGGTGATGGGCAGCGTCTCGCGGCCTTCGGGAAGGAAGCGCGCGCCCATCTTCATGAGCGGCGCGGTGATGCGGCGCATCGGGCGCTTGCACAGCGAGGAATCGCCCGTGAGCGTGACCTGGATATCCCACGGCGCCAGGATGCCCATGAGCAGGCGCACCGTGGTGCCGGAGTTGCCGCAATCCACGGGCTCGGCGGGCTGGCTGGGACCGGCGGCGCCCCAGCCGGTGATGCCGCCGGCAAGGCTTCCGTCGGGCTGCTTCTCCAGGCTGACCTGGGCGCCCAGGGCGCTCACGGCGCCGATGGAGCTGCGCACGTCGGCGGAATCGAGCACGCCGGACACGCGCGAAGTACCTTCCGCCATGGCGGAGAACAGCACGGCGCGGTGGCTGATGGACTTGTCGCCCGGCACGCGCGTGGAACCGTGCATGGGGCTTTCAAGCGGTTTGATGACGGTGATGTTATCCGACATGGGTGTGCTCCTTAGGCGCTAGCGGGCTGAACGAAACGGAGAAACCGGCGTTGATAAGGTGCGCCGACAGCTTGCCGATGTCGCCTTCGTCGGTGAGCACGAGCGAGAGCACGGCCGAGTCCTCGGTGACGTGATCGATCTCGATGGACTGGATATTGCACCCCACCTTGCTGGTGATGGTGGTGACCTCGGCCACCACGCCGGGGCGGTCCTCCATGGGGATGCGCACCTCCAGCAGGCGCTCGGTGCACGGCAGCCATGCGGCGGGCAGCGCGCGCCGCGCATCGGCGGCCTCGGCGAGCAGGCTGGTCAGCGTTGCGCGATCGCCCGCCTCAAGCGCGTCGGCGAACTGCCCGATGATGCCCTGCATCTCGCGCAAACCACCCAAAAGCGCATCTTTGTTGTCGAAGGCGATGCCGCACCACAGCTCGGGCGAGCCGGCGGCGATGCGCGTGGAGTCCTTGAACCCGCCCGCTGCAAGGCGCATAAGCGAATCCTGGCCCTCGGCGTGGCGCACAGCAAGCTGCACGAGCGAGCTGGCGGTGAAGTGCGGCACGTGGCTGACCACGGCCACCGCCGCGTCATGCTGTTCACGCGGCAGGCTGATGACGCGCGCGCCGATGCCGGTGATCAGCTCGTGCAGGCGCGTGAAATGCTCCGCCGGCGTATCGGCGTCGGGGCACAAGATCCAATACGCGCCCTTGAACAGGTCGGCGCGGGCGCCCGTGATGCCGTTCTTTTCGGAACCGGCCATGGGGTGGCCGGGGACGAAGTTCTGCGGATACGGAAGGGTGTGCGCGGCCATTTCGATGATGCGGCTTTTCGTGGAAGCGGTATCGGTGATTATGCCGCGATAGCCCCACTCCGCCAAATCCTTCAGATAGCCTTCCACCACGCTGACGGGCGTGGCCAAAACCACCAGGTCGCAACTGTCTTCGATGAACGCACGGAACTCCGCGGCATCGGGAGCGGCGGTTGCGGTGGCCCAGCCCCTGTTGACGGCCTCGACGCGGGTGGCCAGGTCGGTGTCGACGGCCATGACCTGCGCCGACGGGTTCGCCCCGCGCAATGCGGCGGCGAAGCTGGCGCCGATGAGGCCGAAGCCGATGACGGCTACGCGTTCGAAGCCGCCGGTTTTCGCTTGATCGATTGTTTGTGCCATAAGGCGATGCAGACCTTCCGGATCCGATCTAGGATAGGACGTTGCGGGCAAGCCGGCATCGCATCGGCAAGCGCGAAACCGCCGCGCAGGTCAAAGAAGGCCCGCGACAAGGCGAAACGCCGAGTTCGCAAACACCAGCAGTTTACCCGGGTGCCCATTATAGCCGTTTCCCGCCAGCGCACAGCCCGCCACGCCCGGCAAGCACGAGGGGAACACGAACGCTTACTTTATAGACGCGTGCAGCGCCGCCACCTCTTCGGGAGTGAGTTCGCGCCATTGGCTGCGGGGCAGGTCGCCTAGCTCGATGGGGCCGAAACTGTCGCGGTGCAGGGCCAAAACGCCGTGCTTGATAGCCGACAGCATGCGCTTGACCTGGCGTTTCCGTCCTTCGCGCAACACTACGCGCACCACGGCGCGCTGCTGGGAGCGCTTGCGCAGGATGGCGACGCGTTGCGGACTGGGCACGCTGCCGTTGGGCTCGTGGTCGGGCACGGCGGGCGGCACCTCCAGCATGGACAGCGCGCGCTTCGCTTCCGCACCTTCCACCAGCGCGGCCTTCGCGGGCGCGGTCATGCCGTCGTCAAGCTGGATGCCTTGCTCAAGCTGGGCGAGCTGCTCGGGCGTGGGCTTGCCGTTGACCAGCGCCAAGTAGCGCTTCTCCACGTGATGACGCGGGTGCAAAAGGCCGTTGCCCAGCTCGCCGTCGGTGCTGAACAGCAAAAGGCCCGTGGTGTCGAAGTCCAGGCGCCCGATGGGAAACAGCCCCGGGAAGCGGTCGGTGGGAACGAGCTCGGCCACCGTGGGTCGGCCCTGCGGGTCGGACATGGTGGTCACGTAACCGGCGGGTTTGTGCAGCATGATGGTGACGGGGCCGCCCTCCAGGCGCACGGGCACGCCGTCGACGGCCACCTGGTCAACCAACGGATCGACTTTGCTTCCCAGCTCGGTGACTACCTGGCCGTTCACCGTCACGCGCCCGGCCGTCATGAGGTTCTCCGACCCTCGACGGCTTGCCGCGCCGGCGCGCGCCAGGAACTTCTGCAGGCGCATGGGCACAAGGCGCTCCTCGGGCTGCGTTTGGTTGGGTTTGAGTTGCCTGGTCATGATTCTCCCATCACAGGTCGGTCGAAGTAGGCGGGGAAACGGTTACTCGTCGTCGGTTTCGAACTTCAGGCTGTCGAAGTCGATCTTCTCCACCAGCCCGAAGCTTTGCGCCATGGCGTCGGCGAGCATCTGCTGCGCGGCGCTGCTCACCGGGCCGTCGCCGGCACCCTGCTGCGAGGTCGACGCACCGCCAGCGCCTTCGTCCTCGAAGTCGAACTGCAGCCCATCGAGCGGATCGCCCGCTCCGCCATCCATGACCTGCGCCTCGGGCGCCACGCGCGCCTCCTGCCCGCCCGCGCTCAGGCGCTCGCGGATGAGCTGACGCGTGGCGTCATCGGGCGCGAACTCGTCCAGATTCGGAAGGTCGCGCACCGAGCGCAACCCGAACTTCTCCAGGAAGCCGCGCGTGGTGGTATACAGCGTGGGGTTGCCCGGCGCGTCTGCCTGCCCCGCTTCGCGAATTAACCCCTTTTCCACCAGGGAGTTTATGGAGCTGTCGGAGTTCACGCCGCGCACGCTGGCAACGCCGGCGCGCGTGCAGGGCTGCAGGTAGGCCACGATGGCAAGCGTTTCCATAGCCGCTTGCGAGAGCTTGCGCGTGTCCCATGACAGCACGTACTTCTCCACCAGGTCGTGATAGGCCGGGTGCGTGTACAGCCGCCAGCCGCCGGCCACCTCGCGCAGCTGGATGCCGCGCTGTTCGCGCTCCAGCTTCTCGCGCAGGTCCATCAGCGCCTGCTCGACCAGCTTCGGGTCGGCCTCCAGCATGTCGGCCAGCTCGATGACGCCGACCGGCTCGTCGGTAACGAACAGCATGGCCTCTATGGCGCCGGGCAGCTGCGCCTGATCAAGTCCTTCGAACATCTATTCCTCCCCAACCGACGTCAGCGCATCATCGCCGTCCAGCAAAAGCTCGCCCGAACCCTCGATGTACTCGATATCGATGTCGCCGAACAGCTGGCTTTGCTCCACGCGTACCATGGAGCGCTTGTACAGCTCGAGCACCGCCAGGAACGTGACCACCACCAGCGGCGTGGGCGCATCGTCGGCGATCAACTGCGAGAAGCGCAGCTGTTTGAGGTTGCGGATGCGCTGATGGATGGCGCGCACGTGAACCTCCACCGGGATGGGTTTCGCGGCGATATGCTCGCTTTCCAGCAGAAACACCTCGCGCCGCGCCAGCGCACGGGCGGCAAGCAGCGCCAGAGAGTCAAGCGACACATCGCGCAAGAAGTCGGGCATGAGGTTCAGGAAGCACGCCTCGGGGCCGAACGGACGCGGATGCATGCGACCCTCGGCAACGAACCGCGCGTGCAACGCCGCCGCGGCGTTCTTGTACTGCTTGTATTCCAGCAGACGCTCCACCAGCATGTCGCGCGCCTCGGAGGGCGCCAGCTCGGCGATATCGTCCTCCACCTCGATATGCTCGCGCGGCAACAGGCTTTGCGCCTTGATCTCCAGCAGCGTGCTGGCTACCAGCAAAAAATCGCTGGCAACGTCCAGGTCAAGGTTCTGCATGCGGCCCACTTCGGCCAGATACTGATCGGCGATTTGCGTGATGTTGATGGCGCCGATATCAACCTTCTGGCGGCTGACCAGGTACAACAGCAGATCGAACGGCCCCTCGAAACTGTCGGTGCGAACGCGGTACGACACGATGCCCCGCCGCCCCTACGAGATGGTGAAGGGGAACAGCAGGTTGCCCAGGTTGCCGGCGGTAGCATCCAGGTAGATGCCGAACACGTTCACGTGGATGATATACGGCAGCATAATAGCCACGATCATGAAGATGGGGAACGCGTACTGCTGCACCTTGTAGTACTTCGGCAACCACTTCACGGGCATGAAGAACGCGAAGATGGAGCTGCCGTCCAGCGGAGGGATGGGCAGCAGGTTGAAGAACATAAGGTACAGGTTGATCAGCGCGAACATGGGCAGGAACATCAAGTAGATGTAGAAGAACGCCTGGCTCTGCACCACCCACTGCGCAACAGGGGCGAACCCGTAGAGCACCCACGCGACCACGCCCGCCAGCACGGCGAGCAGCAAATTTGCGGCGGGACCGGCCAAACCCACGATCAGGTCGCCCTTGCGCGGGTCCTTGAAGTACGCGGGATTGTACGGAACCGGCTTGGCGTAGCCGAACACGGGCATGTTCATGGCCATGAGCAAAAACGGCATGATAACGGTGCCGAACGGGTCGACGTGCGCAAGCGGGTTGAACGACAGGCGCCCCGCGCGTTTGGCGGTGGGGTCGCCCAGTTTCCAGGCAGCAAAGCCGTGCGCCATCTCGTGCAACACGATGGCGGGAACGAAGCTCAAGATGGAGCAGATGAGATAAGGAAGCTGTGTAGTCATAATCTCACTATTATAACGCCACAAGCACCAATGCGAAACCGATAACCGACCTGAAACCTATTCGTAACGCCAATAGTCACAAGCAAACCCGATAGACGCCGCGGCGTCCTTCACGCAACAAAACGGGCGGGCGACCTTGGTGGCCGCCCGCCCGTTTGAAAGCGCTATCGCTATCGCGAGACCAGCGCCCGCGCACCGGGCGCTCGCTTATCGCGAACTTACGCGTTCTCGCGCTCGAACTTGTCCATGAACTGGACCAGCGCCTCGACGCCCGCCTTGGGCATGGCGTTGTAGATGCTGGCGCGCATGCCGCCGACGCTGCGGTGGCCCTTGATGTTCTCGATGCCCGCGGCCTTGGCCTCGGCGATGAACTTCGCGTCCAGCTCGGGGTTGCCCGTGACGAACGGCACGTTCATAAGCGAACGGAACTCCTTCTTCGCCGTGCCGCTGAACAGCTTGGACTGATCCAGGTAGTCGTAGAGGATGGCGGCCTTCTCCTCGTTGAGCTTCTGCATGGCCTCAAGGCCGCCCAGGCCCTTGAGCCACTGGAACACCTTGCCGCACATGTAGATGCCGTAGCACGGCGGGGTATTGGACAGGCTGCCGGCGTCGGCCTGCGTCTTGTAGCGCATGATGGTGGGCGTGAACGGCAACACGTCCTCGCGGATCAGGTCGTCGCGCACGATGACGATAACCACGCCGGCCGGGCCGACGTTCTTCTGCACGCCGCCGTAGATCAGGCCGTACTTCGACACATCCATGGGCTCGGAGAGGAACATGCTGGACACGTCGGAGACCAGCGGGGTGTCGCCGGTTTCGGGCAGCTTGGTGTAGCGGTTGCCGTAGACGGTCTCGTTCTGGCAGATGTAGACGTAGTCGGCGTCGGGGCTGAACGTGAGGCCGTCGACGTCGGGCACGTAGGTGAAGTTCTCGTCCTCGGAGCTGGCGATGCAGCGGGCATCGCCGTAGAGCTTTGCCTCCTTGAAGGCCTTCTTCGACCAGTTGCCCGACACGATATAGTCGGCAACCTTGTTCTGCATCAGGTTCATGGGAATGGCCGCGAACTGCTGCGTGGCGCCGCCCTGCAGGAACAGCACGCGGTAGTTGTCGGGGATGTTCATGAGGTCGCGGATGTCCTGCTCAGCGGTCTCGATGATGCCCTTGAACGCGGCGGAGCGATGCGACATCTCCATCACGGACATGCCGGTGCCCTGATAATCGAGCATTTCCGCGGCGGCGGAGGACAGCACCTCCTCGGGGAGCACTGCCGGACCGGCCGAGAAATTGTACACGCGAGCCATGCTGAACCTCCTTGGGTTGACGAATGGATGCAGCGCGCCCGCAATACACGGGTTGGCGCCGGACGCGGGACGCAAACGTGTTCCGCACCGATTCAGTATGGGCCTTTCGCATGTTGTACCTACCGGCGATACGGGATTTAAGGGCAAACGGCGAAGGCGCTCCGCGGGCGGCGGGCGGATGCGGCGGGCGGAGCCGCTGCTAGCGACAGACGCGCCGAGCCGGGCGCACGAGCGAGCACGAACACAGGCGGCAGCCCTTGCGGCCGATGGAGAAACGATGGGAACTTTACAGCTGTCAAGTCAGCTGTAAAGTTTTGCGGCATACTGCAGCGTCAAATAACCGCACGGAAGCATGGAGCGAACATGAGCGAGCAGGGCATCGAAAACAACGCAGGGCAAACCGGCGCAGGCGCGCAGACGACAAGCGCGGCCGAGTCTATCGCGGCGCTGACCCAGGAAATCGCGCAGCTAAAGGAGCAGCGCGACGCGGTGATCTTGGCGCACTACTACGTGCCGCCCGAGGTGCAGGCCGCGGCCGACTACGTCGGCGACAGCTTCGCCCTGGCGAAACTGGCCGTCGACCTGCCGCAACAAACCATCGTGCTGTGCGGCGTGGAATTCATGGGCGAATCGGCGAAGCTGCTCAATCCGGGCAAGACCGTGCTTTTGCCCGAGCCCGCCGCCGACTGCCCCATGGCGCACATGATCAGCAAGCCCGACATCGACCGCGTGCGCGCCGAATACGGCGACGACCTGGCCGTGGTGTGCTACGTCAACTCCACCGCCGAGGCGAAGACCTGGTCCGACGTGTGCGTGACCTCCTCGAACGCTGTGAAGATCTGCAGCAACCTGCCGCAGCGCAACATCCTGTTCATCCCCGACATGAACCTGGGCCGCTACGTGGCAAGCCAGCTGCCCGGCAAAAACGTCATCCTGAACAAAGGCTACTGCCCGCGCCACATGACCATCAGCGTGGAGCAGATCATCGACCTGGAGGAAGCGCATCCCGATGCCGTGGTCATGGCTCACCCCGAGTGCCCGGCCGACGTGCTGGCCGAGGCCGATTACATCGGATCGACGAAGGGCATGATCGAGCACGCCGCCGCGTCGGAGGCGCAGGAGTTCATCGTGTGCACCGTGGTCGGCATCATCCGCGAGCTCGAGCTGCGCACGCAGGGCACGGGCAAGCGCTTCCACTTCCCCGCCACCACGCCGCGCTGCGAGAACATGGACCTGGTCACGCTGCCGAAGCTGGCCGCATGCCTGCGCAACCCCGCTCCGTACGAGGTGCACGTCGGCGACGAGCTGGCCCCCGCGGCGCGCCTGACGCTCGAACGCATGCTGGAGTACGCGGCGAAGTAGGTGGCGAAGATGAGCGAAGAGAACGAATTGGCTGGCGAAATAGCCACTGCACCTGCGGAAACGGCGGTAGCAGATGCGATTTGCACGCATGCTGACGTGTCGGGCGCGCATGCCGGTAACCGATTGCAACCGGATGGCAGCGGCGCAGCCAAGGTGCGCGACATCGCTTGCGATGTGGTCATCGTCGGCTGCGGCGTGGCAGGGCTGTACTGCGCGCTCAACCTTCCCTCCACGCTTTCCGTGGTGATGCTGGCGAAAACGACTGTGGACGAATGCGACTCCATGCTGGCGCAAGGCGGCATCTGCGTGCAGCACGACGACGCCGACTACGCGCCGTTTTTCGAGGACACCCTGCGCGCGGGCCATTACGAGAACCGCTGCGAAAGCGTGGATTTGATGATCCGCGCAAGCCGCAGCATCATCTCCGACCTGGTGAAACGCGGTGTGGATTTCGAGCGCGACCAGGCAGGCAACCTACGCTACACCCGCGAGGGCGCGCACAGCCGCCCGCGCATCTGCTTCCACAGCGACATCACCGGCGACGAGATAACCTCCACGCTGCTTGCTCGCGTGCGCGAGCTGCCCAACGTCCGCATCCTGGAGCACACCTGCATGGACGACATCCTAGTCACGCAGGACGAGGCCCAGGTCAACGCAGAGAATGCGGCGAAGAACGAGACGGCGGTACAAGGCGAAACGACGCAAAACGCGACCAACGTTGAAGATTATGACTGCGCGCCGCTCGTTGCCGCTGCATCGGCCACGCAGCGCGACGTCGACCCCCGCCAGCCGCAGATGCGCTGCTGCGGCGTCCTTGCGCACACAGCCGACGGGGAGCAGCTGCGCATCTTCGCAAGCCAGACGCTTTGGGCCTGCGGCGGTATAGGCGGCACGTACCCTCGTTCCACCAACTTCCCCAGCCTTACCGGCGACGCATGCGCCATTGCCGCGCGCCATGGCATCGCCCTCGAGCACATGGACTACGTGCAGATCCACCCCACCTCCCTGTACTCGACGCGACCGGGCCGGGCGTTTCTGATTTCGGAATCGTGCCGCGGCGAAGGGGCCGTGCTGCTCGACGCTAACGGGAAGCGCTTCACCGACGAGCTGCAACCGCGCGACGTGGTGAGCGCCGCCATATACCGACAGATGGCCGCAGAAGGCTCGGAATTCGTGCGTCTCTCCTTCGCCAACATGCCAAAGGACGAGATCACGGGGCACTTCAAGAATATCTACCAGCGTTGCCTGGAGGAGGGGTTCGACATCACGCGCGAGCCCATCCCCGTCGTGCCCGCGCAACACTACTTCATGGGCGGCGTGCGAGTGGACCGCAACAGCGCCACGGACATGCCGGGGCTGTACGCAGCGGGCGAGACCAGCTGCAACGGCGTGCACGGGAAGAACCGCCTTGCCAGCAACTCGCTGCTCGAGTCGCTCGTGTTCGCGCAACGCGCCGCGTGGGATATGTGCCGCAAGCTGGGCGTGAAAGCACCCGTGGCGCAAACCTACCCCGACCAGCCCTGCGGCGCCGACGCGCAGGCGTACAAACGCCTCTACGCCGAAGCCGAGCGCAAAACCCGTGAGAGCACGGCGCAAGGCGAGCCGCAAACCGCAGCGCAAACCTGCACGCAAAACGCAGCACACGACGGGCTGCAAGCCTGCGTGCAAAACGCCGGGCAAAGCGCGATGCCAACCGAGCCTCGCAACGCTGGGCGCCCCGGTTCGCAAACCGCAGCGCAAACCTGCCCGCAAAACCCTTCCCCGTCCGATACCGATCGCACCGCAAGCTCCAAGGAGGTCGTTTGCGCATGAACCCCATCACGCTGACAACCGTGGCCGAGCCGCTCATCCGCCAAGCACTGGCCGAGGACATCACCAACGAGGACGTTTCCACCGCCTCCATCATGCGCGACGCACACCCCGCCGCCGTAGACCTTATCGCGAAGGCCGACGGCGTGTTATGCGGCCTCGACGTGTTCGAGCGCACGTTCGCCATCCTTGACCCCGAAACCCGCGTCCAGCGCTTCGCCGCAGACGGAGACAACGTTTGCGCAGGCCAGACGCTTGCGACGGTGACCGGCGACGTGCGCGTGCTGCTGTCGGGCGAGCGCGTGGCCCTGAACTACCTGCAACGCATGAGCGGCATCGCCACCTACACGCACCGTGTGGCTGCGCTCCTCGAGGGCAGCACCACCCAGCTGGTGGACACGCGCAAAACCACGCCGAACATGCGCGTGTTCGAGAAGGAGGCCGTTAGGTGCGGCGGCGGGCGTAACCACCGCTACAACCTCTCCGACGGGGTGCTACTGAAGGACAACCACATCGCCGCCGCGGGCGGCGTGCGCGAGGCTATCGAGGCTGCGCGCGCCTACGCCCCCTTCGTGCGCGAAATCGAAGTGGAGTGCGAGACGTTCGCGCAGGTCGAGG
This sequence comes from uncultured Senegalimassilia sp., assembly GCF_934636665.1. Taxonomy (GTDB): domain Bacteria; phylum Actinomycetota; class Coriobacteriia; order Coriobacteriales; family Eggerthellaceae; genus Senegalimassilia. Next base: position 116,621 of record NZ_CAKUAT010000003.1, read on the forward strand.
AGGCAATCGCCGCTGGGGCCGACATCATCATGCTCGACAACATGGACCACGACGCCATGGCGGCAGCTGTCGCGTTCATCGATGAGCGCGCGAAGACCGAGTGCTCCGGCAACATCGACGCGCACAACGTGCAGGCCATCGCCGACCTGGGCATCGACTTCGTGTCCAGCGGCGCGCTCACCCACTCGGCACCCATCTTGGACGTATCCATGAAGCACCTTCGCATGCTGGACGATAGTGCTGACGGCGAAGCGACCACCACTGGTGGTAATACACCGGTCACCGATTTAAACCGGGAAAGCGGGCAGTAGCAATGGCAACGAAATCCGAGGCCAGACGCGCGTCGCTGCTCGATGCGCTTCGATCAGCCGATGCGCCGGTATCCGGCGGTCAGCTTGCGAACACCCTTAACGTCAGCCGACAGATCATCGTGCAGGACATCGCGCTGCTGCGCGAGGCGGGCGCGAACATCGTGGCAACCACGAAGGGCTACGTGCTGGCGAATACCGCGCAAACCACAGCTCAAAGCGCAACACAAACCATGACGCAAAACGCCGCAGAGCAACCGGCCGTGCGCCTTAACGAGCCGGCCCGCACGTTCAAACTGCACCACGAGGTCGAGCAAACTAGGGAAGAGCTGCAAACCATCATCGCGCTCGGCGGGCGCGTGCACAACGTATCCATCAGCCATCGCGCCTACGGCCGCATCACCGCGCCTTTGGAGATCGCCGACCAGGCGGATATCGAGCGCTTCATCAACGATATCGAGAGCGGGAAATCATCGCCGCTGAGCACCGCCACCTCGGGATACCACTATCACCTGGTGTCGGCTCCGAGCGACGAAGCCCTTGAGGCCATCGGTCGGGCACTCGCCGACAAAGGTTTCCTAGCCCCGCTGCTCCCCCACGAGCAGGAGGGATAAGGGGCAGTCGCCCACGCCACGCGCATCTGCACCGTACGCATCGCGCAGGCGAAGAGAGGCTTCGGACAGCGCACGGCATAAGCGAAAACCTATCGACTTCCTCGATCGCATGCACAATCCAGCGCACTCGCAAAACGCGAAAAGCCCGCTCACGCGGGCCTTTCTCATGCAACCAAAAGCGGGGGCGATACGCGCATCGCCCCCGCTTCATCATTAGTACGCCGGCGTTCGAGCCGGCGTGTTGCTATTCCCAGCTTTCCGGCATGCCCTCGATGAGCATGAACCGGGTCGAGCCCGCCAGAACCAGCTCGTCGCCGGCGTGCACCTCGACCGGTTCAGCGCATGCGGAACCGCCCGTGCGCGCCGGCTCCACGACCGTCTCGGAGCCATCTTCGCCGCTGATCAGCACGGTGCCGTTGGAGCTTCCCAGGCCCTGCACGCACCACCTGCCTGCTTCGTTGCACCAGACGCGCAGATGATGGCCCGACACATCGGGCTCCACGTCGTTGATGTCGTCGGGCCCCAAGGCCAGCGCACCGATCTCCACGCCGTCGGAGAGCGGCTGAACCCAATGCAAACCTCCGGAAACCAGGCCTCCCACCATGCGCAAAAGCCCCAGCGCCTGCGCCTGCTCGCGCGGGTCTGCCGACGCCGCGCCGGGTTGCTCACCCTGGTCCATGACGGCGGCGGGGACGGTTTCCAGCCTTCCGCCGTGCACCGTCTTCACGTAATCGAGCACGTAGGCGCACGCGCGCTTCACGTTCGCGCTGCATCCCGCCGCCACGAACAGCACCATGGCCAGCTCGGAGCGCTCCTCCACGCTATAGCCCGCGCCGCGAGCCAGGCGCTCCAGCACGTTGCGGTACAACGCCAGGTCCTGGTGGCATTCGCGCAGCGCCTGCTCCATAAGCGCGCCGCCCTGGTTCGTGACCAGCGACAACGCTTCCTCGGCCGACAGGCCCTTCCCGTCGCGGGAGCGCAGGCGCGCCGAAACGCGCAGGGCTGCCACACCCCAATCGCAAAAGTACCGGTCCTGCAGCGAGCCCACGGGGGCGTGCACGATGAAGCGCGAGACCCACGTGCGGTCGTCGCAACGCGACAGCGGGCTTTTGCCATCGGCAAGCGGGCGGCCGGACAGCACCAGGCGCGCCAGGTCCTTATGGCTGATGCCGCCATAGCGCTTCATGGTCTCGAACAAGGCGCCGCACGGCGTCAACTCCGTCGCCATCTGCCTCACGCTCCTTCGTTCAAATCGTCGTCCAACACATCGCGCTTGCCCGCAAGCCGGGTATTTGCGCCCGAAGCCTCATCTGCAAGGTCGTCAACCTCGTACTCCGGTTGCAGGTCAATGCCGCAAACCTCATCGCATACATCGGCGGGAACCCCGGGCTCCCCAGCATCGCACTCGCCCGCAGCCTGCAAGCGGCAAACCTGCTGCGCTTCGTTCTTGCCGGTTTTGCCCGTTTCGCCCTTGCCGGCTTCACCTTCAAGAGCCGGCGCTGCCGCACTCGGAAGCGCCGCGGCCTCGTCGGAATCCCCCGACGGCAACGCCTTACGGCGGATCATCTGGGGCAATGCCACGTTCAGCGCGAAATCGGCCACCATGATGCACCAGCCCGCCGCAGCAGCAGCCACCAACGCCATGGAAAGCAAATGCTGCTGGGCCGCTACCTCGAAACGCATGTCGGCAAGCACCTGCCACAACGCCGCGAACGTAACCGCAAGGCCCGCCGTGCCGCGCAAAAAGCCCGCCGTAGTGCGCGAGCCGCCGAAGCGCAGCGACAGCCCCACCAGCGCGGGGAACAGCGCCGCAACAGCCACCACGACCCCAGGAACGCCGCCTGACCAGGCAAAACCCGCCGCATCAAGCGACGCCTGCGCCCCGTTGGCAAGCACGCCCGCCGAGACCGCAACCCCCGCCAACGCCGCAGCCGCAACGCCCTTGCATGCCAAGCGCACATGCGTCAGCGTGGAATCGGCCACGTCAAGCGCCGACGCGGCGAACCCGCCGGGCACGCACGGCACCAGCGGACGGCCGCAAAACGACCTCTCCACGTTGTCGGCATAGTGGATGGAGAACGACGACAACGCATCGCGGACCGCCGCGGCATCGGGGCGATCGGATTGCCCACGAGCCAGGCAATCTCCCAACACAATACCCAGCTGCTCATCCACAAAGGACAGCGCCTCGGCCGCCTCCGACACGCCCATGGGCGCGGACAGCTTGTCTTGCGCGTGCTGCACCGCAACCGCCACCTCGGGTTCGCGGGCAAGCGCCTCGAGCAGTTCGTCGGCACGAGCATGCGCCATCACCGCGGTCGGCGCAGGAGCCGCCATTTTCGCGCGATACGGCGAAACAGGCGCCCCGTCTTCCGTGACCGCATGCAAGTCGTAAGGGGCCTGTCCGCACGCCAGCTGGTACACCACGCTTGCCGCTGCGTACACGTCGATCGCCGGCGATTTGCGCAGCTCGGCTAGGCCCGGGATGTCGTCGCTGAGCATCTCAGGCGGCGCAAAATCGGCGGTGGCGCCGCGGAACACCGCGTTCTCGCTGGTGAACGACGTGGAGCGCGGCTCCGACTCGGCCGACGAGCCGAAGTCGATGAGGTACAGGTCGAACACGCCCTCGTCCACCTGCTGCTCCAAGGACAGCCGCGACGTGCGCACCATGACGTTGCGCGGGCTAATATCGCGGTGCACGAACCCGCCTTCCATATACCCCATGCGCGCCACCAGGTCGAACAGGTCGCGGCCCAAACGCGCCGCCACCAGCGGGCTCACGCGGCCGCAATCATCGACGGCAAGCTGCCGCCGCACGCGATCCAAGGTGACGCCCTCAACCCATTCCATGACAATGCACGGCACCCCGTCGACGGTGCCTCGACCATACAAACGGGGAAAGCCCTTCAGCCCCGACAGCAGGATATGGCATTCGTATTCGCGTTCGAACGCGGCACGCGAAGCGCGCACGCGACGCTCGTGATCGTCCTCCGTTTCGCCATCTCGACGATGCGGAAGCGAAAGCAACTTGAGCGCCAGGTGCTCGCCCTGCGCGTTGCGCGCATGCTCAACGCGGCCCGTGCCGCCGCGATGTCCCTGCCCCTGCGACACGAACAACGTGACGAAACGGCGCACGTACGCCGGCCGATCGGCATCGGAAAGCGAAAGCGGCGCGCTGAAATCGGCCACACGTACCAAGCGCATACCCTGAACGGCGCCCGACGAGGCGAGCGCGGAGCCCTTATCGACCAGCCCGCTCATAAGCTGATGCTCGCTAGCGTCTCGTTCAGCTGCGCAGCCCTTATGCTGTTGCCGGAGGCATCCTGATCGGTGCGAACGGGTTCCATCCAGCGATCAACCCCTTCCGCCGGGTTATCGTATTCCAAGTTCAACCCCCACGCGTCGTAAATGACGGTCAGGTATCGGTCCAACGCGATGTAGGCACGCTGAAGGTTGCTCTTCTGCTCCAGCCAACGCGATCCCTCGGCGAACGCGTTCGAATTGCGCAGCAGCAAGAAGTCGGTGAGCGTTTGGCTGTCGATGGCCGCGCACTCGTTGTAATCGCTTTGGCGAAGCGAGCGCGACGTGCTCATGCAATCGTTGTTGAACGCCGCCACGGCGTTGTTCAAGCGCGTAAGGTATGCGTTCACGCGGGCCTGATGGTCGACCAGCACGGCGTAAGCCGCCGCCTCTTGCTCGGCCGTAGGCGCGGCAGATGCGGAAGAAGAACCAGAGCCGGAGCCGCCGGCGTTTTCCGAGCCCGAGCCCGAACCGCTCGCATCGCCCGACACGCCGTCCGAACTGCCGGAGTTGCCCGAGCCGGAGCCGGAACCGGACGCGGAACCGCTTCCCGCAGACCCCGAGCCCGCCTGCGACGAGCCGCCGGAAGATGCGGAGCCCGACGCGGAACCAGACCCCGACGCAGCCGAGGCGCCGCCAGCGATCTGCTGCGCGCGAGCGAACGACGAATCCACCGAGGAGGCCCCAGATGCCCCGGTCAGCGACGCAACGCCCAGCATGCCGGAACCGGAGCCCGAACCAAGGCCCAAAGCTGCCGCAGCATCGGGCGCAACGGCGCCGGTCTTCGACCCTTCGATCGTCACCGGGCCCACCGCGCGCGTCGAACCCACGGAGCCGGCCTGAACTTCGCGCATCTGGCCGTCAAGCCACAGCGCAGATTCCAGCGGGATAATCACCGCGCTGGGCCTATCATCGGCAACCACTGCCGGGATTGCGGACACGTAACCGCCGACGCCCGCAATCATCAGGGCGAACGACGCGGCCGAAAGCGCCATCATGGGACGGGTGATGCCGGGCTTCCACCGCAGCCTGCGCGCGCGGCGCGCAGGGCGGTCGGTAGCGGCGAACGTGGGCGTAGGGCTAGGGGAAGGACTGACGGCGCGGCCAGCAGGCGTCGGCTGCTCGGCGGGCGCCTGAGAGCGCGCAGCATCAGTGGCAGCCATGTCCGTCGCGTCGCCAGCCGCCAGATCAGCCGTGTCGTCGGCAGCCAAACCAGCCGCATCGCCGGTAACCAAGTCCGTCGCGTCGCTAGCCGCCAAGTCTGCCGTATCGCGCTCGTCGTCATGCGCGTTCTGCTCCGCCATCGCCTTCCCTCCTTTCCCTGTTCGTCTCAAAAGTCGCCGCTTAAGCCAAGCCTGGCCAGTTTTGCTGACGCAAAGCTTCGTAAGCGGCTATTGCAACAGAATTGCTTAAGTTTAAGCTGCGCATGCCATCGCGCATGGGTATGCGCACGCAGGCGGACTCGAAGCGCTGCATAACGGCCTCGTCGAGCCCGCGGCTTTCGCGCCCGAACACCAGCCAGGCGTCCGGACCGTACGAAACGTCGGCGAAGCTGTGCTGCACGTGCCCCGTGAACAGGTGCAGCTCATTGGCGGCATGGGCCTCGAAGAACTCGTCGGCGCACGACCAGCGCACGATGTCGACGTCATCCCAGTAGTCGCACCCCGCGCGCGCAAGGTTGCGCTGTGTGACGGCGAAGCCCATGGGCTCCACCAGGTGCAACCGCGCGCCGATGCAAGCGCACGTGCGCGCCACATTCCCCGTGTTCTGGGGGATCTCAGGCTCCACCAACACGATGTTGAGCATCCTTGCAACCTTTCGTTAAAACGATCCGACTTTTGCGGGAGCCCGCGGTCTCCCGCAGAGACGCGCCTGCCCATGCAGGTGCTTACCCATCAACGCGCACCCGCCCGTTTCAGGCCCTTGGAAAACCGCGGCACACCGGTGCCCGCGCTTTCCGCCGTTGCGCACCCGCCGTTTCAAGCCCGCAGACGCCGCAGCCACATGACCGAGCCCCGACAGCGCCAAACGCCGCCGGGCGCGCGATCGCGCGCCCACGCGAGGCCCCTACACGCCCATTGCTTCGGCCTGCTTGGCCATCTCCTCTTCGAGCTCTTCGTTCAACATGAACCACTCCTCCTCGGCAGCGGCTAGGCGCTGCTTGAGCTTGGAGTGCTCGGCCACGGCATCCGAGGACGCGTCCTCGTTGATATAGAAATCGGGGTCTGCCATCTTCGCCAGCAGCTCCTCCATGCGGGCGTTGTCGCGCTCCATCTGCTTGTCGAGCTCGGCGATGCGCTTGCGATGGTTCTTCAGCGCGGCGTAGGCGCGGTTGCGCGCCTCAGCCTCGCGGCGCTTCTGCTCCTTGGTCTTCGGCGAGCTGCCGCGCTTTGCCGTCAGCTCTCCCGAAGCGGCAGGCGCAGACGAAGCGGGCGCGGCAGACGCGGAAGAGGCGCTCTTCGACGCCTTCCCCTTCCCCGATCCGCCCTTTCCGGCAGGTTTGCGCTCCATCAACTCGTCGACGAGCGACTCGTCGGTGGGCTCGGGCCCGTCGAGCTGGCCGGACTTGAACAGGTAGTAGTCGTAATCGCCATCGTAGACGGTGACCTTGCCGGGCTTCACCTCCACGATGCGGTTCGCGATGCTGCGGATGAGGTGGCGGTCGTGCGTGATGAGCAGGATGGTGCCCTCGAAGCGGTTGAGCGCCTGCTCAAGCACGTCGGCGCTGGCGATGTCCAGGTGGTTGGTGGGCTCGTCAAGGCACAGCAGCGGCTTTGGCGCCACGAGCATCTTCGCCAACGCCAAGCGGCCCTTTTCGCCGCCAGAGAGCACGCTGACCTTCTTCTCGACGGCATCGCCCTCGAACAGGAAGGCGCCGAGCAGGCTGCGCACCTGGCTGATGTTCCAGCCCGGCGCCACGTGGTCGAGCTCCTCGAACACGGTATTGCCCGCGTGCAGCTCCTCCAGCTGGTGCTGCGCGTAGTACGTCAGCGCCACGTGCACGCCGTAGTCGATGGTGCCGGCATCGGGCTTCATGACGCCCGCGATCATCTTCATAAGCGTGGATTTGCCTGCGCCGTTGGGGCCCACAAGCGCCACCTTGTCGCCGCGGTACATGGTGAAGTCGAAGTTGTCGTAGACGCGCTTGTCGCCGAACGCCTTCACCAGGCCGCGACAGCGCACCACTTCGTCGCCGGTGCGCGGCGGCTGCACGAAGTTGAAGTGGATGGGCTTCTTCTCCTCGGGAATCTCGATGAGCTCCTCTTTCAGGCGCTCCAAGCGCTGCGCGCGCTCCTGGGCCTGGCGAGCCTTGGTAGCCTTGTAGCGGAAGCGCTCGACGAAATCCTCCAGGTGCTTCATCTCCTCGAGCTGCTTGGTGCGCTGCTGGCGGAGGCGCTCGATGCGCTCCTCGCGCGCCTTGAGGTATGCGGAATAGTTGCCCTTGTATAGGTTGACGCGGCCGTTTGCCACCTCGGCTACGCGGTCAATCATGTTGTCCATGAACTCGCGGTCGTGGCTGACCACGATGACGGTGCCCTCGTAGCCGCGCAAAAAGCCCTCGAGCCACTTCACCGACTCAAGATCCAGGTGGTTTGTGGGCTCGTCGAGCATAAGCACCTCGGGATTGCGGACCAGCAGCTTTGCCAGCGCGATGCGCATCTGCCAGCCGCCGGAGAAGTTCGTGGTGGCCTGCTTGATGTCGCCTTCCTTGAAGCCCAGGCCGAACAGCACGCCGCGGACCTTGGCCTCGATGGTGTAGCCACCCAGCATCTCGTAGGCGTCGCGCGCACGGCCAGCTGCGGCAAGCTGGCGTTCGGTGGGGTTGTCGCCCAGCGACTCCTCCAGCTCGCGCAGGCGCTGCTCGGCTTCCAAGATCTCCACCTGCGAAGACATGACCTCCTCGAAGATGGGGCGATCGGGCATTTCGATGGCCTCCTGCTCCAGGTAGCCCACGCGGGCGCCCTTCGCGAACAGGATGCGACCCTCGTCGGCGTCCTCTCGGCCGCTGATGATGTTGAGCATGGTGGTTTTACCGGCGCCGTTGGGGCCTACGAGCGCCAGGCGGTCGTATTCCTCCAGCTTGAACGTGACATCGGAGAACAGCGTGCGCCCGCCGAACGACTTCGACAGATGCTCAACCTGCATGATCATGGTGCGACAACTCCTTTAGCGTTAAAACGAAACCACGCTAAGGGAGCGGGCAGACGACACCGAGAAATGAGCGCAAAAACGGACGCCCCCACGGAGAGGGAAATTGACGCCCTCGCAAACGGGAAAACTAGCGCCCCCACAGTTGGGGAAAACGAACGCCCCGCAGACGGGGAATCCGTTCAGGCGAATCCGTTCAAACAAAAAAAGAACCGCCAACTTGCGCTGGCGGTTCTTGGAGCTTCATGGCTCCCCGGGTAGGATTCGAACCTACAACCCTCCGGTTAACAGCCGGATGCTCTGCCGTTGAGCTACCGAGGAATTTCTTCGGTGCGCTTCGTTTCCTTGGCGCAAGAAAGTATTATAGACATTTCAATTTTCGGCGCAACCCCCTTTTTCAAAATTTTTTTCGGCAGCCGATTTCAGGAGGCGGCGCTTGATTTGCAAGTTCATCCGAACACCTTGGTTTCGTTATCGAACTCAGCCAGACATGTACGGCTGAGTCTGGGGTTCCCAATCGGCCGCGCCGGATGAACAGGGGACGAGTGAACGGGGGACGGAGGTGTGTTCACGCAATACGTTGCCGGCAGTGCGAAGATCGACCGAGAACACACCTCCGTCCCCCGTTCACGTTCGCCGTTGGGCAACGCAACCCAAGCGCCGCGCCACGGGCGCCCGCGTTCTAGTACATCCCGAACGCGTTCCACAGCAGCACGTTCGCGCCAACCATCAGCACGAGCGAGCCGAACATGAAATACAGCGCGATGCGATACACCGACACCGTCTGCCCCGCCACGGCGGCCGACGCCACCGCATGCGCGCCCGCCTGCTGCACGGGCACCTGCGCATGGGCGCCCAGCTGCGTGGTCCAGCCCTTCGACAGCGGCTCGCTCGAGCGCACCTGCAATAGCTCCAAAAACGACAGCGCCGCCGCAAGGGCAAAGTACAGCCCGAAGTCGCAAATGTAGCGCATAAGGATGCCGGCGCCCTGCAAGTCGAAGATGCACAGCGCCACCGCCACGCAAACCGCGCAGATCCACAGCGGCATAAGGCCCTTCGCCTTCAGGCCGTGGCGGACACGCGGCAACGCCAGCAGCACGAGCGTCATGGGGTACAGGAAGAAGTAGCCGCCGAACATGGGCTCGTAGATGGTGACGCCCTGGTACGCCGGGTCCATGTAGGTCTGGTGCATGAACGGGAACTGGCTGCCCAGCGCCGGAGGCTGGAACAGGTACGCGTACAGGCCGAACGGGATGCGGTCGGCGTGGAACCCGCGATGCGTCATGTCGTTGGTGGTCAGGTTGTAGTTCGCGCCGAAGTCGAGCGGGCTGCCGAAGCGCGCGAAGTTGTACACCATGACCGCCGCGGCGACCACCAGAAACGGCACGAGCGCGGCGCGGAAGGCGCCCAAGCATGCTCGTCGCGCCTGTGCGTTGCCGCGGGCGTCGCGCAAAAACGGCCAGAACAGCACCAGCCCGAACACGGCGGCCAACACCATCTGCGGACGCGCGGCAAGCGTCAACGCGATGAGCGCCGCACCCGCAACCACGCGCCGACGGTCTATGAAACCGCCCGCGGTACCCGACACCCACAGCCCCAAACCCCAGCTGATCAGGGCCAGGCCCATGGCTTCGGGCAGGAAGTACATGCTAGGCGTGCGCGCCAAGATCAGCCCGCCGCCGGCCACGAACATCATGATGTCGAGCACGAGCAGCACGCCAATCGACGTGCAAGGGAACCACCGGCACGAAATGCGCGTGAGCAGATACGCGATGCCCGCCACGTACGCGCAGTCGCAGATGGCGACGCCAAGCCACGTGGGGAACCCGGTTCCCGTGAGCAAAAGCCACGGGACGTAGAACACCAGGCACGGCAGCACGCCGAAGTACACGTAGTATTTCCCCTGGTAGTACGCGTGATCCCACAGGTAAGGCACGCCGGCGGAGTCGCGCGCCGCGGTGTCGTAGGGGTTGTCCATGGCCTGCAGCGCGGCCGAGGGCACGTCGTCAAGGTAGAAGTGCCCCTGAAGCAGCGCCTGAGCGAGCTTTTGGTACTGGAACTGGTTTTCCGTGCTTGCGGTGTGCGTGATGGACAGGAAGTGCGTGTTGGACATGATCAGGATGAAGATGACCACGCACTGCACCGCCACCAACGCGATGACCATCCAGCCCTGACGCGTGATGCGGCCGTCGAACACGCGGCTGAACAGGGCCGATTGCGGGCGGACGGCATACAGCGCCAGCAGCACCGCCAGGATGAAGGCGAAACGCAGCGGGTCGATATCAAGCGGCACCTGCTGGTTCAGACCGATTCCCGTCACGGTCACCGGACCCACGTCGGCCAGGTTCGTGATCGAGACGTAGATGGAATGGCAGTCGCCCGCCGGGTCCAGACTGATATAGGTGCTGGCGGCGTCCTTCGGGTCGACCGAGACCGCCGGCAGCTGATAGTAGTTCGCATTGCCTTCGTCCTGCAGATACATGACCACCTGCAGCTTGCTGTCAGTGGCTTTTGCGGCCGCAGCGGGGTCATTGAGCTGAGGGGTGAAGTGGATGCTGCGGACGGTGTCGTCAAGGCCCGTGATCTCGAAGTAGTTCGTGGACGCATCGAGCGTCAGCGCGCCTTCGGTACCCGCTGCCACGCCGTTGACCAGGTACGTCCCCACCTGCGGGTACGTCATGGACGTGAAGAAGGCCAGGTTGAAGCCGAACACCTCGATGAGCACGGCGATCAGCACGCAGATAACAAGGCCGGCAAAGTGCTTGATCGGGCTGACGTAGGCGCCAGCAGAGCCGGCGAAGCCCATGTCGCAGGTTTCGGAAGGCGAAGCCCAGCCCTGCTGCGGGCGCACGGCGCCGTGACGGCCGTGACGCGCATACGCAGGCTGCGCCGAGTTGCCGGCGTGAGCGCCGGCGGCCGCCGAGCCACCCGGCATGCGCGAGGTTCCCGACCCGCCGCGCGACCAGCGTCTATAGGGAGTGTTGACGGGCTGCGCAGGCTGCCCGCTGCGACCGGCAGGCGCACCAGGGGCAACAGGACGAGCTGCGTCGGGGTTGCTGGGGCGCGCTGCGCCGCGCCCGCCGTGGGAGGCGCAGCTTTCGCGGGCGTACTGTTCGAACTCGGGCGAGGAGACGCCCGGCTCGAAAGGGTCATGATACTGTTGATTCCGATTAGCCATGGCCCGGATTATACTTCCAGGAACGAACACGTCCGAATCCCAGGGAGGCACAATGGACGAAAAAGACATTGCCGCGTTGCAAAACGCCGACATAGATTACGAGGACATCATCGACCGCTTCGAAGGCAACGAATCGCTCTACCTGAAACTGGCCGAGCTGTTCCTCGACGACCCCCACATGCCCAACGTCCGCCGAGCGTTTGCCGCAGGCGATCTGGCAACCGCAGAGGTGGAAGCCCACGCCCTCAAAGGCGTAGCCGGCAATCTCTCACTCACCAGCGTGCACAAGCTGGCGAGAAGCATGAACGACGCCCTCCGGGAAGGCAACGAAGCCACAGCAACCAAGCTCCTCCCAGAGCTAGACGAGGCGTACGCAAAGGCAGTAGAAGCCTTGCGGGAGGTGCTGAGGAGATAGAAAGCGAAAGCACACACGCAGCACGTCAATGCCACACCAAACAACGAAGCAGGCCGGATCACCAAAGCGACCCGGCCTGCTTTTGTATGAGAGGAAGACGCTAGAAGAAACCCGACAATCGGTCCCTCAACTTGAGCGCTTTTCAATCCTTATCTATCATGAACCAGCGGGCAATAACCGTTTTGCCCCATGCGAACGTGAACAAGAGGACATATGCTGAACAAACACCAGTTCGAACTTTTAGCTGCTGCGGTGATTTCAGAGCAGCAAACTCAAAAGAACGCCGCCGCTAAGCCAGATATATCAGCCGAATCCGAAAGTGCAACCCAAAAGGAGCTGCAAAACCTCGGCTACTTAAACGAAGCAGGCGATGTAACCGAAGCCGGAAAAAACGCCCTCGTTCCATACCGGGTGGACAACGCCATCATCCTTGCTGCCGGATCAGCTGCGCGTTTGGCACCGCTTTCGTTCGAAAAGCCCAAAGCCATGTTCAAGGTTCGCGGCGAGGTGCTGATAGAACGAATGATCCGCCAGCTGAAGGAAGCGGGAATCGAAGACATTACTATCGTAGTCGGCTACATGAAGGAGGCCTTCTTCTATTTGGAGGAGGAGTTCGGAGTGAACATCATCGTTACTCCCGAGTACGCCACACGCAACAACCACGCATCCCTATACAGTGCCGCCAACCTTCTCGGCAACACCTACGTCTGTAACTCCGACGAATACTATACGGAGAACGTCTTCTCGCCCTATATTTATCAACCCTACCTGTCAGCTTGCTTCGCCGAAAACGCTCACGGCGAATACTCGCTGGACTCCGACTCCGAAAATCGAATTACCAATATCTTCCGCGATGGCGATCATTGCTACTTTTCTCGCGGACCGGCGTACTTTGACCGGGACTTCAGCAAGCAGTTCCTTAATATAATCTCGGACGAATACAGCAAACCCGCAACCGCCGACAAGCTGTGGGACGATCTGCTCATGGATCACATCAACGAACTCAAGGTGTATATGAAACCCTACGACTCGGGCATCATATACGAATTCGACTATCTTACGGACCTGACAGCATTTGACCAGGATTTCTTCGAAAACGTAGACTCCAGAATCCTCGACAACATCTGCACCACCCTTTCATGCGACCGAAGCGACATAACCGACGTAAAGCCCGTCAAAGCGGGCCTTACCAATCTATCCACCTTGTTCACAGCCAAAGGCATCCACTACATATACAGACATCCTGGAAATGGAACCGAAGAGATCGTCAACCGCGAAGCAGAAGCGTTCGCCTTGAACGCAGCAAGCGAACTAGGACTCGATGACACATTCCTTTTCGAAGACCCCACCGAAGGATGGAAGATTTCGCGATATATCGAAGGCTGCTCTGAACTCGATTATTCCAACAAAGAGCAAGTCGCCAAGGCGCTGCAAATGGCTCGAACGCTGCATACAAGCGGGAAGAAATCGCCGTACAGCTTCGACTTCTACGACGAGGGCATGAAGATAACAGCCATTCTCAAGAATATGAGCTATCCGTTGCCGAAGGACTTCGATCCGTTAACGGCACGAATCGGATCGATTGCATGCAAAATGAAATCGGAAGTTTCCGAGCCTGTTTTGTGCCACAACGACTTCTACGGCCCCAACTTCCTTGTGAGAGGCGACGAAATGCGCCTCATCGACTGGGAATATGCCGCCATGGGCGATCCTGCCTGTGATATCGGCAACTTCGTAGCACAGGGTTCAGGGTACACCGTAGAACAGACGCTCGATCTACTGCCCCTGTATTATGGCCGGGAAGCCACGGAAACCGAGAAGCGGCACTGTCTCGGAGCCGTCGGGCTGGTCGGCTGGTACTGGTATGTGTGGGCCATGTACAAAGAAGCAATGGGCAACCCCATGGGGGAATGGCTCTACATCTGGTACAAAGCCGCGAAACGGTTCTCTTCAGCCGCGGAACAACTGTACTAGGAGCTCACACCCCAGTTGCCACATCGGAAGAATGAACGCTTCCCATATCCCGAAACCGAAACTGCGTTACCATGTTCGAAGCCTGGAAAGCTAGCGCATCAGGCACCGCTCCCCCTCTGGGGAGCCTAACGATCCTTGAAGGGACTATCTATGAGCAAACTGACATTTGAGCAATTCAGCAAGCTGGAAGCAAAATACGAAGCAGGAACCGCCACGGCCGATGACCTTGCGGCGCTTGAGCCTTATCGCGCCAAGCGCGCCGTGCTGCTCGCAAGCGGATTCGGAAGCCGCATGCTGCCCATAACCATCAACACGCCGAAACCGCTCGTAGATGTCAATGGGCAACGCATTATCGAAACCCTGCTTAACGCGCTGCTCGCCGCAGATATTACCGAGATTTATATCGTCACAGGATACAAACGAGAGTGCTTCGAGCTGCTGAAGCGCGATTATCCTATGGTGACCTTGCTTGAAAACCCCATCTACGCCAGCACGAACAACATCTCGTCGGCGTGCGTTGCAAAGGACCACTTCAGCAATGCCTACGTATTCGAAAGCGATCTATACCTGCGAAACCCTGCGCTCATCAAAAAGTACCGCTACCAGTCCTGCTACATGGGCGTGCCGGTAAACGAAACGCCCGACTGGTGCTTCGACACTGAAGACGGCTTCATCACCGATTTGCACAAAGGCGGACATGATTGCCACCACATGTACGGCATTAGCTACTGGACCGAAGAGGACGGCGCGCAGCTCGCCATCGACCTGCCGGCATGCTTCGACGCGGACGACGAGACCAAGCAGCGCTTCTGGGACGATGTTCCCTGCGTCATCCGCCGAGACAATTACCGAATCGCTATAGAGGAATGCACGTTCGACGACGTCAGCGAAATCGATTCCTTCGCCGAACTGCAAGAAATCGACCATCGCTACCACATCTAACGTACGCACCGGCCCGAAAGACACAAACAAAACAACACAGGGGCTCTCCCGCACAAGTGTATGCCTGTGCGGGAGAGCCCCCGCTCGTCATCAGGAAACCGGATCGATCGTCAACACCCCATCGCCGCATGAAACGAACTTGCCAACCAAGCCCGCTATGGCTCTGGTCGTCTCACGTTCAATGAACGCATAGCCATGATCGGTCTGGATAGCCCTGGCGAAGGAAGCAAGCTCGTTGCGAATGCCCTCACCATCAAGCTGATAGAAGAACCTCCGGTTTTGCGTCTGGTCCTCGCGGCGGATTTCGAAATAGTCCGTCTTCCACCATGGCGCCGGCACAAACACATACCCCTCGGTTCCCGCAACCACAAGGGAGCCCTCAGCCTTCACGCCCTTACCAAACATAGCCGTAGCAGCGGCGCCTCCGTAGACGAAATCGACCTTGCCAAATGCGTCGTATCCCGGCGCCGAACCGAAATCGGCCCTTGTCATAACACACGACCTAGTCTCATGCCCCAATAGCTGAAGGATGGGAAGCAAAGCCGTCGGCAACCAGGCATCGGCGCTCGACCACTTCTCCGTCAACGCGTCCCCATCGTTTTGTAGGTCTGCAAGACTCGTGCACGTTGACTGAACGGAAACAACGCGGCCGATTCTTCCGCTTTGGACCATCAAGAGCATGCGGTGATACGCAGTTGTATACGCTGTCTTCAGGGCCTCGGCAAATACCAGTCCCCTCTCGTCAGCAAGAGCAAACAGCTCATCGCACTCCGTTTCGCTCAAAGCAACTGGCGACTCGCATATGACATGTTTTCCCGCTTCAAGCGCCGTCTTCACGTGCTTGAAATGATCCCTGGAGTGAGAAAGAACGAACACGGCATCCGAAGACTCCAGCAGCTGATCGTAGCCGTCCATGCGCTTATAAGCTTGCAGTTCGGGAGAAGCGCCACCGTAAGGATCAAAGACGCCGCTAACCGTCATGCCGTTAATGTAGCCCACCTCTGCGGACTGTTTGACCATCTCTTTCGCGCAGCCTATGAACCCCAGCCTGAGCGCAGCGCGATCAGATCTCAACTCTGTGCTCGAAACGCCCTGCGTCCTGTCCAGATACACAACCTCGCAGAACTCGGAAAGGTAATCGAAGTAGCCACGCCAGTCCGACCCGACGGTAAACACGTCAACGTCGAGCCGTTTGATGTCGTCGATCTTCTGACCTTCGTATTCCTCGACGATGATTTCATCTGCAAGGCCCGTTTTGCGAACGTTCTCGATTCTTTGCGTCAGCGACTGGGACACGTTGATCTTTCCACGCACCTTGTCGAAACTGTCGGCCGTCACACCGACGATAAGGTAATCGCCCAACGCCTTCGCCCGCTCCAATAGACGGATATGACCGTAATGGAGAAGATCGTACGTCCCGTAGGTGATGACTTTGCGCATCCCGCCTCCTAGAACAAGCCGTCCGAGGACATCTGCTTCAAAGCGCGAACGAGATTCGCGTTTTGTTCTTCCGTAATATAGCCGATATGCCCGATACGAAATACATCATCGGCTAGCTTCCCGCCGTTCGGGCATAACCACATGCCATAATGCAACTTAGCGCGATCGACGATAAGCTTCGCATTGTGCTCGGGGCAATAAAAGGCGCTCACCGCATTTGACGGGCTCTCCGCAACCAACCGCAAAGACGTTGAGGAAAGCGCTTCGCGCACGGCAAAGGCACGTGAGCTTATCTCACGGCGCTCCGAATCAATACCGGTTTCGGAGATAGACCTTAGTCGGGCATTGATTTCAAGCACGATCGAAACCGCAGGCGTCCAGGGCGTCTGCCCTCTGCCCGCATTGCGCAAAGCCTCCTTGAGGCTCAGATACTTGCAGGTCTCAGGGTTAGAATCTACTCGCTCCTGCGCCGCAGGGGACAACGCTACGATGGACATACCGGGATGGCAGGCAAGACCCTTCTGAGAGCCCGTAAGCACCACATCGGCGCCGAGTTGCTCCATGTCGAGCTCGTCGGCAATGAATGCGCTAACAGCGTCAACAAGCAGAGTTATGCCGCGAGACCTGCAGAAATCGGAAATCAGGGGCATATCGTACAGCAAGCCGGAAGACGTCTCGTGCATATTGACGAGCAAAGCGGTAACCGCATCCCCCACACAGGATTCCAGCATCTCGCGCGTGATTTGCTTACCGAAATCAAGACGCACCTCGTCAACCTCGTGGCCGTGCAAGCAGCAAAGGTCCACGAAACGCTGGCCGAAGCTGCCGCCGTTCACCACTGCCACATGTTCACCAGGCCTAAGGACATCCATGACGACAGCCTCCATGGCACCGGTGCCCGACGCAGTCAGAAAGACGCAGCGGGAGCCATCCGGGGCATGCAGCAAATCGAGCATAGCTCGCTCGCACCTTAAGACCACATCCGAAAACTCGGGGGTACGAAAATACGGCGCATCCTGGCCTGCAACGGAAAGCACCTCATCAGGGCTCATAACCGGCCCTACGGTAAAGTTCAGCATCTTATTCGCCTCTTCCAATCTCACCATACACCACGACATGAGGCCTCCGAAGGCTCACTTCCCCCGAAACGGCCCGAAACGCGAGCAGCGTGCCGAGTGACAAAGCGCCCTACGAATCCATCCCCAAATCAAGTTCCTTCGGAGCGTGATTTCGGCGCTGATCCTCCGGCGGCAACTGATTCCAAGTTCGACCATACTGCGTGCGCAAATAGCCCTCGACATCCGCGGGAGCAAAAAACTCCTTGCCCTCAAATTCTATGGTGCCCGGAGGCAACAGCATGCTCTTTGGATAAGGCTCGATTGCCGCATACGAAGACGCCATCAGCATATCGGACTTTGGATCATCCTTCGCAATCATAGCTGCCTTATCGAACCCACGATTGATGCGCTCCGGGGACAAAACCACACGCGCTATACGGTGCGCTAATCGACACGCAATTTTTTCCACCACTCCGAGCGCCCCCTTATGCGGCACCACGATGTGCTTGGAGTGATACAGGTACGAAAGGCTCTGCCACATTACGCAGCGCCTACGTTGCCGCTTCGCCGCAGCCGGCTCGGCACAAACAGCGTCATACGGGAAGATATCTACGAAAACGCCTTGGTCAAACCCGGCTTCTTCCGTTTCATCGGTTACAAAACGTGTGCCTTTCAGCATAACCTTCGCAAATAATGCCGCCTGACGAGGATTCGATCGGGAGCAAGTCGCACGGAACCGATTCCCCAAGGCTGCGGGGGCAACCTCTAGGAAACGCTCGTAGTCATCGCGCGGCATACCTAAGTCGATATCGTCATCCCAAGGAATGAAGCCGCCATGGCGGCGAGCTCCGAGCACGGTACCGGAGTCTAGCCAGTATGCAATGTCATATTCACGGCACACCCGATCGATGTCCTTCAAAATCTCCAGTTCAGCAAGTTGCAAGTGCCGCAACATATCCTGCTCGTATCGCATAGCGGTCTTCCTGACTCTCCTTTGATCATTTGCGAGCCGCAAGCTGCGCTGCACGTTTATAAAAATCAGCTAGCCACGTCGAAGTCTGCGCGATGTCGAACCCATGAGAGCGAACCAGTTCAACCCCGTCATACCGTTCGCCATTCAACGCAGCATCAAGCTGCTGCATACACGTATGAGCCCATTGCTCGGCACCAGCCTCCAAAGCAATGCGCTGCGCATTCCCGCCCATGAGCGCACTCGCAGGAACGCCCTCAGACATGAGGACAGGTAGCCCGGATGCCTGCGCTTCAATAGCCGCTAAGCCCAACCCTTCTTTTATAGAGGGAAACACAAAAGTATCCGCAGCCCGCAAGACGGCAGGAATGTCATCTACAACACCCAAGAAGCGCACCGCGTCGTCAAGTCCACGGCTTGCAACCGATTGCCTCAAAGAACGCTCCAGCTCCCCCCGCCCCGCAAGCACCAAAGCAGCTTGAGGGTAACGCCTGCGAACAATCTCAAACACATCAAACAAAAACTCGTGGTTCTTCACCGGAATCAAACGCCCGACATGACACACCACCGGCCTACCAGCAAGTCCCATTTTCTCTTTTGCCAACTCATGAGACGAGGAATCGCACGTATAACGCTGAGCATCAATGCCGTTTGCCAAGACAGAGAATGAATCCCCTTCGACAACGCCCTCCCCAAAACGGTCAAGCCCCGCTTCGCGCGAGCAGCCAATAAAGTAATCGGCAATATGGCGAACGGGACGCGCGATCAGGTTAAAGACCATCCCTTTTAGACCCGGCTCATAATTCTGCGCATGACTATGCGCGATGGCATATTTGCCGGCACGCTTAGCCTCACTTAAATAAATGGGCGCGCAACTGCCAATGTGCCCGTGCACTACCGCCCACTCAGGATGCGCAGCAAACAGCTCGCGACACTGCTTTCGATAGGCATACTCATTAAATCCCGTGAAGCGCGGGACACGGAAGAAGCGTCCGCCCAGTTTGCGAATCTCGGCATCATAATCACCGTCACGTTGCTCATGGACCAAAAAATCAAACTGAATGCAGCTTCGATCCATGGCACGGTACAGATTCATCACCATGGTTTCAGCACCGCCGCGATCCATAACGCCTATTACCTGCAGAACGCGAATCATGCCTCAACCTCCACAGAACCATTTGCATCATGAGCGTCCTCGGTCGCGCTCCTGCGCGCAAGTCGATCGGGCCCACGCCGCACCGTATGCACCAAAAAACCCAGCAACACGAGCACGCCAAGCAAACACGCACCCGCACCCGCAAAGCTCACGCCATTCATATCCCATGCGTTCACGCATGCAAACGTTAAAGGGATTACCGAAACGAATGCCATCACATTGCCGGCAAAATTCGCCCAGAAACGACGCAACGTAATAAGTAAGTCGCCAAAGAACCACAGAAATGCCGTTGACGCAGTGGACAGGATGATGGGCTGCAACAAGTACACGTACGGTGCAATGCATTCGCCAAACAACAACTCAAGCGCCCAAGCGCCAATAAATTCGAGCACGATAGCACACGCAGCAGTAACCCCAATAATCCCTAGTACCGTTTTGCGGAGCAGCGCCAAAAAACCTTTGATGTCACCTTCGAAGAACATGCGTGGGAAAATGTCCAGCAACGGACCGTATAAATACTGCGCGCCCATCTGGATAACCAATGCCGGCGCGGCCACAGATGCGTAAATGCCCAACGCAGCATCACCCGAAACCATAGCCAAATACTGCTTTGGGACGGTAAATATGGCGCTAGCAGCCACGGAGGCAACCACCGCCGGCAAAGACGTACGCAGGAAAAACGCCGCTTTCTTTGCCGAAAGGTTTACCGTCACGCGTGCAAAACGGCGACAATGCGGAACATCAAACAGCACCATCACCAGCGTTACCGCCACCAGCATGGCAACAATAGCAAGGTTGAGGTTTTGCGTAAGCCCATATACCACAGCAAAAGCCGCAAGCGTCGATACGCCTTGCAGCATGAACGACTTGCCGATATAGTCCATGCGACGGTTTACCTGATCTTCGCCATGCAAGATGTCAATAAGCAGGCCAACCGCCTTAAATGCGTAGAACAGCGCTACGGTCGCCAAGGCATACGCCGCACAAGTAAACCACGCATACACCATGCACGCCACAAACGACACTGCAAGCGTCAAGCAGCGGAAGCCCATATATTCGCCCAGCGTGTTTTCACGCTTTATGTCGGAAATTTGATACGTCCCCATCTTGTAGTTGGCAAATGTGCCGAAAATACCAACCACGGACATTGCAAGAGAAAGCAAGCCGGCGTTATCGAACGCTCCCGATGACAGACGAACAACCACAATGGTGGTAAGCCATTGACATGCCAAATACGTCATGGAGCCCGCAGAGTTCCACAGCATGTTCGCCTTCACGGACAGTTGCTTGGGAGCGCCGCCCTCTTTCGAATTATGCGCAGACGCTTCGCTCATAAGCGATAGGCCTCCATCACATGCACAGGGCGCGCGTTTTCCGCAGGCGGCGTACGCCAGTCGCCATACTGAATGGAAAGATACTCCTCGAAACCCGACGGAGCAAAATACTCACGATCCTCAAAGGGGATGCGAATCGGTTCGAGCAAATCTTTGGAGAACATTTTCTCCAGCTTTCCTTCGCCTAAGACATCAATGACGAGGGTTGATGCAGAATCTGCTGCGTTCATGCGCAACGCAATACGATCGAGACGCTCAGCCAACTCATACAGGTCTTTGTTTTTCACAAACGGGCACACGATACGTTTGACCAACTTTACAAACGCGTTTGTGCCAACAGACGGATCGGCTACAGCAAAGCTCCGAAGCAGTCCCGTGCGTTGATGTTGCTTCAACAGGGCAGGACCCTGTTGTTCACTAAAATGCTCTAACGGAAACACATCAACCCACACACCTGTAGCAGCTTTTTTACCCACGAAGTTCTCGAAAATAACGGTAGTGGTATCCACAATCTTCGCAAACTGATAAATGGACGACTTATCGCGATACGACACCAGCTTGAAACGCTCAGTGGTACGCCACTCGTTGAAGTTCGCCATAAGCAGTTCGTACTGATCGCGCATCATGATAATGCCCATGTCGTCGTCCCATGGAATAAACCCCCCATGGCGCACGGCGCCGAGCAAGCTGCCATAACCCAAAAAATACTGCACCCCATGCGCTTGGCACACGCGGTCTATCTCATCCATGATCTCAAGCTCGATGGATTTCATGTCATCAATAGTCAGACGTTCCATAGACGCTACGCCTCCTTCGCGCTATTTGCGTCAGGAGCGGTATTCGTTCGCTCTTGCGCGTCAGCCAATGCTTGATTTTGCACTAAGTTACGCACTTTCGCACGCAGCTGCGACACCTCGACGGTAGCGTAAAACTGACGGATGACCAGCACGGCGATCACATAAACGAACACGAAGTTCGCCGGACTCTCAATGCTGAATAGATCAGCGAAGAAAAACGGGATCTGACGGAATACGCCCATAAGCACCAAACTGAGCGCGAACAGGAACCAAAACGTGGAATCGGCAATGGTGACTTCGGCCTTGCGGATTTTACGCAGAATCAACCCGAACGTCAGCAGGGCCCCAATAAGCAAGGTCGCAGAAAACAGCAGGCTCACTTCTTCCTCCTAAACCACTGCACCAGCAAAATCGAAATGCTCATACGCAGCATGTACGCAACAGACTTAGTGAAATTCAGGTAACTTTCGCCAGCAACACGCTCGCGCATTTCGACCTGCATCTCCTCAACCTTATAACCCCATCGCATCAAAAGCGAGATGGTGTCGGGTTCAGGACCGAAGTCAAGCTCGTTGGCAAACAGCGGAATCATCTGCTTGTCAAACAAACGCATACCCGATGTAGGGTCCTGAATGCGCTTCCGTGTTGTCAGCATAATCATGGCGCTGATCAACACACTCCCGGCCATGCGCGCGGAAACGGGCTTCTTTTGCGTAGCGAACCGACTACCGATGACAATGTTCGCCTCGGCACGTTGAGCAACTTCAACCATCTCATCGATATAAGCCGCTGAGTGCTGACCGTCAGCATCAAATTGAATAGCGTAGTCATAGCCGTGTTCGAGCGCATAACGCATGCCCGTCTGAAAAGCACCAGCCAGTCCTAAATTTACCGGAAGGTCAACGTAGTTATACCCTCGCTCTTTGCAGATATCGAGCGTCTGATCCTTTGAGCCATCATTGATAACCACATAATCGATGTCCGGAACGCAATTGCGTAAATCTTCAATAGTGGAGACAATGTTGTCCTGCTCGTTATAGGCCGGGATAACGGCCAATATGCGATTTCGTCTCATGAATCTTCGTGCATCCCATCTAGTGCGGCATCTTGGCGAATGCTCCTTAGCGGTCGACCGTATAGTATACCACACGCGTTTTTTCGCACCCTTGACCCATACACCTTAGGCACACGCAAGCGTTAACCGGTCAAACACGACACGGCGTCAATAAACAGCTGCCGAATGGAGAGGAGTTCTATCGCACCCGGAGCGAAATCTCCGCAATATCGAGCAATACGGTATCCTTATCCAAGCAAACAACGCTCCGTCAATCAAAGGCATCGAATGGTTCGCTATAACAATAAAGACGCAAACTCAACAAATACTTCGCTGTGCATATTCTCCGCGCTTTACGCCCCAAGCATGGGCGGAGTGGAGATGTACACGGAAAGCCTTGCGCGCGCTTTAGCCGACGCAGGCTGCAAGGTCACCATAGTAACCATGAACACCCACAATGCGAAAAGCTACGAACGCGATGGCAATGTAGAAATCATCCGCCTACCCGCGCTTAACGTTCTTGGTGGCCGCTACCCGTTACCGAAGCTCAACACCGAATATCGCGCAGCCATGGAACGTTTAATCAAATCACATCCGAACTACGTAGTGGTAAATACGCGCTTCTATCCGCTATCTCTTGCCGGCCTTTCTTTTGCGCAAAAGCTTGGCATCACCCCTGTGCTTATCGAGCACGGATCAGCGCACTTGGCAATGGGAGGCCGCGCAACTAATGCAATCGTCGAAGCGGTCGAGCACGCGATGACCACCCTAGATAAGCTGCAGCATCCAACATGCTATGCAGTATCAAAGAAGGCCAGCGCTTGGCTTGACCATTTCGGCATCACATCAGCAGGAGAACTGCCCAACGCAATCGATGCCGATCGATATGCGGCCAACGCATCCCAACGTGATTTTCGCGCAGAGCTGGGCATCCCCGCCGATGCGTTGCTTGTCGCATCGGCGGGCAGGCTGATTCCCGAGAAGGGGGTACTGCAGCTCGCTCAAGCTGCGCAAATGCTTGAGCAGCGCAACGTGAACGTGCAGATAGCCGTAGCAGGAGCCGGTCCGCTCGAAGACCAGCTAGCAGCTATGAGCATCCCCACCATTCACCTGCTCGGCAGGCTTAACCGTGCAGATCTTGCGGCATTGTTCACGCAAGCGGATGCATACTGCCTTCCATCACGATCCGAAGGCTTTGCGACCACATTGCTCGAGACGGCGGCATGTGGAACGCCGGCGATCGTCACAAACGTAGGCGGTACAGACGAGCTTATCCCCAACGCAAACTACGGCACAATCATCAGCGACATGGAACCCGATAGCATTGCAGACGCATTGCAAAACGCGAGCAACAACCGCGAAACGCTCAAAGCCCAAGGCATGGCGGTAGGCAACCGCGTCCGAGAAATCTGCTCTTGGAAACGAACCGCAGAGCTGACATTGGCGGCGTGCAAGGCCGCACAGGACAGCAAAAGGCGTTAGGAAACCGAAGTTCCCCAACGCCTTGATATCAAGTCGAGCCTGAAAGACAAACGCTAGCTAACCCTCCACCGCGGTTATCTTGTACAAACGCATATCGCCTTCCGCAAGAACAACCTCAAATCCCGGAGTGTCATCACGTATCGAGTCAATGCCGCGCCACTGCTCTCCCTCTCCGTAGGTAAACAAATGAGGACTCACAACGTATGGTTCCCCTTGGTCGAGCTGCAGGACATATTGCCCATCGATTGCGGACACCGCTTTCTGAACGTCTTCCCTGGTGGCAATCTCGCAGAGATTATCGCGGATTATTCGACTCTCCATCGTTTCCCTAGGAACGTCGTAGTCGCGTGTATGCCTGAAATAGGTTCGCAAATCATCTGCGGCAAACGCAAAAGCCGACCCGTCATCCGGAACGTTGATAATCAGGGCATCAGACGGCACCGCATGCTTGACTTCCTGGACAAACGCCTGCTCGGCATCATCGTACACAGAAGCAACCGATGCTCTGGTATGCAGATCGCTCAGCACCGATCTAAACGCAATGGCTCCAGTTTGCGACCCTGGAGCAGGTATTCCCGGAAACGTCGAACCTAGCACCGCAAACAGCGCAAGGCAGGCAGCAATAACCGCTGACACAGGAAACGAGACTGCACCTTTTCGCGCTTTTTCGACAAGCAGGATGGCCCCGCGCCAGCATGCATACAGACCCATTGCCGCTAAAAAGATACCGATCAACGACGCCATAGCACCGCAGCGCCACGGATCGGTATACCAAAAGCCGCCAAATATGTGCTTCAACGGGCCATCGGAGTATCCGTTCACCACAAAAATCAAGCACGCAAACGCATACGAAAACGACAGCCAAAGATACCTACGGTGCCAAAAGGTCCAAGCGGCCCCGACAATGATGAGTCCAGCCAAGACGATCTGAGACCCTTCGGCCATGAACCCTACGACCAAGGCATCTTCAAAAGCCTCCAACCTATCTGCATAGGGAAGCCAGGTATGCTGAACAACAGAAGCCAAAAAAGGAGCGTTATAGCATGCCATCCAAATTGCATATATGGCAGCAAGAGCAATTGTGCCGAACAAGATGCGCATAGCAACGCAGGATTTCCCCTTGCACCTCATCGACAGCGGAATACGCGATACCTGCCAGATGCAGAAGGGCGCAAGCAACACGGCAAGCGTGAACACAGCATTCGGCTGAGCCAAGGCAAGTGACATCAATGCAAAGAAGAAGAAGACAAGGCCGATGCGCTGCTTACGGGAGCAACCAGGCTGAAACATCAGCAAAAACGTAGCTGCGGCCGCAGGAATAAGGCAAAATGCCGACATGTTCGGATACAACGGCCCAAAGAAAAGGAGCATCCAAGGAAACCCTGCAAACAGCAGCGTGCAGAATGCGCCAAAAGGAATGGCAGCCTTTCGGTCATCGAACATCACACGCATAAAAGCAAACGAACCAGCCGGGAGAACAAGCGCCGCAAAGACGAAGTTTGCAACGTTTTCCGCAAAAGCAGTTGTGACTCCCATAGAAGTGACTGCTAATGCAGCTACCGAATACCATGCGGTCGGGTAAAAACCGCCGCCAGGCAAAGGATTGATGGCGGCATCGCTAGCTGACGAATACAACGACGAAGCAAATGGCGACCAAACCCCCGAGTTGACAAAGCTTTGAATAGTTCCTAGGTGGCTAATATTGTCGAATTGCTGCGCATATGAATAAGGGGACCCTAGATACCACACGAACAAACCGCCAGCAAACACGCACGCAAACGCAATATAGCCAAGAAGGCATGCACTATCAAACGATAGCCTGCCACCAAGCGCCGTCCCATGATCCGACAGGGAAAATGAGACAGGATGCTTCCGCTTGAGACCGAAACGCAGAATCGCAAAAATAATCGCAGCTAAAGCAAGCAGCGGACCCGCCTGCGACGCCCAGCAAGACCAAACACCGAGCTTCTCGTATGCCAAACCAACCAGTACGTATGCGGCCACACCCAAAAGCGGAGCCAGCGAGAACGCAAGACAACGCGACACGCCGAATCCGCGCAGCATAAGAAACCCTGGGCCGAACAACGATATCGCGACTATGGCAGTCGTCAGACAAAACAAACCCCACATGGGAGGCACCTTCCTTATGGTATTTAGCAATATCAAACTATTTTACGTTATGATTTGAACAGTTTGGCAAAATAACGGCGCAGCTTACAGCACAGGCGCCAGATCAACCAAAGGACGAACATGAGCGAATCGCTTGTATCGATAATCGTGCCGATTTACAACGCAGGCCCCTATCTGGAGCAATGCCTGGACAGCATCGTCGGGCAAACGTACGACAACCTGGAAATCATCTTGCTCAACGATGGCAGCACCGACAATTCGCTTTCCATCATGCAACGCTATGCCGCCAACGATAACCGTATCAAAATCATCGATAAGCAGAATCAAGGTTATGGCGCCACGTGCAATCGAGGCCTAACCGAAGCTACTGGCACCTGGATCTCCATTGTGGAACCTGACGACTGGATCGAACCTGGCATGTATTCCGACATGCTTGCCTTTGAGAGCGGTTTTGCTCAAGCAGGGACGCCGCTCGACATCGTGAAAACACCGTATTGGCGCATCTGGATGCCCGACACCAAACAGCAGCGCAAGCTGAACTGCAGCTACAAAAACCGCATCCATCCTGCAAAGCAGCCTTTTGCTATTGCCGATGCAGCGCACCTGCTGTGCCATCATCCATCTATCTGGTCTGCCATCTATCGCAAATCATTCTTGGACGATCATGGCATTCGCTTTAAAGAGATTCCTGGTGCTGGCTGGGCCGACAATCCATTCCTGGTTGAAACGCTGTGTCAAACAGACCGTATCGGCTACTTCGACACCGCATATTACTGCTATCGCGAGGAAACACCGGAAAAATCGAAGAACTTCGCCCACACGAACACTTTGCTGCCACTTGAGCGTTGGAACGATATGATGGATGTTCTCGAGCGGTTGAACGTCACTGACGAACGCATTCTGCGAGCTCACAACAGCCGCGGATTCACCTACCTGTCCGGCATCATCGAAGAGGTCGACCTGGCCCACGATGACGTTCGCGCGGCCGCAAAGCACATGTTCGAGCGTATGGATGCAAACCTGGTGTTTACCGACAACGAGGTCTCACCGGGCATGAAGCGCCTTTACGCAAATCTGAGAGGCATCCCCTGCCCGAAAATCAATCCGCTTCCTCACATGAAAGGCTTGCTGGGGCAAGGTATTTACAATCTGAAAAACACCGGAGTAACCAACACACTTCTTGCCACGAAGAACTACCTAACAAAACGAAATCGACGTGAGGGAAAATAAAGTCAATGGGGCTGTATCAAAAGTGATTTTGGTACAGCCCCTTTCTTGTGCCCAAGATCCCGAGGCCGCGCCGGCCGCCGCGAAGCGATAAGAAGAAAAAAGAGGGGGCGGTCCTACGCCGTGGCCCCCGGCGCCTTCCTCGACTCTGCGAGGAAGAGCTTCCGTATGTTGTGGCCGGTGGCGACCAGCCTCCACTCGAGCGTCACCTTCTCGAGGCCCCTCAGCGTGAACCTCCTGAACCCGAGGTTCCGCTTGATGTCGCCGAACACGGTCTCCACGTCGACGGAGCGCCTTTTCCTCAGGGCGGACCCGGCCTCGGTGCGCAGCATCTCGCTTGCGCGCCTCCTGTACTCGTTCAGGGTCGGGTTCACCTGAATCTGCCTAGGCGCGTCCGGGTCCTCCGACTTCGAGCACCTCTCCCTGCGCGTGCATCCCGAGCAGTCCGCGCATTCGTACACCCGCACCGTGCTCTCGTAGCCCAGCTCCGACACCCGCGAGAACTCCCTGGTGAGGCCGAGCGTGCGGCCCTCCGGGCAGGTGTACGCGTCGTCGGCCTCGTCGTATTCCCAGTTGGCGACCCTCATCTCGTCCTCGCGCCACTTCCTGTTGCGGCACTCGCGGAAGAACTCGGCGTGCTTGACGTAGGTGAATCTGAATCTGAATCTACCCCGATTCCATTGACACCTTTTACGCCGCCCTTGGGCGGCCTTCGCCATCCGGCCAATTGGCCTCTTCGAACTCGGCCGGGCTCATGTAGCCCAGCGCCGAATGGGTCCTCGCGCGGTTGTACACCACCTCGATGTACTCGAAGATGTCGAGCGCGGCCTCGTCGCGCGTGGCGTAGACCCGCGCGTGCACGCACTCCGACTTCACGATGCCCATGAGCGACTCCATGGCGGCGTTGTCCCACGGCGAGGATATCGAGCCCATCGACGGGCGGATTCCGTGCTCGCGCATGGTCTTGGACAGCAGCAGCGACACGTATTGGGCCCCGTGATCCGAGTGATGCACGCATCCCTTGGGATTGTTTCGCCTGGCCAGCGCCATCTTCAGCGCCTCGTCGGCGAGCTCCGCCGTAATGCTCGGGCCCATGGCCCAGCCGACGATCCGCCTCGACCATATGTCCATCACCAGCGCCAAATACAGCCAGCCCTGCCGGGTCTTCACATAGGTGATGTCGGCGAACCACGCCATGTTGGGGCCGTCGGCGCTGAACTTGCGCTTGACCAGGTCTTCGGCCGATTCGCGCTTGGCGGCGCGCTTCTCGCCCGAGGGGCGCTTGGCGCACGCGCGCGTAACGCCGCGCCATCCGCGTTCGCGCATGATGCGCGCCACGCGCTTCATCGACGTGCGCACGCCCATGCGCCTCAGCGCGAAGAACGCCTTCGGCGCGCCGTATATGCCGCGCACCTCAGCCCTGACCTGGGAAATCAATTCAGCGAGCTCCTCGTCGCGCATCGCGTGCGCGCTCAGCGGGCGACTCTTCCAGGCGTAGTAGCCCTGACGGGTCACCTTGAGCGCGGCGCACATCTCCGAGACCGGCCACCTGCCCTCGTTGAAGAACACGAACTCGAACTTCGCCCTCTTCGCCGACCCTCCTACAGCTGCCTGCTGGCGAAGAAGGCGCTCGCTTTTAAAAGTATCTCGTTCTCCCTCTTCAGCCGCTCGTTCTCACGCTTGAGCCTGCGCAGGTCCTCGGCCATCTGGAACGAGTTGTCGGCCGCCCCGCAATCGGCCGCGTCGGCCTTCTTGACCCAGTCGGACAGGCTTCCGGCGTCGCAGCCCAGCCCGCGCGCCACCTCCGCGTAGGTCGTCCCAGACTTCTTGTAAAGCTCCACGGCCTTCTGCTTAAACTCTGCCGTGTACCTTGGCGATGGGGCTCCCATATCTGCCTCCTATCCTCCGTTGCCCGCATCATGCGAAACGGAAATCGACTTGTCAACGGGAATGGGGCAGATTCAGATTCACATGCCGGTGAGCCACATGAGGTTCACGTTCTCGCGGGTGGCCGCCGCGATCTTGCGGCTGGAGTAGATGCCGCTGGCGTAGCAGAACAGGACGACCTTGAGCATCATCGACGGGTCGTGGGCCGAGGCGCCGCCGCCGGGGTAGGCGGACTCCAAGACCGAGCGGTCCATGCCGTCCACGATCGAGTCCACCACGCGCACGAGCGCGCCCTCGGGAATGAGCTCCTCGACTGAGGGCGGGAAGAGCATGGGCTGGTGCTGCATGCAGGGCTTGAACTTCGGGTTCGCCATCTGTCCTCCTGACCCGGGAAACTGATGGCTATATTCTATGGTACGGGGATGCGGACAAATAGTTGGACCGAGTCGGTCCGGTTAGGAGTTCGCGAATGCCAAGCTACACGGACGAGCAGAAGCGCAGGGCCGTCGACATGGTCGAGGAGTGCGGCGGATCGGTGACGCGCGCGATGCGCAAGCTGGGATATCCCACGTGCCAGACGCTGTACCACTGGCCGAACCGGCGCGATGCGTCGCACGAGAGAAGGGCCGGCAGGCCTTGGAGCCATTACGACCCGGCGCTGAAGGCGCAGGCCGTGGCGTTCGTGAGGTCGGGCATGGCCGGCAAGGACGTCGCCGAGATGCTGGGTGTGTCGAGCGCCGCGGTGGTCTACAATTGGGCCAGAGCCGCAGAAGACCCGAGCCCCGCGGCGGCGGACAGGAGCCCCATAGAACCCATGAGAGATTCCGACGACAGGGCGTACGACGGCTTCGAGGGAAGCCCGGAAGAGCGCGTGCGCAAGCTCGAGCTCGAGAACGACATACTGAGGGCGGCGGCGAAGGTTTTAAAAGCCGAAAGCCCCAGCCCGATGACGAACAGGGAGAAAGCCCTGGTCATAAACGAGCTGCGGGCGACGACGGGAAGAAGCTTGAAAGAGCCCACCGATTCCTTGAGGATATCGAAGAGCTCCTATGAGTACCAGCGAGCGGCGCTCTGCAGGCCGGACAAGTACGCCGAGCTGCGGGCGCGCGTGCGCGAGGTGTTCGAGGGCGCGAACGCCTCGCGCGGCTACCGCTACGTCACGCACGCGCTGCGGTCGGGCGACGACCCGGTGGTGGCGTCCGAGAAGGTGGTGCGGCGCATCATGCGCGAGGAGGGCCTTTCGGTCGTGTACGCGAAGAGGAAAGCGAAGTACAGCTCGTACAAAGGCGAGATATCCGATGCGCCAGAGAACCTGGTCAACCGCGATTTCCGTGCCGACGCCCCTAACGAGCTGTGGCTCACGGACATCACCGAGTTCGGCCTGGCGGACGGCAAGGTCTACCTCTCCCCGATCCTCGACTGCTTCGACGGAGGGCTGCCCGCCTGGTCGATAGGCACGAGGCCCGACGCCGAGCTCGCCAACAGCAGCCTCGAGGCGGCGTGCGGCACGCTCCGCGAGGGCCAGCGCCCCGTGGCCCACTCCGATCGCGGTTGCCACTACCGTTGGCCGGGCTGGATAGCGATCTGCGACGAAAACCACCTGACCAGGTCGATGTCGAAGAAGGGATGCAGCCCGGACAACTCGGCGATGGAGGGATTCTTCGGCAGGCTCAAGAACGAGTTCTTCCACCATCGGGATTGGTCGGGCGTGACGACACCCGAGTTCTGCCGCATGCTCGACGCCTATCTGAGATACTACAACGAGGAGCGGCCGAAGGAGAAGCTGGGCTGGATGAGCCCGATGCAGTACCGCAGGAGCCTAGGGCTGGCGGCGTAGCCGGTCCAAGGAAATGTCCGCATCCCCTTACCTATTCTATCATATCCCCATGTCAGAGGCCATTTTATGCTATTGCGACACCAGCGGGGAGGCTGTCTGGGGAATCTGAAAAAAGAAAGCCCGCCAAGACTTTTCCGATCTTGGCGGGCCGAGCTGTAACACTAGTTTTGATACAGCCCCATTTCATTCAAGAGAGCAATTGAATCTAAATCTGCTCAAGATATCTAGAGAGCCTTTCGCTCCAATCATCGGGCTCAAAGCCAGCAGACTGAAGCTTGCCCAGGCCTAGCGCCGAGTGAACGGGACGAGGTGAAATCGGGCCCTTGGCGCTGGCGTAGTACTCGGCGGTCGAGACGGGCTTGACGGCGTCGGCGTTGCCGTTGCGCAGCTCGAAGGCCTTCGCGGCGATGTCGGCCCAGGAGGCGACCTTGCCGGAGCCGGTGAGGTTGTACGTGCCGTAGACGCACGGGCTGTTCGGCCCCTTCTCGCCGTCGCGGTAACCCAGCAGCCAGAAGATGCCCTCGGCCATGTCGCGGGTGAAGGTGAGGCGGCCGAACTGGTCGTCCACCACCGTCACTTGTTTCAGCGAATCATCGGGGTCGGCGCAGCGGTCGGAGAGCGCCGCCATGGTCTTCACGAAGTTCTTGCCATCGCCGATGACCCAGCTGGAGCGCACGATGTAGTGCCTGGGGCAGTTGCCCACGGCGATGTCGCCGGCAGCCTTGGTCTGTCCGTAGACGCCGAGCGGGCTGAAGGGCTCGTCCTCGTCGTGCTCCTCGCGCGTGCCGTCGAAGACGTAGTCGCTGGAGACGTGCACGAGCGTTATGCCGTGCTCGGCGCAAACCTTGGCCAGCAGCGCCGGGCCCTGCGCATTCGCCGCCCAGGCGGCGGCGCGGCCCTCGGGGGTCTCGGCGGCGTCGACGGCGGTGTAGGCGCCGCAGTTGATGACGGTGCCGTAGAGCGTCCAATCGACCTTGGAATAGTCGGCAGGATCCGAGAAGTCGAACTCGTCGCGGTCGCCGAAATCGAAGGATTCCGCCACGCCGCGCTCCTCGGCGAGCTCTCGCACCGCGCGGCCGAGCTGGCCGTTGGCGCCGGTGACGAGCGTGCGGCGGGGCGCCATGGGGACGGCATCCTTGAGCATGGGGTGCGCCTTGTCGGCCTCGGACAGCTCGCACTCGTCGAGCGGGATCGGCCACTTGATGCCGAGCCCGGGGTCGGCGAGGTTGACGAAGGTGTAGGTCTTCTTGAGCTCGGCGGACCAGTGAGCGTTCACCAGGTAGGTGTAGGCCGTGCCGTCCTCGAGCGCCTGGAAGGAGTTGCCCACGCCGCGGGGCACGTAGATGGCCTTGGAGGGGTCGATGACGCACGTGTAGACCTCGCCGAAGCTCTTACCCGGGCG